>NZ_JAUSWX010000001.1:1219657-1524571 GCF_030815405.1 Agromyces albus | reverse complement strand
AGTGCCGCCACGCGGTTGGCGGTGAACCCGAACTCGCCCACGCGGGCGAGCATCGAGCCGAGCACGAGAATATCGAGCACGACGGCGGCGATGACCGCCACCAGGCGGAGCACATCCATCAAGCCGGCCGGGCGGTTCGTGTCACGCGCCGAGATGCCGTAGACCACGAGGCCGAGGACGACGAGCAGGAGCACGTCGAACACGGTCAGCAGGTCGCGGTCGAAGTCGCGCCCGACGCCTGCCGCGAGGTATCCGATCGCCGATACCAGCAGCATGACGGCGAACAACGGCGTGAAGATGGCGGTGAGCACCGGCGCGAGATTCTCGATGACGCTCTTCTTCTCCTCGACGAGCCACGCTGCCACGACCACAGCTCCCGCGGCTCCCGATGGAACGACCCAGGTCATGACCTCCGGGATCGCGTCGGGGGCGATCGGCGTGAGCACGAGGCTGGTCAGGCCGAGCAGCACCGCGCCGCCGAGGGCGATCAGCGCATAGTAGATCGCCCACTCGCCGGTGAATCGGATGAAGTCCATGCGCCTGGCGGCTGATCGCACGTCTCCCCCGACATAGGCGACACCCACGACGAACCAGAGCGCGAACGGGAGATGAATCGCGACGAGCAGGTCGGTGCTCGAACCCGGAGGAAACGGGAAGACGTTGACGGCCACTGCGAGCACGGCCACTGCCCCGACGAGGCTGACGGCGGGTCTCAACGGCATCCGTCTGACCACCGCGAAGAACGTCGCGAGCACCGGCAGGACGAAGAGGCTGAGGTCCCGCAGGAACCACGCGCTGCTCGAGCCGGGAACCTGGGCGAGAAGGCGAGCGACCTGGATGAGCACGGCGGTGACCAAGGCGAAGCCGAGCATCGTCAGCACCGCCTGCTGCCCGCTCTCGTCAGGGTGTGACATCACGAGCTGCTTCCAGAGCCGATCGCTGTGCTCGCGAGCGAACTCCGCGGTGATGAGGTCAACCTCACCCAGCCGCTTGACCGCGATGAGGAAGGCCTCATCGCCCGAGAGTCCGGCACTCTCGAGCTCTTCGATCTGCTCCCGCAGATGGCCTTCGAGCTCGTCGGCGTCGCCTCCGTCGACCGCACGACCCCGAAGGACCGCGGCGCGCCATTGGTCGATCTGGTGCTCGACGGAATCCATGCTCATGCCCCTGCCACTGGAACTGCCATTTCCCACAGCCCGCCGAGAGTGCGGGTCGCGGTGTCCCATTGCCGCCGCTGCTCCGCCAGCTGGGCGCGACCGACCTCGGTGATCTTGTAATAGCGGCGGCGCCTGCCCTCGGGCGAGACGCCCCACTCGGCGCGGATGCAGCCCATTCGCTCGAGCCGGTGGAGCAGCGGATACAGCATTCCGTCGGTCCATTCGAGATCGCCGCCGGAGAGCTCACGGACCCGCTTGAGGATCGCATAGCCGTAGCTCGTGCCCTCGACGAGGATCGCAAGCACGAGCGGTGTCGCCATCGCGGCCACCAGGTCTTTGTCGATGTTCATGACACCCCGATCCATCGATCATTATACCTTGCGGTTCTATGCATCGATGATCTAGGCGTCGTACCGGCTGATGGCAGCGCCGACCGGGTTAACACAAGAAACCCCGTCCTTCTCGGGAAGGACGGGGTTCTGCGGCTCCCCCACTTGGACTCGAACCAAGAACCTATCGGTTAACAGCCGATTGCTCTGCCAATTGAGCTATGGAGGATCGCTTGTTCAGCATCGATACTCTAGCAAAGGGAGTGCCCGACTCCCAATTCGTGCCGGCCCCCGAGCGGCCGCGACATCCGTCACGCGAGTGGGCCGGAGTCCAGCTCGTCGATCACCGCGTGTCCGGCGTCGAGTGCACCCGCGAGTGCCATGACATACGGATGCCGCGGATCGTCGAAGACCTCGTCGATCGTGCCGATCGCGGCGAGCTCGCCCTTGTCGAGCACGGCGATGCGGTCGGCGGTGCGGCGCAGCACCGGCAGGTCATGGCTGATGATGATCGCCGAGAACGTGTGCTGCTCGCGCAGGTCGCGGATGAGCTGGGCGACCGCGTCCCGCACGGTGAGATCGATGCCGGCGGTCGGCTCGTCGGCGATGAGCACCGACGGGCCGAGCACGAGCGCGCGGGCGAGCGCGACGCGCTGGCGCTGGCCGCCGCTCAATTCGTAGGGGAACCGATCGAGCATGCCGAGCGGCAGCCGCACGCTGTCGATCATCGTCGCCACCCGGTTCGTGAGCGCGTGGCGGTTGTACCGACGGTCGCGTTCGAGAATCGGTTCGCCGACGATCTCGGCGACCGTGCGGTCGGGCGGCAGGCTCGACGCGGCATCCTGCGGCAGGTACCCCACGTGGAAGCGGTACTCGGGAAGCTTTCGCTTCGGAAGACCGCGAAGTTGGTGGCCGAGCACCGTCGCCTCGCCGCCCGTGATCACCGGTCGCACGTCGCCGGTGCGCGGCTCGAAGGCGACGCCGGAGAGCACCTTCGCGAGAGTGCTCTTGCCGCTGCCTGCGCTGCCGAGCATTCCGAGCACCTCGCCAGGCGCGACCCTGAGCGAGATCCCGTGCAGTGCGACGTGGGCGGCGCTCGCTCCATGGGCGGGGTATTCGATCGAGAGATCGCTCAGCACGATGGGATAACGGTGCGCGGCACCGGTCATCAGCTCGCCTCCCGAATGCGCCGGAGTTCCGCGCGGCGCTCGGCTTGGGCGACCGGGTCGGGTACCGGGAGGGACGCGAGCAGGCGCTGGGTATACGGATGCTTCGGAGCTCCGAGCACCTCGGCACCGGTGCCCTCCTCGACGAGCGAGCCGCGGTAGAGCACGCCGATGCGATCGGCGAGCAGGTCGACCACGGCGAGATCATGACTGATGAAGAGCGACGCGAAGCCGAACTCGCGCTGGAGTTCGGCGAACAGCTCGAGCACGCGAGCCTGCACCGAGACGTCGAGCGCCGAGGTCGGCTCATCGGCGATGAGCAGTTCGGGTTCGAGCGCGAGCGCGCGCGCAAGGCTGGCACGCTGTCGCTGGCCGCCGCTCAGCTCGTGAGGGTAGCGGTCGCCGTATGCGCGTGGCAGCTGCACGGCCTCGAGCAGCTCGTTCACCCGTGCTCGGGCTGCATTGGCGTCTTTCGCCCGGCCGTGGATGATGAGCGGCTCGGCGACGCACTCGGCGATCGTCAGGAGCGGATTGAAGCTCGAAGCCGGGTCTTGGAACACGAATCCGAGCCGACTGCGGAGCGGACGGAAATTCCGCTCGCGGATTCCGTTCATCTCCGCGCCGAGCACGCGCAGCGATCCTCCGGTGACCTTCGTGAGCCCTGCGATCGCACGGCCGATGGTCGTCTTGCCCGAGCCGGACTCGCCGACGAGACCGAGCACCTCCCCCGGTCGGATGACGAAGTCGACGCCATCGACGGCGCGGAACCCCGGCCGGCCGAATCGGCCCGGATACGAGATCTCAAGTCCGCGCGCCTCGACGACGGGGGTCAGCTCGGCCCATCCCGCGGCCCGCGCGGCTACGCGTTCGACCGCACTCGCGGCACCGTGGCCCACATACGGCACGGCGGCGAGCAGGGCTTTCGTGTAGTCGGCTTGCGGAGCCGAGAACAGCGTCTCGACGTCGGCCTGCTCGACGACGTTGCCCTCGTACATCACCGCGACACGATCGGCGAGATCGGCGACGACGCCCATGTTGTGGGTGATCAGCACGATCGCCGTGCCGAACTCATCTCGGCACTTCCGAAGAAGATCGAGGATCTCCGCCTGCACCGTCACGTCGAGCGCGGTGGTGGGCTCGTCGGCCACGATCAGGCCGGGGTCGAGCACGAGCGCCATGGCGATGACCACGCGCTGCTTCTGCCCGCCCGAGAACTGGTGCGGATAGTGGTCGACACGTTCCTCGGGGTCGGGGATGCCGACCCGTCGCAGGATGTCGATCGCCTTCGCGCGCGCGTCCTTCTTCGAGACGTCGCCGTGGGCCCGAATGCCCTCCATGATCTGCCAGCCCACGGTGTACACCGGGTTCAACGCAGTCGAGGGCTCTTGGAACACCATGGCGACGTCGGTGCCGCGCACCTCGCGGAGCTGGTGTGTCGAAAGGCTGATGATGTCGGTCTCGCGAGTGCCCTCGCGGTTCGAGAGCACCACGGCGCCGCTCGTCGTTGCCGTCTCGGGGAGGAGCCCGAGGATCGTCTTCGCCGTGACCGTCTTGCCACTGCCGGACTCGCCGACGATCGCGAGCACCTCACCGCGGGCGACCGACAGCGAGACGTCGTCGACCGCCTTGACCGCCCCGGCATCCGTCGCGAAAGAGACGCCGAGGTTCCTGATGTCGACCACCGTGCTCATCGCCTGACCTCGATCCCGTGCTCGTCGAACGATTGGCCGTCTTCGAGACCATCGAGGCCTCCGGGACCGGCCGTCAACGTGCCGCCGGGGACGACCGACGTCGCGGCGACCTCGCCGGCCGCCTGTGCGACGCGGCGGCGCCCCCGGAGCCGCGGATCGGCCAGGTCGTTGAGGCTCTCGCCGACGAGGGTGATGCCGAGCACCGTGAAGACGATGGCGGCGCCCGGGAAGAAGGCCGTCCACCAGATGCCGCTCGTGACATCCGATTGCGCCTTGAACAGGTCGTACCCCCACTCGGCTGCAGCCGTCGGCTCGATGCCGAAGCCGAGGAAGCCCAGGGCCGCGAGAGTCAGGATCGCCTCCGACGAGTTGAGCGTGATGATGAGTGGAAGAGTGCGCGTGGCATTGCGGAAGACGTGCTTGAACACGATCCGCGTGCTCGAGGCGCCGAGCACCTTCGCCGACTCGACGAACGCCTCGGCCTTGATGCGCACCGTCTCGGCGCGGATCACCCGGAAGTACTGCGGGATGAAGACCACCGTGATGGACCCGGCCGCCGCGAGCACGCCGCCCCACAGGTTGGACTGCCCCTGCGAGATGACGATCGACAGCACGATGGCGAGCAGCAGCGACGGGAAGGCGTAGATCGCGTCGCACACGACGACGAGCACGCGGTCGAGCCAGCCGCCGAAGTAGCCGGAGAAGAGGCCGAGCGCCACGCCGATGAAGATCGAGAGGATCACGGCGATGACGATCACGAGGATCGCGGTCTGGGTGCCCCAGATGACGCGAGAGAACACGTCGTAGCCGCCGACTGTGGTGCCGAAAATGTGTTCGGGCGATGGTGGCTGTTGTGTACCGAACCCGCCCGACTCGTCTTTCCGCTGTGCGAAGCCGTACGGGGCGATCAGGGGCGCGACGATCGAGCACAGGATGAACACCGCGACCATGACGAGACCGGCGACGAGCATGCCCCGCTGGAGGCCCATGCTCTGCCGGAGTTGGTGGACGATCGGAAGCCGATCGCGCAGTGGGCGACGGCGCACGGGGGTGACGGATGCCGCGGTCATCTCAGTACCTCACCCTCGGGTCGATGAACGCCGCGATGATGTCGACGACGAAATTCGTGAGGGCGACGATCACCGCGAGCAGCACCACGATGCCCTGGACGGCGACGAAGTCACGGGACTCGAGGAACTCGGCGAGGATGAAGCCGAGGCCCTTCCACTCGAACGTGGTCTCGGTGAGCACCGCGCCCGAGAGGAGCAGTGCGATCTGCAGGCCGATGACCGTGACGATCGGGATCAGCGCCGGCCGATAGGCGTGCTTGCGCAGCAGCCGAGACTCGGCGACCCCGCGTGAGCGCGCCGCATCGACGTAATCGGTCGCGAGCGTTCCGATCACGTTCGTGCGCACGAGCCGGAGGAAGATGCCGCCCGTGAGCAGGCCGAGGGCGATCGCCGGCAGCACGGCGTGCGCGAGCACATCGCCGAGGACCGCGGGGTCGCCGGTCATCAGTGCGTCGATCGTGTAGAAGCTCGTCTTGTTCGGCAGGACCTGCATCTGCAGTTCGGCGCTCACGCTTGCGCGCCCTGCGACGGGAAGCCATTTGAGCCACACCGCGAAGATGAGCTTCAGCAGGAGGCCCGCGAAGAAGATCGGCACGGCGTACCAGAGGATCGCGAGCACGCGGAAGACCGCGTCCTGCGGCTTGTCGCGGTGGTAGGCGGCGAGGCGGCCGAGTGGGATGCCGACCGCGAAGGCGATGATGAGTGAGTAGGCAACGAGCTCGAACGTCGCCGGCCCGTAGGTGGTGAGCACGTCGATGACCGGACGGTTCGTCGTGAGCGTCGACCCGAAGTCGAAGGTCGCCACCTGGCCGAGGTATTCGAAGTACTGGATGAAGAGAGGCCGGTCGTAGCCTGCAGCCTCGCGGAGCGCGGCAAGGGCCTCGGGTCCGAGGCGCCCGCCCTGTGCGGCGGTGATCGGGTCGCCCGTCGTTCGCATCAGGAAGAAGACGAGGGTGACGAGGATGAAGATGGTCGGGAAGATCAGCAGGAATCGGACGAGCAGATAGCGGCCGAACCCACCGCCCTGCGATTTCGGCTTCGGTCGGCCCGCGGCGGGCGCTCCCTCGGCGACGGGCGCGGTGTCAAGTGTGCTCATGGAATCCTCGGGGTACAGGGGAACGGGGGCGACCCGCGGTAGCAGATCGCCCCCGTCGTCGAGCTTCAACGACTCTAGTCGGAACTAGCCCTTTGACAGAGCGGCGTACCGGAACTTGAACGAGCCGTCGAGGGTGTCTTCGGCCCCTTCGATGTCAGTTCCGACAACGGCGACCTGGGCTCCCTGCATGTACGGGATCGTGGAGAGGTCAGCCGCGACCTTGTCCTGGATCTCGCCGATGAGTGCTTCGCGCTCTGCCGGGTCCTGCGTGACCGCCTGCTCGAGGATCAGGTCGTTCACCTCGGGGTTGTCGTAGTGGTTCACGAGGAAGTTCTCCTTGAGGAAGAACGGCGTGAGGTAGTTGTCGGCATCCGAGTAGTCGGGGAACCAGCCCATCTGGAAGACGGAGTAGAGGTCGGCAACGCGGTCCTCGGAGTACTGGACCCACTCGGTGGATTGCAGGTTCACCGTGAACAGGCCGCTCTCCTCGAGGTTCTCCTTGATGACCGCGTACTCATCGCTCGACGACGGTCCGTAGCGCTCGGCCACGTACTGGATGTTGAGCGCGACCGGCGTCGTGACACCTGCTGCCGCGAGCCGTTCGGCGGCCCGGTCTGCATCGGGCGCGCCGTCGCCATCGCCGTACAGCTCTTTCAGCGCCTCGTTCGCGCCGGCGAGCCCCTCGGGCACGTAGGAGTACAGGGGCGAGAAGGTGCCCTTGTAGACATCTTCCGAGATGGCATTGCGGTCGATGAGGTCGGCGATCGCCTGGCGGACGGCGAGGGCCTTGACCGGGTCGGCTTCGGCCGTCGTGGCACCGAACGGCATGGTGTTGAAGTTGAACACCAGGTAGCGGATCTCGCCACCGGGGCCGTCGACGACCTGGACGTTGTCGTTGCCGCGGAGATCTTCGATGTCGGTCGCACTGAGGGTGCGGTTCGCGACGTCGATATTGCCCTCCTGCACGTCGAGCTTGAGGTTCGACGCATCGGTGTAGTACTTGACGTTCACGGTCTCCGTCTTCGCCGGAGCGAGGAGACCCTTGTAGTCGGGGTTCGCCTTGTACGAGATGAGGTTGTTGAAGTCGTAGCTCGTGATGACGTACGGCCCGGCGAACGCGTTCGCCTCGACGATCTCCTCGTCGGGAGTGAGTGCGTCGGCCGCGAAGACCTCGTCGTCGACGATCGCGCCGGGGAAGCTCGTGAGGATCTTCGGGAAGACCTGGTCGTTCTCGGCCTTCAGATTGAAGACGACGGTCGTGTCATCGGGAGCATCGACGCTGTCGAGGTTGTAGAGCAGCGACGACGGGCCGTTCGGGTCGGCGATGGCGAGCTGGCGGTCGAAGGTGAACTTCACGTCGGCGGAGGTGAGATCGTTGCCGTTCGCCCATTTGAGGCCTTCGGGAAGCGTCACCGTGTACTCGCTCGGGGAGGTGAACTCAGCCGATTCGGCGAGGTCGGGCACCACTTCGGTGCTCTGATAGTCGGTGTTCAACAGGTACGGAAAGACCTGCGTGTGCACCGCGAGCGAACCGTTGTCGTACGAACCGGCCGGGTCGAGCGCCGTGACCTGCTCGGTGGTGCCGATCGTCAGCGTGCCACCGCCGGTTTCGCCACCGCCGCCGCCAGGCGTGCAGCCGGCGAAAGCGAGAGCTGCCACCGAGACACCGGCCGCCGCGATGAGTCCGCGACGCCGGTTCATGGATGCGGATGTCATATCCGTCTACCTCTTCCTGTCAGGAATGAAGCGCGCAGCAGTGAACCGCGGCGCGTTCTCGTATACCCCAGACCTAGCACACGAGGCCCGGATGTTGCATCGAGGGCCGTCGAAACGGAGGAATATTTACCGATCTGCAATCTTTTACGCACACGATCCGCGTGGAGAGCCCGGATGACGGATGGACTCACTCGGCTCGAAGCGCGCGCCGCTCGGTCTCGAGCTCGACGAGTGCGCGCTGCAGCGTCGCGAACGTCGCGGCGTCGCTCGGGTCGGTGCGCTGGAGCCGCCCGAGCAGTTCGGACTTCTGGCGCAGGAGCTCGCGATCGACGAGTGCGCTCACGACGCCTCGCACATAGGACGCGAGCTCTGCCTCATCGCGCTGCGGAACGGGCGCGACCGCGAGCTGCTGCACGACCCCCGCAAACGGGGCCGGCACCTCGGCGACGACCCGCTCGATGCGGATGGCGGGATCGGGCGAGGCGAGCACCGACGCGATGCCGTCGCGCACGACCGCGAGCGATGCGTTGCCGAATCGGCTGTCGGCCGCGTGCCGCAAGAGGTCGTGGCCCACGGCGTCGGGGAATTGCAGCATGGCCTGGAGGGCATCCCGCTCGAGGCGTGTGGAGGGGTCGCTCGGCAGCTCGGTGATCGAGAACGGGCGCTCGGCGGCATCCGTCGCCCCCGACTGGACCGAACCCGCACCGGATGCCGCCGACCCGCCCTCACTGCCCGGCTTGGGCCGCCCTGTGGCACCGCGCACCGCACGAGTCACTTCGGCGAGTTCGAGCCCGAGCATGCGAGCGAGCTCTCGCGTGTACCCGGGCCGGAGCGACGGATCGCGGATGTCGGCGACGATCGGCGCGGCCGCCCGCAGTGCCGCGACGCGGCCCTCGACGGTCTCGAGGTCGTAGCGGGTGAGCGTGTGACGGATGACGAACTCGAACATCGGCTGACGAGAGTCGACGAGCGAACGCACCGCGGCATCGCCGCGTGCCAGTCGGAGGTCGCACGGGTCGAGCCCGTCGGGCGCGACCGCGACGAAGGTCTGCGCGGCGAAGCGCTGCTCCTCGGCGAAGGCCCGCATCGCCGCCTGCTGCCCGGCCGCGTCGCCGTCGAAGGTGAACACGACCTCTCCGAGTCCGGAGTCGTCACCGAGAACGCGGCGGAGCACCTTGATGTGATCGACGCCGAAGGCGGTGCCGGATGTCGCGATCGCCGTCGTGACACCGGCGAGATGGCACGCCATCACGTCGGTGTACCCCTCGACGACGACGACGCGATGGGTCTTGGCGATGTCGCGCTTGGCGAGGTCGAGGCCATAGAGCACTTGCGCCTTGTGGTAGATCGCGGTCTCGGGAGTGTTCAGGTATTTGGGGCCCTGATCGTCGTCGAGAAGGCGTCGCGCGCCGAACCCGACGGTCTGCCCGGTGACGTCGCGAATCGGCCACACGAGACGGCCGCGGAACCGATCGTAGACGCCGCGGTCGCCCTGCGAGACGAGACCGGCCGCTGCGAGCTCCTCGGTCGTGAACCCCCGCCTCTTCAGGTGGTTGGTGAGCGCGTCCCAGCTCTTCGGTGCGAAGCCGACACTGAATCGCCTCGCCGCCTCGGCATCGAACCCGCGTTCGCCGAGGAACCGCCGACCCACCTCCGCCTCGGGCGACCCGAGCTGCTCGATGAAGTACTCGGCAGCCGCCTGGTTGGCGGCGAGGAGTCGCGCGCGGTTGCCGTGATCGGACGCCTGCCCGCCGTCTTCGTAGTGCAGCTCGAAGCCGATGCTGCCGGCCAGCCGCTCGACCGCCTCGGTGAAGGAGACGTGGTCCATGCGCTGGAGGAAGGTGTAGACGTCGCCGGATTCACCACAGCCGAAGCAGTGGTAGTAGCCGAGCCCCGGCCGCACGTGGAAGCTCGGACTGCGCTCGTCGTGGAAGGGGCAGAGACCCTTCAGCGAGCCGACGCCCGCGGACTTCAGGCTCACGTGCTCGCCGATGATGTCGGCGATGTTCGTGCGGGCCTTCACCTCATCGACATCGCTCTGTCGAATGCGGCCCGCCATGGACTTCATCCTAGTTCGCCGGGCAGGCGGGGAGGGCTGCCATCAGCGCTGCACGAGCCGTTCGTACCAGGCGAGCGCCGATTGGTCGGTGAGGCTCGCGACCTGGTCGACGACCACGCGCTGGCGCGCCGCGTCGTCGGCGGCAGCAGCCCAGTCGGTCGAGAACCCCGGGTCGAGCTCGGCTCCATTGCTCGCGAGCAGCACGTCGGCGAGATCGGCGAGGATGCGTCGCTGCTGGGTGTAGATGGGCTGCCTGGTGTTGCGGGACATCACGAACGTCGCGACGATCCCCTTCAGCACCGCGATCTCGGCCTGGACGTCGAGCGGAATGACGATGTTCGCGCCGAACCGCACGAGGCTCGCGCTGGGATGTGCGGCGAGCGTCGCTGACATGGCGCCGTGTACGAATCGGCCGATGAGCTGGCTCGTGAGGTTCTTGAGCGCTCCGAGATCGTGACGCGAGCCACTCCACGCGACCGGCCAGCCGTCGAGCCGGTCGAGCCGGTCGAACGCGGCGATAAGGCCGTCGTGACCGATCTCGCCACCGATCCACTCGTGCATCGAGTCGACGAGCGCATCGTGGTCGACGCGGCTGCCGAGCGCTGCGACGTCGATGTAGCCGTTCACGATCGCGTCTTCGAAGTCGTGCACCGAGTAGGCGATGTCGTCGGAGAGATCCATGACCTGGGCTTCGATGCAACGCACGCCCTCGGGAGCTCCCTCGCGGAGCCAGGTGAACACCTCGACGTCGTCGGTGAAGAAGCCGAACTTCGCACGGCCGCTCGGATCGGCGACCGACGACTCGGCCGGCCACGGATACTTGCAGCTGGCATCGAGGCTCGCGCGCGTGAGGTTCAGCCCGTAACTGCGACCGTCGGCGCCGAAGACCTTCGGCTCGAGTCGCGTGAGCAGGCGCAAGGTCTGTGCGTTGCCCTCGAATCCCCCGATGTCGGCCGCCCAGTCGTTGAGCGCGCGCTCGCCGTTGTGACCGAACGGCGGGTGCCCGAGGTCGTGCGCGAGGCACGCGGTGTCGACGACGTCGGGGTCGAGGCCGAGGCTCTCTCCCAGCTCGCGACCCACTTGGGCGACCTCGAGCGAGTGCGTGAGCCGGTTGCGTGCGAAATCGAGGCCGGCGGTGGGGCTCAGCACCTGGGTCTTCGCGGCGAGCCGACGAAGCGCACTCGAGTGCAGCAGGCGCGCGCGGTCGCGGGCGAAGTCGCTTCGGGGTGAGGAATGCTGCTCGGGCAGCCAGCGGTCGGCGTCGAACTCGGTGTAGCGCCCCACGTTCGAATCAGCCGCCACTGGTGTCCAATTCTGCATCGACGAGGGTGACCCGATCGTCGCCGACGAGCTCTTGCGAGTCGAGCCAGCGCTCGGGCAAGGCCGGCTTCTTCGGCGTGCCGGCACGCCCCCGTGGCCCCTCGGCGCCTTCGCCCGGGTAGGGCGTCGACCAGTCGAGCGTGCCGAGCAGTTCGTCGAGCTGCTCGAGCGACTCGACCGTTGCGAGGCGCGAGCGAAGCTCACCGCCCACGGGGTAGCCCTTGAAGTACCAGGCGACGTGCTTGCGGATGTCGCGGCACCCCCGCTCCTCGCTGTCGAAGAACTCGGTCAGCAGCTCGGCGTGCCTGCGGAAGGTCTGCGCGACCTCGCCGAGCGAGGGCGTGGCCGTTCGCGCCTCGCCGCGGAACGCTGCAGCGAGATCGCCGAAGAGCCACGGCCGGCCGAGGCATCCGCGCCCGACGACCACGCCGTCGCAGCCGGTCTCTGACACCATGCGGAGCGCGTCGTCGGCCGACCAGATGTCGCCGTTGCCGAGCACCGGCACGCTGGTGACCGTCTCTTTCAATCTCGCGATCGCCGACCAGTCGGCCTCGCCCGAGTAGAACTCGGCGGCCGTGCGCGCGTGCAGCGCCACGGCCGCAACGCCGGCGCCCTCGGCGATGCGGCCGGCCTCGAGGTAGGTGAGGTGGTCGGAGTCGATACCCTTGCGCATCTTGATGGTGAGGGGCACGTCGCCGGCGGCGCGCACCGCCCCCTCGACGATGCCCCGGAACAGCCCCGTCTTCCACGGCAACGCGGCGCCGCCGCCCTTGCGGGTGACCTTCGGCACGGGGCATCCGAAGTTCAGGTCGATGTGGTCGGCGCGATCTTCGGCCACGAGCATCGTGACGGCTTCGGCGACCGTCTTCGGGTCGACGCCATAGAGCTGGATGGAACGCGGGACCTCTGACTCGTGGTGCGTGATGAGCCGCATGGATTCGGTGGTGCGCTCGACGAGCGCGCGCGACGTGATCATCTCGCTCACGTAGAGGCCGGCGCCGAACTCGCGACAGAGCCGACGGAACGCCGTGTTCGTGATGCCCGCCATGGGGGCAAGCACGACGGGCACGTCGAGTTGGAGCCCGCCGATCGTGAGCGGGCCCGCGGGAAGCGTGGTGATCGATGACATCACCGTCGATTCTCCCAGACTTGCAGCGCCCGGCGCCCACCGGCCGCTTGCGCGCCTAGGATTCCGAGGAGGACCAGACTGTGGAGGACGAGATGACCGACGGTGAACTCATCGGTGCGGACCGCGTGCGAGCGGATGCCGCGGCGCGCGGCCTCGAGGTCGACATCATCGAGCGGCCGGCCGCCGGCAGCCTCGAGGAGGCCGCCGAGCTCATGGGCATCACGCCGGCCGACATCGTGAAGTCGCTCGTCGTCAAGCGCAGCGACGATACCTACGTCTTCGCGCTCGTGCCCGGCGGCCGCAAGATCTCGTGGCCCAAGCTCAGGGCGCTGCTCGGTGTGAACAAGCTCCAGCTTCCGGATGCCTCGCTCGCGCTCGCGGCGACGGGATACGAGCGCGGCACCATCACGCCGCTCGGCTCGACGACCGCGTGGCCCGTCGTGGTCGACGCCACGATCGCCGGGCGCCGCGTATCGATGGGCGCGGGCGAGCACGGTCGCAGTCTCTTCGTGGATGCCGACCGGCTCGTCGACGCGTTCGATGCCACGGTCGCCGACATCACCGACCCCGAGTAGCCGGGCGGACGGACAGGCCGACGCGCTGGCCGCGCTACTCCGTGGAGGCTCCGGGGATGTAGCAGACGTCGCCGTCGCACACCATCGCGGACGGGTCGCCCGTCACCATCGTGAACGGCGACGGCGCTGCGGCATCCGTCGTCGTCGCTTCGTCGGTCACGCTGCGGTCTCGTCGCGCTCGCCGGCGACTTGCGTGAGCACCTGGGTGAAGACCTCGGCGGGCTGGGCGCCCGAGACGCCGTACTTGCCCTCGAACACGAAGAACGGCACGCCGTTGATGCCGTAGGCGCCGGCCTGTGCGATGTCGGCCTGCACGTCGGCGGCGAAGTGCCCCGACTCGAGCGCGGTGCGTGCCGCGTCGGCGTCGAGCCCGACCTCGGCCGCGAGCTCGACGAGATCGTCGATACGGCCGACGTGGCGCCCCTCGGTGAAGTACGCGCGCATGAGGCGCTCGGTGAGCTCGAGCTGCAGGCCCTGCTCCTTCGCGAAGTGCAGCAGCTCGTGGGCCTTCAGGGTCTTCGTGTGCTGGAGCGCGTCGAAGTCGTAGTCGAGTCCCGCTGCTGCAGCGACGCCCGTGACGTGATCGAGCATCTGGTGCACCTGCGCGGCCGGCAGGCCCTTGTGCTTGGCGAGGAAGTCGACCTCGGACCCGTGGAAGTCGACGGGAGTGTCGGGCGCGAGTTCGAACGAGTGGTACTCGATCTCGACGTCGGGGGCGTCGGCGCCGAGCGCGGCGATGCCGCTCTCGAGGTGCCGCTTGCCGATGTAGCACCACGGGCACGCGATGTCGGACCAGATGTCGATCTTGATGGCCTCACTCACGATGTATGCGAACGGATGTTGCCGTCCGCCTATTCCCGCACCGGAATGCGGCGACGTCGTTGGATACGCTCGGATGATGCTCAGCCCCTCCGACCCGCTCCCGCTTCGACCCCGACGGGTGATCGTCGCGGGCACGAGCGGTTCGGGGAAGTCGACGTTCACGCGGAGACTCGCAGCCGCCTCCGGCATCCCGTACCAGGAGATCGACGCCTTGCGGCACGGGCCCGGCTGGACCCCGCGCCCGAGCTTCATGGAAGAGGTCGCCGCCTTCACGTCGCGAGCCGAATGGGCCACCGAGTGGCTCTACGCCGACGCGCGGGACCTTCTCGCGTCACGTGCGCAACTCCTCGTGTGGCTCGACTACCCACGGCCGCTCGTGATGTTCCGCGTGCTGCGGCGCACGGTCAGGCGACAGGTGCGTCGCGAGGTGCTCTGGAACGGCAACGTCGAGCCGCCTCTGCGCACGGCGTTCACCGACGCCGACCACATCGTGCGCTGGGCCTGGCGCACGCATTCGACGTGGTCGTCTCTCGTCGAAGGCGCCGCGGCGAGGCATCCGCAGCTCACGATCGTGCGGCTCCGAAGCCCTCGCGAGGCGGAGACGTGGCTCTCGGGAGCGTTCGCGCAAGCCGTGCGGTAGCGCAGCGCTCACCCCGCGGTCGGCGCGTCGACCGCGCCGCCGAACCGGCGGTTGCGGGCCGCGTAGACCTCGATCGCCTGCCAGAGCTCGGTGCGCGAGAAGTCAGGCCAGAGCGTGTCGAGGAAGACCATCTCGGCGTACGCCGACTGCCAGAGCATGAAGTTCGAGGTGCGCTGCTCTCCGGAGCTGCGAACGAAGAGGTCGACGTCGGGCAGCTCGGGTACGTAGAGGCGCTTGGCGATGAGCTTCTCCGTGACGGCGGAGGGGCGGATGCGCCCGGATGCCACGTCGTCGGCGATCGAGCGCACGGCGTCGGCCAGCTCGTTGCGACCGCCGTAGTTCACGCACATCGTGAGGGTGAGCGTGTCGTTTCGGGCGGTGAGCTTCTCGGCGTACTGGAGCTCGTTGATGACCGACGCCCAGAGCCGAGGGCGCCGCCCCGCCCAGCGGATGCGCACGCCCCACTCGTTGAGCTGGTCGCGACGCCGGTGCAGCACGTCGCGGTTGTAGCCCATGAGGAAGCGCACCTCCTCGGGTGAGCGCTTCCAGTTCTCGGTCGAGAACGCGTAGACCGAGACGTGCTTCACCCCGGCCTGGATGGCACCCGCCACGACATCGAGGAGGGCCGCCTCCCCCGCCTTGTGTCCTTCGATGCGCGTGAGTCCCCGGCGGTTCGCCCACCTGCCGTTGCCGTCCATGACGATCGCGACGTGGTTCGGCACGGCGCCCTTCGGAAGCTCGGGAGGATAGAGGCCCGTCCAATCGATCGGCCGGTAGGGCACCGCGTCACGATGGGTGTAGGGCTTCGGGCTCACGGGGCCGCCGTTTCTCGGTCGACGTGGGACAGCGAGCGGAGGCCGCGCTCGAGGTGCCACTGGGTGTAGGCGGCGACGATGCCGCTCGCCTGGTTGCGGTCGCCCTCGCCGGCCGCCTCGGCAAAGGCCCAATCTCCGGCGAGCAGGGCGCCGAGCAGGGCGACGGTCGAGCGGGCGATGCGCGGCGTGCCGGGCGGCGCATCGTCATCGCAGACCACTCCGCCGAGCTGCACGACGACCGCCGTGTGCTCACCGACCTTGCCGCAGCGCGCGCAGTCCTGGAAGCTCGGCGCCCACCCGGCGAGGGCGAGGGCGCGCAGCAGGTAGGAGTCGAGGGTGAGGCTGGCACCGTGCTCCAAACGCGAGAGCGAGCGGAGCGCGCCGACGAGCAGGAGGTACTGCTGCAGCGATCCCTCGTCTTCGGTGAGCTTGTCGGCCGCCTCGACCATCGCGTTCGCCGCCGTGTACGACCCGTAGTTCTGGGTGATCTCCGCGCCGTAGGAGCCGATCGACTCCGCCTGGGTCACGACGTCGAGGGTGCGGCCCTCGTAGAGCTGCAGGTCGGCGACCATGAACGGCTCGAGTCGCGCACCGAACTTCGATCCGGTTCGGCGCACTCCCTTCGCGACCGCTCTGACCTTGCCGTGCCGGCGCGTGAGCAGCGTGAGGATGCGATCGGCCTCACCCAGCTTGTGGGTGCGGAGCACGACGGCTTCATCTCGATACACGGGCACAATCGATTATCTCGCGTTCCGGGCCGCGCACGGCCGAGGCGCTCGCGTGATTCACTGGTGCCGTGACCTCGGCCCTGTTCATCATCCCCCTCTGGCTCGACCTCACGGCCGTCGCCGTCGGCGCCATCCAGGGCGCGATGTTCGCGGCCCGCCTCACCGAGCGCCGCATCGACCTGCTCGGCGTCGCCCTCATCGGCGTGATCGTCGGACTCGGCGGCGGCCTCATGCGCGACCTGTTGCTGAACCAGCTCCCGGCGGCGATGGCGAGCAATTGGTACCTGCCGGTCGGCACCGCAGCCGCCCTGCTCGGGATGCTCCTGCTTCGCGTGTTCGCCCGGCTCAACGGCCTCATCATCGCCCTCGATGCCGTGACGATCGGGCTCTTCGGCGCGATCGGCACCTCGAAGGCGCTCGCCTACGGCGTGCCCGTCGTCCCCGCGGTGTTCGTGGGCGTGCTCTCAGCGGTCGGCGGTTCGATCCTGCGCGACGTCGCCCTCAACCTGCCGATCGCCCTGATGCACGTCGGATCGCTGTACGCGGTCGCGGCGACCGTGGGCACGACGCTGCTCGTCGTGCTCGTCGCGATGGGAACGCCCATCATCGCGGCTGCCACGGCGTGCGTCGTCGTCACGACGCTCATCAGGCTGGGCTCGGTGCGTTACGGCTGGAGCCTTCCCGAGCAACGTGCCCTCGGCAGCTGGAAGGTCTGGCGACGCGCTTGAGGGAACACGGATGCCGCGAGCCCGACGTGGGGCTCGCGGCATCCGATCGCTAGGCGGTGACGGTCTCGAGCTTGTCAGCCTTGACGGGAGCTCCGCGCAGCGCCCGGTTGACGGCGGAGACGACGGCCTTCAGCGACGCGGTGGAGATGTCGCCGTCGATGCCGACGCCCCACAGCACCCGGCCCTCGACCTCGAGCTCGACATACGCGGCCGCCTGGGAACTGCCGCTCGCGGCGAGCGTGTGCTCGACGTAGTCGCGGAGCCGCACGTCGACGCCCTCGGCGCCGAGCACCGCGAGGAACGCCGAGATGGGTCCGTTGCCGTTCGCGTCGGCCTCGACTCGCTCTTCGCCGTCGCGTAGTCCGACGTGCACGTTGACGACCCCGTCGAGCGCGCTCTCGGTGCGCAGCGACAGCAGCTCGAAGCGGCCCCACTTCTCGTCGGGGTGGTCGGCGGGAGCGGGCAGGTACTCGTCGTTGAAGATGCGCCAGATGTCGGCACTCGAGACCTCGCCGCCCTCGGCATCGGTC
Organism: Agromyces albus; assembly: GCF_030815405.1. Classification (NCBI taxonomy): domain Bacteria; kingdom Bacillati; phylum Actinomycetota; class Actinomycetes; order Micrococcales; family Microbacteriaceae; genus Agromyces; species Agromyces albus. Next base: position 1,507,000 of record NZ_JAUSWX010000001.1, on the reverse strand, counting down.
TTGGCCTGCACGACGCCTGAGAACTCGATCTGGAGGCGTCGCGGCAGGTCGAGCGCGTGGTCGGTCTTCAGCAGGTAGGCGACGCCGCCCTTGCCCGACTGGGAGTTGACGCGGATCACGGCTTCGTAGCTGCGGCCCAGGTCTTTCGGGTCGACCGGCAGGTAGGGCACGGCCCATTCGAGCTCGTCGACGGTGACGCCGCGCCGGGCCGCCTCTGCGTCCATCGCCTCGAAGCCCTTCTTGATGGCGTCTTGGTGGGAGCCGGAGAACGCCGTGTAGACGAGGTCGCCCGCCCACGGGTGCCGCTCGGGCACCGGCAGCTGGTTGCAGTACTCGGTGGTCCGCTTGATCTCGTCGATGTCGGAGAAGTCGATCTGCGGGTCGATGCCCTGCGTGAACAGGTTCACGCCCAAGGCGACGAGGTCGACGTTGCCCGTGCGCTCGCCGTTGCCGAAGAGGCAGCCCTCGATGCGGTCGGCGCCGGCGAGGTAGCCGAGCTCGGCCGCCGCGATGGCGGTGCCGCGGTCGTTGTGGGGGTGCAGCGAGACGATGACGTTCTCGCGGTGGGCGAGGTGCCGCGACATCCATTCGATCGAATCGGCGTAGACGTTCGGCGTCGCCATCTCGACCGTCGCCGGGAGGTTGATGATGACCTTGCGCTCGGGCGTGGGCTCGAAGATCTCGAGCACCTGGTTGCACACGTCGACGGCGAACTCGAGCTCGGTGCCTGTGTAGCTCTCGGGCGAGTACTCGTAGTACACGGTCGTGCCGGGAACGGATGCCTCCATCTCGCGGCACTTGCGAGCGCCGTGGAGGGCGATGTCGATGATGCCCTGCTTGTCGGTGCGGAACACCACGTCGCGCTGCAGGATGCTCGTGGAGTTGTAGAGGTGCACGATCGCCTGCTTGGCACCCGCGATCGACTCGTAGGTGCGCTCGATCAGGTGGTCGCGCGCCTGGGTGAGCACCTGGATGGTGACGTCGTCGGGAATCGCGCCCTCGTCGACGAGGCTCCGCACGAAGTCGAAGTCGGTCTGGCTCGCACTCGGGAAGCCGACCTCGATCTCCTTGTAGCCCATGCGCACGAGCTGGTCGAACATGATGCGCTTGCGCTCGGGGCTCATCGGGTCGATGAGGGCCTGGTTGCCGTCGCGCAGGTCGACGGCGCACCAGCGGGGCGCGCGCTCGATGCGCTTGGACGGCCACGTGCGATCAGGGAGCTCGACGCGGATCTGCTCGTGGAACGGGCGGTACCGATGAACCGGCATCGACGACGGCTTCTGGGTGTTCTGCATTGGGTGCTCTTCTCGCTTACGGATGGGTTTCAGCCGACGACGAACTCCGCAGCGAGGGAGGCCTGTGAACTAGGACTCGCTGCGGCAGCTAAGAAGGAGCAGGCCGGGAAGCACGCGTCAAGGCTAACACCGAGGACGCGTGCTCGCGAAACATGACGCTGAACGGATGCCGCAGGCGCCGTGGCATCCGTTCAGCGTCGTCGTTCACTCCACCGCGAGTGCCACCACCGGCGAGACCCGCATGGCGCGGCGAGCCGGCGCGATCGACGCGACGAGGGTCAGCACGCCTGCGGCGACGAGGAGCCCGCCGAACAGTGCCCACGGAATGCCGGGCAGCACGAACGTCGTCCCACCCTGGACGCCGCCGAGCAGGGCCTGCGCGCCGGCCCACCCGTAGCCGAACCCGAGGACGATGCCCATCGCCGTCGCCGCAAGGGTCAGCGCCCCGCTCTCCACGACGATCATGCGCCGGAGCTGTCGACGGTCGAACCCGAGCGCGCGCAACAGGCCGAGCTCCCGAGTGCGCTGCATCACACTGAGGGAGAGGGTGTTCACCATGCCGATCGCGGCGATCAGGGCGCTGAAGCCGATCAGCACCGTGAAGATCGCGATGGTCGCGTTCAGCATCTCGTCGATGCCGGCGTACACCTCCGGTCGCACCTGCTGCGCGGCGAGGAGCATCGCGCGATAGGACTCCATCGCGACGGCGAACGTCGTCACGAGCGTCACGCCGATGACGAGCCCGATGGTCATGCGCGAGCTCCGCTCGGGATGGCGCACCGCGTTCTCGGCCGCGAGACGAGCGGAGGGCGAGCCTCCGAAGAGGCGACCGACGAGGCGAAGGGCCGGCGGCATGACGACGTGGGCGGCGAGCACGATCCCGGTGAACGAGACGACGCCGCCGAACACGGCGACGAGCATCCACGCGGGGTTGGTCGGCCCCCAGATGACGCCGGCGACGAGCATGCCGAGGCCGAGGACCGACAACACGATGGCGCTGACGTTGCGACCGCGCCCTCGACCGAGTTCCTCGCGGTCCTGCTCGTTCGAGTTGCCGATCGCCTGGATCGGCCGCACCCGGAGCACGCGCCGGGAGCCGACCCACGAGGCGAGCCAGGTCGTGATGACGACCGCGACCGCAGGCAGCACGACCCAGACGTTCAGGTACGCGTAGTCGGTCACCGGCATGAGCTCGTTCGCGACGGCGATCTCGTCGAGCGCGAACGCGACGCCCGTGCCCAGCACGACGCCGATGGCCGCCCCGGCCACGCCGACGAGCAGCCCCTCCCTGGTGATCTGCGCACGCTGGGTGCGGGCACTCGAGCCGACGAGCCGGAGCAGTGCGATGAGCCGGGTACGCCCGGCGACGACGGTCGACACCGTGTTCGCCGTGACGACCGCGCTCACGTAGATCGCGATCACGATGAACACCATCGCCACGACACCGAGCATGAGCGCCACGGTGATGCTCCCGCCGGTGACGTCGTCGGCAGCGATCGCGGCACCGAGCAGGCCGGTGATGTGGAGCAGCGCGACCCCGAAGGTGGCGGCCAGCGCAGCGACGAGGAGCGTCGGCCACTGGTCCTTCAGCCGAGTGCTCACGCCGCGACCTCCATCGCGAGCATGAACGTCGAGATGTCCTCGGGCGTCGATCGCGCCGAGTCGCGCACGATCCGGCCGTCGGCGAGGAAGAGGATGCGGTCGGCGTGGCTCGCTGCGATCGGGTCATGCGTGACCATCGCGATCGACTGGCCGTATCGGGCACTCGCGGCGGCGAGGAGGCCGAGCACCTCGCGCCCGGTGCGGGAGTCGAGGTTGCCGGTGGGCTCGTCGGCGAACACGAGGTCGGGGCGGGTCGCGAGGGCGCGCACGATCGCGACCCGCTGCTGCTGCCCGCCCGAGAGCTCGTGCGGCCGGTGGCCGAGCCGCGCACCGAGACCGAGCGTCTCGAGCAGCTCGTCGATCCACGCCTGCTCCTCGCGGCTCGGGCGACGGCCGTCGAGCTCGAACGGCAACATGACGTTGCCGCGCACATCGAGGGTCGGCACGAGGTTGAACGACTGGAAGATGAACCCGACGCGCCGGCGGCGGAGCACGGTCAATGCACTGTCGGAGAGCTCGGTGATGTCGGTGTCGCCGAGCCACACTCGGCCCGAGCTCGGCGTGTCGAGGCCGGCCATGATGTGCATGAGGGTCGACTTGCCTGAGCCCGACGGGCCCATGATGGCGGTGAACTCGCCGCGCCGGAGCCCGAGCGAGACGTCGTCGAGCGCGGTGACCGCTCCCGCGCCCTCCCCGTAGTGCTTGCCGAGGGTCGCGACGCGAGCGATGAGGCCGAGGTCTGAGGGTTGGATCTGCATGACATCGAAGCTACGGAGGCGGCCGCGGTGCGGCATCCGGCGGTCGGATGGTTCGCCGTCATCCTCGAGGATGACGCGGGCCGGGTCAGCTGCCGAGGTCGTGCTCGTAGCCGAACACGACGAGCTGCACGCGATCGCGGAGACCGAGCTTCGCGAGGATGCGGCTCACGTGCGTCTTCACGGTCGCCTCGCTCAGGAACTCGGATGCCGCGATCTCGGCGTTCGAGAGCCCGCGCGCCGCGAGGGCGAAGATCTCACGCTCGCGCGGCGTGAGCCCCGTCCAGGCCGCAGGAGCCGGACGGCGCCCGCTCCCCCGGCCCACGTGGGCGAACAACTCTCGCGTGGCCGAAGCGGCGATCACCTGGTTGCCCTGGTGGACGGTGCGGATCGAGGCGAGCAGGAACTCGGGGTCGGCATCCTTCAGCACGAACCCGCTCGCTCCGGCCCGAATCGCCCGGGCGGCGTTCTCGTCGAGGTCGAAGGTCGTGAGCACGAGGATCCGCGGCGGCGTGCGCCCCTCGAGGTCGGCCTCGGCGAGGATGCGCTCGGTCGCCGAGATGCCGTCGAGCACCGGCATCCGAACGTCCATCAGCATCACGTCGGGCCGGGACCGGGCGGCGAGGGCGATACCGGAGGCCCCGTCGCCCGCCTCTCCCGCGACGTCGAGGTCGGGTTGCGACTCGACGAGCATGCGGACGCCCGCACGGAAGAGGGCCTGGTCGTCGACGAGTGCGACGCGGATGGTGCTCATGCGATGCTCCCTAGCTGGACGGGGATGCGGGCGCGGAGCCGGAATCGCCCGTCGTCGCCGGCCTCGGCGCTCAGTGATCCGCCGGCGAGTTGCGCGCGTTCGCGCATGCCGGGAACGCCGTGCCGGATGGTGTGCGGCTCGGTCGGAACGGAATCCGGGTGCATGGCGTTCACGACCTCGAGCTCCACACCTGCTGCATCCCACGCGAAGTCCACGAAGACCGGCTCCGCGCCGTCGCCGTGACGCAAGGCGTTCGTGAGGCCCTCCTGCACGATCCGGTACACCGCGATCTGGTGACCGGTGCCGAGTTGACGGCGCTCGCCGGTTTCCGTGAAGCGCACGTCGAGGCCCGCGGCGCGCACCTGCTCGAGCAACTCGCCAAGGTCGTCGAGCATGGGCTGCGGGGCGCCGGCCTCGTGGTGGCGCAGTTCGGCGAGTAGCATCCGCACGTCGCCCAGGGCGCCGCGCGCGACGCCCGCGATCGTGCCGAGCGCCTCGATGCCCGCCTCGGGCCTCGACGGCGCGGCGAACCTCGCGCCGTCGGCCTGTGCGATGACGACGGCGAGCGAGTGCGCGACGACGTCGTGCATGTCTCGGGCGATGCGATTGCGCTCCTGCTCCACCGCGTAGCGATACTCGACGAGCGCGCGCTCGCGCGTGGCGGTCTCCTCGCGTCGCCGTACCTCGCGGGTGTCGCGCACCGAACGCACGAGCAGGCCCGTGGTCCACGCGAGCACGAGCACCGCGATCGACGCGACGAAGAGCACGGCGGCGAGGAGCACCGTGCTGAACGGGTCTCCCGAGGCGAAGCCGGCGTTGTCGAGGAGCGGCTTCACGACCGCGAGGTACCCGGTCGCCAGCAGCGCCCCGACGCCGGCCGAGGCGAGGCCGAGCCACTTCAGCACCCGCCCGCCGTGCGCGGCGGTCGAGTAGAGCACGCCGAGCACGGCAGCGTCGTAGAGCTGCAGATCGCGCAGCATCGTCATCTGCAGGAGCGCGGCGCCCCAGGCGATCCCGAGCGACCAGGCAGTCGCCCGGCGACGCACCACGAGTGCTGCCGCGAAGGCGGCGAGCACCACGAAATCGGGCCAGCCGCCGAGTGCCGCGAACGGCAGGCAGAGCACCGCGAAGACGCCGGCCAGCACGGCATCCGTCGTGAACCGGGCACGGCTGGTCGAGGTGGGCACCGATCCACCGTACGCGCCCGGTCGGGCTCCGCCTTCACGACGCCCGCGGAATCATCCTAGCGATGTATCCCCCGGAGAGGTGAGGACAGGCGCAGGCTCCCAGAAGTGCTCAGAAGCCGAGGCGCCCCAGTTGCTTGGGGTCGCGTTGCCAGTCCTTGGCGACCTTCACGTGCAGGGCGAGGAAGACCTTGCGGCCGAGGAGGCCCTCGATCTGCACCCGAGCGGTCGCCCCGACCTCGCGGAGCCGCGCGCCGCCCTTGCCGATGATGATGCCCTTCTGGCTGTCGCGCTCGACGTAGAGGTTGGCGTACACCTCGACGAGGTCCTTGTCGTCGCGCTCGATGACGTCGTCGATGGTCACGGCGATCGAGTGCGGCAGCTCGTCGGAGACGCCCTCGAGCGCCGCCTCGCGCACGAACTCGGCGATCCGCTCGTTGACGTCTTCGTCGGTGAGGATCTCGGCCGGGTAGAGCTCGTGCTCCGCGGTCGGCATGAGCGCGAGGAGCTCGTCGACGAGCACCTCGAGCTGCTCGCCGCGCGGCGCCGAGACCGGGACGATCGAGTCCCATTCGCGCAGTCGCGAGACCGCGAGGAGCTGCTCGGCGACGTGCGCCTTCGATGCGGCATCCGTCTTCGTCACGATCGCGACCTTCTTGGCCCTCGGATACTGCTCGAGCTGCTCGTTGATGTAGCGGTCGCCCGGACCGATCGCCTCATTCGCGGGAACGCAGAACGCGATCACGTCGACATCGCCGAGCGTCGACTGCACGAGCGTGTTCAGTCGCTCGCCGAGCAGCGTGCGCGGGCGGTGCAGCCCCGGCGTGTCGACGAGGATGAGCTGTCCGCGTTCGCGATGCACGATGCCCCGGATGGCGCGCCTCGTGGTCTGCGGCTTCGAGCTCGTGATCGCCACCTTCTCGCCGACGAGGGCGTTGGTGAGCGTCGACTTGCCGACGTTGGGCCTCCCGACGATCGAGACGAATCCGGCACGGTACTCAGCCACGGCTGTTCCTTCCTTCGGGGTCGCCCGACTCGAACGCGGTCTGCGCATCGATCAGCGCCTGGTCGCGTTCGACGAGGATGGTGGAGATGCGCTTTCGGCGGCCCTCGGTGCGCTCGGCTTCGAGCAGGAGGCCAGAGACGGTCACGCGCTCGCCGGGCTGCGCGAGGCGGCCCAGCTCTTTGGAGAGCAGCCCGCCTGCAGAGTCGACGTCTTCATCCTCGAGGTCGAGGCCGAAGAGCTCGCCGAGCTCGCCGATCGGCAGTCGCACGTTCACGCGATACCGCCCCGGCTCGAGTTCCTCGACCTGGGCGGCCTCGCGATCGTACTCGTCGGAGATGTCGCCGACGAGCTCCTCGATGAGGTCTTCGAGCGTGACGAGTCCGGCGATGCCGCCGTACTCGTCGACGACCATCGCGAGGTGGTTCGATTCGAGCTGCATCTGGCGGAGCAGCGCGTCGGCTTTCATGGACTCGGGCACGAAGACCGCTGGGCGCACGAGCTCGCCGACGGTGAGGCCCTCGGCATCGAGCGGTTGTTCGAAGCCGAGTCGTGCGAGATCTCGCAGGTAGAGGATGCCGGTGACGTCGTCGGCGTCGCGCTCGACGACCGGGATGCGCGAGTAGCCGGCCCTCAGGAACAGCGCCATCGCGTGCGCGAGGTGCTCGGAGGCGTCGATCGTGACCATGTCGGTGCGCGGCACCATGACCTCGCGCACCACGGTGTCGTTGAACGCGAAGATCGAGTGGATGAGCTCGCGGTCGCCCTCCTCGAGCACGTCGAGCTCGGTCGCCTCGTCGACCATGCTGAGCAGTTGCTCCTCGCTCGACACCCCGGCGAAGCGGATGCGGCCGGGCGTGACTCGGTTGCCGAGCGTGACGAGCGCTCCCGCCAGCGGGCCGAGGAGCACGCGCAGGAAATGCACGAGCGGAGCCGTGAGACGGAGCACCGTGGGCGAGTGTGCACGGCCGACGCTGCGCGGGCTCGCCCCCACGAGCACGAACGAGACGGCGGTCATGATGAGCGCCGAGTACAACAGCACGAGCCAGATGCTCTCGATGAAGAAGGTGAACGCGAGGGTCACGAGCACCGCCGAGGTCGTCTCGGCGATGATGCGCATGAAGTTCACCGCGTTCACGTGGGCGCCGGTGTCCTCGGCGATCGCGAGGAGCGAGCGGCGCGCCCGCGACCTGAAGCCCAGGTCGGTGATGTCGGCGCGCGAGCTCACGCCGATGGCCGAATCGACGGCGGCCATCAGACCGCCGAATGCCACGAGCACGAATGCCGCTCCGAGGAAGAGCCAGGGCTCCATGGTCAGCGGCGCCGCTCCTGCATGGAGAAGCCGACGAGGATGTCGCGCTGCACGCCGAACATCTCCTTCTCCTCGGCTGGCTCGGCATGGTCGAACCCGAGCAGGTGGAGGATGCCGTGGGTCGTCAGCAGCAGGAGCTCGTCGATGAGCTCGTGGCCTGCCGTCTGCGCCTGCGCTTGCGCGACCTGCGGACAGAGCACGATGTCGCCGAGCAGGCCCGGCGGGGTGGGCTGGTCTTCGGTGCCTGGGCGCAGTTCGTCCATGGGGAAGCTGAGCACGTCGGTGGGGCCCGGCTCATCCATCCACTGCACGTGCAGTTGCTCCATCGCGCCCTCGTCGACGAGCACGATCGCGAGCTCGGCGTCGGCGTGCACGTGCATGGCGTCGAGTGCGTACACGGCGAGCCGCTGGATGGCGCTCTCGTCGACCGCGATGGCCGACTCGTTGTTGATCTCGATGCTCACGTGTTCTTCCTCGGCTGGTGATCGCGTGGCGCGTGACCCCGTCGTTCGGCGCGGTTCGCGAACTCGCGAGCCTGATCACGCTCGAACCGCTGGGCCTGCGTGCGCTGGTCGTACTCGGTGTAGGCATCGACGATGCGGCCGACGAGCGAGTGGCGCACGACGTCGTCGCTCGTCAGCCGGATGAACTCGATGTCGGCGACGTTGTCGAGGATGCGGGTGACGAGCCGCAGTCCGCTCGCGCCGGTCGGGAGGTCGACCTGGGTGATGTCGCCGGTGACGACCATGCGCGACCCGAACCCGAGACGGGTGAGGAACATCTTCATCTGCTCGGGCGTGGTGTTCTGCGCCTCGTCGAGCACGACGAACGAGTCGTTGAGGGTGCGGCCGCGCATGTAGGCGAGCGGAGCGACCTCGACCGTGCCCGCGGCGAGCAGCTTCGGCACGAGCTCGGGATCCATCATCTCGTTGAGCGCGTCGTAGAGCGGGCGGAGGTAAGGATCGATCTTGTCGGTGAGCGTGCCCGGCAGGAAGCCGAGGCGCTCCCCCGCCTCGACGGCGGGGCGGGTGAGGATGATCCGACTGACCTCTTTGCGCTGCAGCGCCTGCACGGCCTTCGCCATCGCGAGATACGTCTTGCCCGTGCCGGCCGGACCGATGCCGAAGACGATCGTGTGCTCGTCGATCGCGTCGACGTATTGCCGCTGGCCCTCGGTCTTCGGTCGGATGGTCTTTCCGCGACTCGACACGATGACCTGCCCGAGCATCTCGGACGGCTTGGCATTGGGATCGGCTTCGAGCATTCGGGCCGAACTCCTCACTTCGGTGGGTGTCGGATCCTGGCCGTTGCGAACGAGCGCCAGGAGTTCTTCGATGAGTCGGCGCACGCGCGTGCGACCGTCGACGTCGCCGCGGATCGCGATCTCGTTGCCGCGCACGTGCACTTCGACGCCGGGGTTCTCGCGCTCGATGCTCGAGAGCAGGCGATCCTGCGGGCCGAGGAGGCGCACCATGGCGATGCCGTCGATGGTGAGGCGCTCTTCATCGTCGCGCGCGGGCTGCGGCGCGGCGCCCTGGCCGATCGGATCAGTCGCCAAGCGAAGTCTCCTCGAGCCCTCCGCCGAGCACATGTGCGTGCACGTGGAAGACGGTCTGGCCGGCGTCGGGCCCGGTATTGAAGACGAGTCGGAACTGGCCGTCGGCGAGCGAATCCGCGACCTCGTGCGCTGCGGCGACGAGTTCCGCGAGGAGGCCGGGGTCTCCGGCTGCGAGTTCGACGACGTCGCGGTAGTCGCCGGCCTTCGGCGTCACGACGACGTGCACCGGCGCCTTGGGCGCGATGTCGTGGAACGCGATCACGCGCTCGGTCTCGAGCACGATGCGCGCGGGAATCTCACGAGTGGCGATCCGCTCGAAGAGGGAGGGCCGTGCACCGGAGTCGCTCATGCCACCATCGTAGCGATCGATGGCTCACCACCGCCCGAGCGCAGCGTTGAGCACGGCGATCGCGGCCGGTCCGGCCGTCGACGTGCGCAAGACGGATGCCCCGAGTCGCACCGGCTCCGCGCCGGCCGCCACGAGTCGCTCGTGCTCGGGCGGCGCGATGCCGCCCTCGGGCCCGACGACGAGCGCGAGGTCGCGACCGTCGGGCCGGATGTCGGTGATGGGTGTCGTCGCCGTGGGTTCGAGCAGCAGCATCCGCGTGCCCTGCAGCAGACCGGCGAGGTCGCCCGTCGTCGTGACCGGCGCAACCGGCGGAAGCCAGGCCCTGATCGACTGCTTCACCGCCTCGCGAACGATGCTCGCCCAGCGCTGGCGCCCCTTCTCGGCCTTCGGGCCCTCCCAGCGCGACACCGATCGGGCGGCCGCCCACGGAACGACCGCGTCGACGCCCAGCTCGGTCGCCGCTTGCACGGCGAGCTCGTCGCGATCGCCCTTCGCGAGCGCCTGCACGAGCGTGATCCGCGTCTCGGGGGGTTCTTCGACGAGCACCTCTTCGACCTCGAGCGCGAGTTCGCGGGCCCCGGTGGAGACGACCACGCCGCGCACGAGGATGCCGCGGCCGTCGCCGATCGCGATGCGCTCACCGGTGCGAACACGTGCCACGGTCACCGCGTGCCGCGCCTCGTCGCCGGAGAGCTCGACGGTCGCACCCGGTGTGACGGCGCCGAGTTCGAGCGATTCGTCGAGGTACAGGCTGCTCACGCCGGCCTAGCCGAGGAACCGGTCGCGGAGGCGCGCGAAGAGCCCCTGCTGGAAGTGTCCGAGCTCGGGCCCGTGCGATTTCTTCGAGGCGGCGAACTGCTGGATGAGATCGCGTTCCTTCGTCGAGAGCTTCGTCGGGGTCACGACCTGCACGCCGATCTTCAGGTCGCCGCGTCCGGTGCCGCGGAGCTTCGTGACGCCGCGGTCTTTCACGGTGAGGATCTCGCCGCTCTGCAGCCCCGCCCTGAGTTCTACGTCGACGTCTCCGTCGAGCGCGGGGATCGTCGTGCTCGTGCCGAGGATCGCGTCGGTCATCGCCACCTCGAGGAAGCACAGGAGGTCATCGCCGTTGCGGCTGAAGACCTCGTGGTTCTTGACCTTGATCTCGAGGTAGAGATCGCCGTTGGGGCCGCCGGCAGGTCCGGCCTCCCCTGAGCCGGGCATCTGCAGGCGAACACCCGTGTCGACGCCGGCGGGGATGTCGACGGGCACGGTTCGCCGGGCACGCACGCGACCCTGGCCCTGGCACGTGATGCACGGCGTGGCGATCACGGTGCCGTAGCCCCGGCAGGTGCCGCAGGGGCTCGACGTCATGACGTTGCCGAGCAGCGAGCGCACCGAGCGCTGGATCGAGCCGGTGCCGTGGCAGATGTCGCACGTGACGGGCGAGGTGCCCGGTTGGCAGCAGCTGCCGTGGCACGTGCCGCACGTGATCGCGGTGTCGACCTCGATGTCGCGGTGGGTGCCGAAGATGACCTCTTCGAGCCCGACCTCCACCCGGATGAGCGCATCCTGCCCGCGCTCGCGTCGCGACCGCGGCCCGCGAGTGGCCTGGCCGGCACCGAAGAACGTCTCGAAGATGTCGCCGAACCCGCCGAAGCCCTGCCCGCTGAAGCCGCCCTGCCCGCCCAGGTCGTACTGCTGGCGCTGCTTGGGGTCGCTCAGCACGTCGTAGGCGTGCGTTACCGATTTGAATCGCTCGGATGCCTCGGCTCCGGGATTCACGTCGGGGTGGAGCTCTCGGGCGAGGCGCCGATACGCCTTCTTGATCTCGTCGGGAGTGGCGTCGTGTGCGACGCCGAGGACCTCGTAGTGGTCGGCCACGGAGGGCTTGTCCTTTCGGTTGCCGGATGCAATGCGCCGGTGTCGCGGCGAATGACGGGGTTCAGCTCTCGCCGAGGGTGCGGGAGAGGTAGCGTGCCACGGCGCGAACCGCCGCCATGCTGTTGGAGTAGTCCATTCGGGTCGGCCCCACGACCCCGAGCCGGGAGATGTCGCGCCCGGGGATCTCGAACGCGCTCGTGACGACCGAGGTCTCCCCGAGGCCGAAGGAGGCGTTCTCACGCCCGATCCGCACGGCGACGCCGTGCTCGTCGGTGGCCATCTCGCCGAAGAGCTTCAGGAGCACGACCTGCTCCTCGATCGCCTCGATGACACCGAGGATCGATCCCGCGAAGTCCTGCTCGGTTCGCACGAGGTTCGCGGCACCGGCGACGACGAGCCGGTCGGTGCGCTGGACGCGCGCCTGCTCGGCGAGCGTCGCGGCGAGCGTGTGCATCACTGCGGCGTGACGGCGATCGGCGGAGCGGACCTCGCCCGAGAGGGCGATCGCGGCATCCGCCATCGTCTCGCCCGCAGCGATGTCGTTGAGGCGCACGCGCAAGTCGGCGAGGGTGTCTTCGTCGACGGGCTGCTCGAGCTCGACGAGTCGCTGTTCGACCTGGCCGGAGTCGGCGATGAGGACGCAGAGCACCCGGTTCGGCGCGAGCGAGACGAGCTCGACGTGCCGCACGCGGGCGCTCGTGAAGCTCGGGTACTGCACCACGGCGAGTTGCTTCGTGAGCTGGGCGATCAGCCGCACGGTGCGTGCGAGGAGTTCGTCGAGGTCGCTCGACTCGCCGAGGAAGGTCTCGATCGCCTGCCGTTGCGCCTGGGTCAGCGGACGCACGTCGGTCAGCTGGTCGACGAAGACGCGGTAGCCCTTGTCGGTGGGGATTCTGCCCGACGACGTGTGCGGCGCCGCGATGAGCTCCTCCTCTTCGAGGAGCGCCATGTCATTGCGGATCGTCGCGGCGGAGACGCCGAACGCATGGCGTTCGACGATCGTCTTCGAGCCCACGGGCTCGCGTGACGCCACGTAGTCCTGCACGATCGCGCGGAGCACCGCGAGACTCCGTTCGGAGACCATGACCCTCGCTTTCCATGCACCGGCTTAGCACTCGTTCTCCCTGAGTGCCAATCATATCGCGACATCCGTGCCGTAGTCGTTGCCAGCCCGCGGGTGTCGGCGCTACCGTATGGGTAATCCGCGCGTCACCACTGGCTGCGAATCTCCTTCACAGTCGCGGTTCATCAGAGAACCTTCGAAAGGCACGCTCATGACCGACCCCAATGCTCAGACTCCCGACCCCAACGTCCCGCCGCCGCAGCAGCCTGCAGCTCCGCAGCCGGTCGCTGCCGCGCCACTGTCGCCTGAGCAGGACATCCAGTGGGGTTCATTCGCACACCTCGGTGGAGTCCTCGGATTCCTGCCGTCGCTCATCATCTGGCTCGTGTTCAAGGATCGTGGCACGTTCACGAACACCGAGGGCAAGGAGGCGCTGAACTTCCAGATCACGCTGGTCTTCGCGTACATCGCGGTCTGGATCGTCACGGCGCTCGTGACCGTCGTCACCTTCGGCCTCGGCAGCGTGCTGTCGCTGCTCGCCTGGGTCGTGTGGATCCTGGGCGTCGTGTTCTCGATCATCGCGTTCCTCCAGGCGAAGGACGGCAAGCACTACCGTTACCCGTTCTCCGTGCGTCTCATCAAGTAGGTCTCATCAAGTAGACGCTCGTCACCACGCGGCCGACGAGCGCGCCGGGGAAGGCGAAATCCGCCCCCGGCGCGCTTGTCTGTGCCAGCATGAGATCGACCGAGTACCGCCCTTCGGCGACACGACCTAGGAGACGCACTACATGTCCGACGCAACACCGCCGCCGCCATCGAGCCCCTACGAGCAGACCAATCAGCTGAACCCAGCCGACGAGAAGCTGTGGTCGATGCTCATCCACCTCGGCGGCATCTTCTTCGGGTTCATCCCCGCACTCGTCGGCTACCTCGTGCTGAAGGATCGCGGACCGTTCGTGCGCGCGCACACCGCGACGGCGCTGAACTTCCAGATCACGATGACCATCGCGATGATCGTCAGCTCGATCCTCACGATCATCCTCATCGGCTTCCTGCTGATGGCGGCGATCGGCGTCCTGATCATCGTCTTCAGCATCATCGCCGCCGTGAAGGCGAACCAGGGCCAGCCGTACTCGTACCCGCTCTCGATCAAGTTCGTGAGCTGAACGGCATCACACCTCGAGCAGGCGCCTGACCACGGCGTCGGCGAGCAGCCGCCCTCTCATCGTGAGCACGAGCCCACCCGAGAGGGCGGTTCTCGCATCAACGAGCCCGTCGGCGATGAGACCGGCGACCGCCGTGCGTCCTTCGGGGCGCAGCGAGCCGAGGTCGATCCCCTCGCGGATGCGGGTGCCGAGCAGAACCCGCTCGGTCTCTCGCGTCGACGCGTCGAGCACCTCGCGGCCGACCGCCGGCGACACCCCGGCGGCAACACGTTCGGCATACGCCGCCGGATGCTTCGCGTTCCACCAGCGCACGCCGCCCACGTGGCTGTGCGCACCGGGGCCGACGCCCCACCAGTCGTCACTGCGCCAGTAGCCGAGGTTGTGCCGTGAACGGTGCGCGGGCGCGGTCGCCCAGTTGCTCACCTCGTACCACTCGTAGCCCGCTGCACCGAGCAGGTCTTCGGCGAGCTCGTACATGTCGGCCTCGAGGTCGTCGTCGGGCGTTGCGAGCTCGCCGCGGCGGATCTGCCTCGCGAGCTTCGTGCCTTGCTCGACGATGAGCGCATACGCGCTCAGGTGGTCTGGTTGTTGCCCGATGGCGGACTCCAGGCTTCGCCGCCAATCGTCGAGCGACTCCCCCGGCGTGCCGTAGATGAGGTCGAGGCTCACGTCGAGCCCGGCATCTCGCGCCCAGTCGACCACGAGCGGCACGCGTGCTGGGTCGTGGGTGCGGTCGAGCGCCGCGAGCACGTGGGGCACGGCGGATTGCATGCCGAACGAGACACGGGTGAATCCGCCGTCGGCGAGGCGCCGCAGGTCGTCGGGCCCCACCGAATCTGGATTGGCTTCGGTCGTCACCTCGACGCCGGCTGCGAAGCCGAACTCGTCGCGAACGGCGCCGAGCATGCGCACGAGGTCGTCGGCAGGGAGCAGGGTCGGCGTTCCGCCGCCGAAGAAGACCGTCTGCGCGGTGCGGTCGGGCACGTCGGATGCCTCGAGCATTCGCCGCGACATCCGGATCTCGCCGATGGCGTGGTCGGCGTAGTCGGCTTGCTTTGCACCGCGTAGCTCACCGGCCGTATACGTGTTGAAGTCGCAGTAGCCGCAGCGCACCCGGCAGAAGGGCACGTGCACGTAGACGCCGAATGCGCGCTCAGCGGCACCTGCGGCCGCGGAAGGCGGCAGCACGCCGTCGGCCGGCGCCGGATCGCCGAGCGGGAGGGCGGAGCCCACGCCTACACGCCACCCGCAGGATGCAGGGCGCGGAGCTCGACGCGAGTGAGCTCGCGCCGCTTCCGCCGCTGGCCGGGCGCGAACAGGCCGCGGATGCCGCCGCGAGTCGCGAGGATCGAGCGGATGGTGAGCCACACGGTGTCGTCGTCGCGTCGCTCGAGGATGAAGGACTCCTCGCCGCTCTCGGGTCCGTCGGCGGTCGTGCCGTAGGCGAAGCCGATGCGGTCGGGCTCGTCGAGCACGTAGACGACGAGTACGGGCGTGGACTGCGTGCGGAAGCGCCCCTTGTGGCGAAGCGTCGCCGTCATGCCGGCTGCGATGTAGGGCGTTCCGTCGGGGCCGAATCGTTCCTCGGCGCGCGGTGCCGGCTGGTCGGCGAGCGGCGAGCCGTCGGCGTCGTAGACGACGCCCGGGTACTGCGCACCGGTGCCCGTGGAGACGTCGTCGACCGTGAAGCCGGCGCCCCGCTGGATGCCCCACGTCATGAGCGATTCCGCGGCCCGCTCGAATCGCTCGATGCCGCTGCCGATTCGCACCGCGTCCTCAGCGGGGCGATAGCCCGCCGGCGGATAGCGCAGGAGATCGGGCGCGAGGGTCGCCCCGATCGCGCCATAGGTGACCGACTGGTCGGTGAACGTGCTTCGGCGAGTCATCCGTCGCCTCCTACTTCTTCGCGTCTTTCTTCTCGGTGTCGCCGCTCAGGGCGGCGATGAACGCCTCCTGCGGCACCTCCACCCGGCCGACCATCTTCATGCGCTTCTTGCCCTCTTTCTGCTTCTCGAGGAGCTTGCGCTTGCGGCTGATGTCACCGCCGTAGCACTTGGCGAGCACGTCTTTGCGCATGGCGCGGATCGACTCGCGCGCGATGATGCGGGCGCCGATCGCGGCCTGGATCGGTACCTCGAACTGCTGCCGCGGGATCAGCTCGCGCAGGCGCCCCGTCATGAGCACGCCATAGGCATACGCCTTGTCGCGATGCACGATGGCGCTGAACGCGTCGACCTGCTCGCCCTGCAACAGGATGTCGACCTTCACGAGATCAGCAGCCTGGTCGCCCGTGGGCTCGTAGTCGAGCGAGGCGTACCCCGCGGTCTTCGACTTCAACTGGTCGAAGAAGTCGAAGACGATCTCGCCGAGGGGCATGTTGTAGCGGATCTCGACGCGGTCTTCACCGAGGTACTCCATGCCGAGGAGCGCACCGCGGCGGCTCTGGCAGAGCTCCATGATCGTGCCTACGTAGTCTTTCGGGGCGAGGATCGCCGCGCGCACCATGGGCTCACGCACCTCGACGATCTTCGCGCCCGTCGGGAACTCGCTCGGGTTGGTGACGGTGACCGTCTTCTTGTCTTCGGTGGTCACCTCGTAGACGACCGACGGAGCTGTCGCGATGAGGTCGAGACCCCACTCGCGGCGCAACCGCTCGGTGACGATCTCGAGGTGGAGGAGTCCGAGGAAGCCGCAACGGAAGCCGAAGCCGAGGGCGACCGAGGTCTCGGGCTCGTAGACGAGCGCGGCATCCGACAGCTTCAGCTTGTCGAGCGCCTCGCGAAGCTCGGGGTAGTCGCCGCCGTCGATGGGATAGATGCCGGAGAACACCATGGGTAGCGGCTCGGTGTAGCCGGGCAACGCCTGAGTCGCGGGCTTCGCGGCCGTCGTGACGGTGTCGCCGACCTTCGACTGGCGCACGTCTTTCACGCCCGTGATGAGGTAGCCGACCTCGCCGATACCGAGCCCCTTGCCGGGCGTCGGCTCGGGCGCGCTGACGCCGATCTCGAGGATCTCGTGCGTGGCGCGCGTGGACATCATCTGGATGCGCTCGCGCGGCGCGAGATGACCGTCGATCATGCGCACGTAGGTGACGACACCGCGGTAGCTGTCGTAGACGGAGTCGAAGATCATGGCCCGAGCCGGGGCATCCGCGTTGCCGACCGGCGCAGGGATGCGCTCGACGACGCGGTCGAGCAGCTCCTCGACGCCGACGCCCGTCTTGCCCGAGACCTTCATGACGTCGTCGGGCGAGCCACCGATGAGGTCGGCGAGCTCGCGCGCGTACTTCTCGGGCTCGGCGGCCGGGAGATCGATCTTGTTGAGCACGGGGATGATCTCGAGGTCGTTCTCGAGCGCGAGGTAGAGGTTCGCGAGGGTCTGCGCCTCGATGCCCTGTGCAGCGTCGACGAGGAGGATCGCTCCCTCGCACGCCGCGAGCGAGCGGGAGACCTCATAGCTGAAGTCGACGTGACCCGGCGTGTCGATCATGTTGAGCGCGTACGACGTGTCGCCGACCTGCCACGGCATGCGCACGGCCTGGCTCTTGATCGTGATGCCGCGCTCACGCTCGATGTCCATGCGGTCGAGGTACTGGGCGCGCATGTCACGGTCGGAGACGACGCCGGTGATGCCGAGCATGCGGTCGGCGAGGGTCGACTTGCCATGGTCGATGTGCGCGATGATGCAGAAGTTGCGGATCAGCGCTGGGTCGGTGGCGGCGGGCACCGGAGGATTGGCGGCTCGAGGGGACATCCCGACGATTCTCCCATGAGTTCCGGCCCTGCTTTCGACGGGTGTCGCGCAAGAGGCCCGTTGGCTAGGCTGGCAGCATCATGACCGTCATCGTGATTGCCGGTGCTCACGTCGTGAAGCACGTCGTAAGGCGCGTTGTGAATGCCACCGAGGCGGGCTGACGGATGCCACGCGCCCGTGTCGTGCTCGTGCACGGTCTCCGCACCTCGGCGACGATGTGGCGGAAGCAGCGCGCCATGCTCGCACGACACGACCTCGACGTGGTCGCGATCGACTTGCCCGGGCACGGAACCCGGCTCGGCGAGCCGTTCTCGTTCGACGAGGCGATGCGCCTCATCGATGAGGGGCTGAATCCGCCCGGCGCGCTCCCGGTACCGCGACTGCTCGTGGGGCTGAGCCTCGGCGGCTACTTGGCGATGGAGTTCGCGGCGACGCATCCCGATCGCCTCGACGGGCTCGTGGCGGCGTCGTGCGGCACCCGCCCCCGTGGTCCGGCACTCGCCGGGTACCGCCGCCTCGCGGCCTTGATCGGGAGGATGCCCGACCGCGGCCGCGCATTGCACGATCTGATGACGCGCCTCTTCCTTTCGCCCGGCGCTGCAGAGGACGTGCTCGCCGGCGGCGTCGCCCTCGACGTCATGGCGCCCGTGCTCGAGGCGGCGGCGTCGATGGACCCCGAGGCGGCGCTCGCCCGCATCGAGGTTCCCGTGTGGCTCGTGAACGGCCGATTCGATCACTTCCGCTTCGATGAACGACGGATGCTCCGTGCTGCACGCGACGCTCGCCTCGTCGTCGTGCCCGGCGCCACCCATCTCGTGAGCCTCGTGCGCCCCGACGACTTCGCGGCCGTCGTGGCAGGTGCCGTGGCCGAACTCGAACGACGCGCCGCGGTGGCCGCACGGCGTCGCCGGATCGCACGCGAATCGGGATCCGCTCAGGATGGCACCGCCTCCGGTGCGCCGTCGACGAGCCGCATTGGTGTGGCCGGGGAGTAGCTGGTATCGTTGCCTGTTGGCTTCCGTGTGGGTCCCACCCCGCACGATTCGCCGGCGAGGCCCCTCTACCTTCGCTCGGCACATCCGGTACCCGCATAGAAGGAAAGACGAACCACGTGGCAAACATCAAGTCGCAGATCAAGCGCATCCGCACTAACCTCAAGGCGCAGGAGCGCAACAAGGCCGTCAAGAGCGAAGTGAAGAGCGCCGTTCGCGCGACGCGCGACGCCATCGCCTCGGGCGACAAGGAGAAGGCGGCCAGCGCCCTCCGCGTCGCGACGCGCAAGCTCGACAAGGCGGCCAGCAAGGGCGTCATCCACAAGAACCAGGCTGCGAACCGCAAGTCGTCGATCGCGAAGCAGGTTGCTTCGCTCTGACGCGAGCCACTCAGCTCGAAGGCCCTGCACGAGAGTGCGGGGCCTTCGTCATTTGCGGCAGACGGCCGGTCGACCTCTGCGGGTGACCTCTGCCGAGGCGACCTCAGCGAGGATCGCGCCCGCGGGAGGCGATGACGCCGACGAGTCGTTCGAGGGCGAACACCGGATCGCGCTCGGCGCCCTTGACCGCCGCATCGGTCGCCGCGAGCGCCTCGATCGCAAGAGCGAGCCCTTCATCGTTCCAGCCGGCGAGATCGCGACGGGCCCGGTCGACCTGCCACGGCGCGAGCCCGAGCGACGAGGCGACCTGCGCTCCGCCGCCACGCACCCCCGACACCTTGGCCATCGTGCGCACCTTCATAGCGAACGCCGCCACCATCGGCACCGGGTCTGCGCCGCTGTCGAGCGCGTGGCGCAAGGCGATAAGCGCGTCTCCACGGCGGCCCGCGATCGCGGCATCGGCGACGGCGAACGAACTGGTCTCGACGCGGCCTCCGTAGTAGCGCGCCACGACACCCTCGGAGATGTCGCCGGGAGCGTCGGCGATGAGCTGTCGACATGCGGCGGCGAGCTCGGCGAGGTCATCGCTGAAGGCCGCCACGAGCGCACGCAGTGCCCCCGGGCTGATCTTGCGACCGGCGGCACGGAACTCGGTGGCGGCGAAATCCTGCTTCTCGGCGTCTTTCTTCAGTTCGGTGCAGACGATCTCGATGCCGCCGCCTGTGCCTGCACGGATCGCGTCGAGCAGCTTCTTGCCGCGCACGCCTCCCTTGTGCCGGAGCACGAGCGTGGTCGAATCGGCGACCTGGCCGAGATAGTCGAGGGCATCGAGCAGGAAGTCGTCGCTCGCGCGTTCGACGGCCTGCACTCGGATGAGCCGTGGTTCGCCGAACAGTGAGGGGCTCGCGAGGGTGAGGAGCTCGCCGCGGCGATACCCGTCGGCCTCGAGGTCGCTCACCTCGAGCGCGGGATCTTCTGCGCGGAGGAAGTCTCGGAGCATCGTCGTGGCACGTTCGGCGAGGACCTCTTCGCCGCCCGTCACGAGCACGACCGATGCGGGGCGGATGCCGTGCCACGGCAATTGCGGGATCGCCGCCTTCGCCTTGACCGATCCACTCGCGCGTGCCGCCACAGCACCTCCCGTTCCGTGTCAAGTCTACGGTCGGGCACCGACGCCGCCCGCGCCGCGTTCCGTCCACAGCTCGAAGCCACCGTCGTTCGCCGTAAGCACCGCGGTGCCCGCGCGGTCGGTGCGCACGACGGCGGTGCCGGCGTCGGCGAGGAGGTCGAGGAGCCGGTCGGTCGGATGTCCGTAGCCGTTGTCGGCACCGACGCCGATGAGCCCCACCGTGGCGCCGAGTTCGTCGTACAGCGACTCGCTCTGGTCGGCCGACCCGTGGTGCGCGACCTTCACGAGATCGACGGCGCCGAAGTCGGCCGACGACAACATCCGCGATTGCGCGCCCTCGCCCAGGTCGCCGAGGAACACCCCACGGTAGCCCGGCGCGTCGACGTCGAGCACGACACTCGCATCATTGCCGGGGAGCGCACCGGGCTTCGGCCACACCACCTTCCACCGCGCATCGCCGAGTGTGCCCCGATGTCCGGCGACGACTTCGATCGCAGCGGCTCCCCCGCTCGTGAGCGGACCCAGCACGCGGCTGGAACGCTCGCCGTCGAGTGGGCCGTGGATCACCGTTCCGACTCGTCCGACGACGGCCTGCGCTCCCCCGGCGTGGTCGGCGTCCCAGTGCGTGACGACGAGCAGGTCGATGCGATCGATGCCGAGGAGCGCGAGGCATCGCTGCAGCGCGGCAGGCTCAGGGCCGGTGTCGATGAGTGCCGTCTCACCCGCGGACCGCAGGAGCACCGCGTCGCCCTGCCCGATGTCGCAGGCCGCGACATCCCACTCGCCGGGCTTGGTGACGAAGCTGACGGCCGGTGCGCCGACGAGCATTCCGAACGGGATCGCCACGGCGAGGATGAGTGCCGTCCACGCCGAAGCCCGGAGCCTCGGTCGACGCCTGCGTGAGAGCGCGAGCCAGAGCGCCACTGCTGTGCACGCCGACAGGAGCACCGCGCCCGGGGCATCGGGCAGCCACGGCAATCGCCCCAATGGCATCGCTGAGGCGCCGTGCGCGACGAGCGCGATCCAGCTCGCGGGCAGCCACGCGAGCTGGAGGCAGGCGAATCCGACGGACGGCAGCACCGGCAGGAGGAGACAGCCGACGAGGCCGACGACCGTTCCGAGCGGCGCCGCCGGTGCCGCGAGCAGGTTGGCCGGCACTCCGTAGAGCGCAAGACCGGGATCGAGCAATACGAGCACGGGCTGGCACGCGAGCTGGGCGGCGAGCGGCACGCCCAGGAGCGCGGCGAGCGGCACGGGCATCACCCGCGCGAGCACCCCCGTGAGCGGCGCGGCGAGCAGCAACAGCCCGGCGGTCGCGCACACCGAGAGTGCGAATCCGTAATCGCGCGAGAACCACGGGTCGAGGGTGAGCAGTGCCACGACCGCGAGCGCCAGGGCGGCGATGCCACCGCCCTGGCGGCCCGACGCGATCGAGGCGAGCACGACGACGGCCATGGCGCCGGCCCGGACGACACTCGACTCCGGTGTCACGAGCACGATGAAGCCGATCAGGGCGAGGAGGGCGATCCCGACGCGGATCCACCGGGCGAGGCCGAGGGCCGCCGCGAGAGCGAAGGCGGCCGCCGTGACGATCGCGCAGTTCGCGCCCGACACTGCCGTCAGGTGGCTGAGGGAGCTCGACTTCATGGCGGCGTCGAGTTCGGCGCTGACCGCACTGGTGTCGCCGATCGCGAGTCCGGGCACGAGCGCACCGCCATCGCCGCTGAGCGCGCTCGCTGCCGCCGCGAATCCGCTGCGAAACCCCGCCGACCAGCCGAGCCAGGGTGGCGGAGCAGCCGTGATCTCGAGCTCGGTTACGGGCCGCAATCGGAACGCCGCAGCCTCCGCTGCAGGAAGCGCCGCGACACGGGCATCGAACGCCACGAGTGCACCGAGATCGAGTCCGTCGCTCGGGGCCGAGCCCATTGCCGTCACCGGCACCGCCGGTACGGCACGACCATCGACGGCGATGAGGCGCCCCTCGAGGCGCACCGGAGGATCCGCCGCCGGATCGAACCAGAGGGCGGGGGCAGGGCGTGGCGCCGTCGTGAGCTCGATCACGACGGCGGCCGTGCTGTGCTCTGCTGCGATGCTCTGCAGGGGCGAGTGCTCCCGTGCGTCGAGCCCCAGAGCCGCCGCCGTCGAGACGAGCCCGCACGCGGCGAGCGACACGAGCGCCGTCGCGGCGAAGGGCACGATCCGGCGCGCCCGAGCCGGCCTCGGGATCTCGATCGCGTTGCGCCTTCGCACGAGCAGGATGCCGGCCAGCACCGCGGTCGTGAGGCCGGCGACCGCCCAGCATGCCCCGGCGAACAGCCATGGCGCGATGCCGGCGTCGGGGGCGGCGACCGCACCCCAGGCGGCCACCCAGGCCGCTGCGGCGGGCACGAGCAATCGAAGGTCGCGCATTCAGAGACTCACGCGATCGACGAGCCCTGCGAAGACGGCGTCGCCGATGCCCGTGACTTCGAGTAATTGCTCGACGCTCGTGAACGGTCCGTTCGCGTCACGCCAGTCGATGATGCGCTGCGCGAGCGCCGGTCCGATGCGGGGCAACGTGTCGAGCGCGGCGAGATCGGCCGTGTTCAGGTGCACGACGCCGTCGCCGGCAGTGCCCGATCCACTCGAATCGGCGGCCGAACCGGCGGCAGGGCCGGGCGGCGGCACCTGCCCGATCGCGAGCACCACGAGTTGCTCGCCGTCGACCACGGGCCGCGCCAGGTTGACGCCGGCCGGATCGGCCTCGGCCGTGAACCCGCCAGCAGCCGCCACGGCGTCGACGACGCGCGAGCCGGCCGCGAGCTCGACGAGCCCCGGCTTCGCCACGGCACCGAGCACGTGCACGAGCAGCGTGGTCGTGGCCACCTCTTCGACCGGAGCGTGATGTCCCGCGGCATCCGCCGCCTCGCCTTCGACGGCGTCGATGCGCCCTTGGCCACCCCCGCCGCTCGCGCCGAACGAGAGCATCGCCGCCGCCGCGACCGCGACG
The DNA here is from genome assembly GCF_030815405.1 of Agromyces albus. Lineage (NCBI taxonomy): Bacteria > Bacillati > Actinomycetota > Actinomycetes > Micrococcales > Microbacteriaceae > Agromyces > Agromyces albus. The sequence continues at coordinate 1,483,853 of NZ_JAUSWX010000001.1, read as the reverse complement.
ACGAACAGCACGACGGCGGCACCCACCGCGATGCGAACGCGCGGGCCGGCGCGCCGAGCGACCGGGTCGAGCGCATCGAGCAGCTGGGGGTCTGGACTCGCGGGCATGCCCGCACGCTAAGCGAGCCAGACCGAACGGATCGCGCGCTCGATCAGGTCAGCGAACACCTCGGACCCTCGAGCCGTTGTCGAGGGCGAGTCGGCGCCTGCCGGTCAGGCGCGCGTGGCGATGTTCACGAGTCGCGGAGGGCGAACGATGACGTTCACGATCTCGCGTTCGCCGATCGCACGGGCGACGCCCGCCGAGGAACGGGCGAGCAACTCGAGCTCATCGCCCGACACCTTCGGCGAGACCTCCAGCCGATCGCGCACCTTGCCGTCGACCTGCACGATCGCGGTGACCGACTCCTCGACGAGGAGTGCCGGATCGGGCTTGCGCCACGGCACGAGTGCCACGGTGGGCTCGTAACCCAGCCGCTCCCACATGTCTTCGGCGGTATATGGCGCGAAGAGATTCAGGATCATGGCCGTGACCTCGGATGCCTCCCGCACGGCGGCATCCGCTGCTCCGGCACCCGAGTCGATCGCCTTGCGCGTCGCGTTCACGAGTTCCATGAGCCGGGCCACGACGACATTGAACTTGAAGGCCTCGATGAGGCTCGGCGCATCGGCGAGCAACCGGTGCGTGATGCGGCGCAGCGCAGGATCGCCGGACTTCCATTCGATGTCGGGGCTCGAGGTGACCTCGCCCGAGACCCGCCACGCGCGCGCGAGGAATTTCGCGGCACCGACCGGCGAGACATCCGCCCAGTCGATGTCGTCTTCGGGCGGCCCGGCGAACGCGAGCGTCACCCGCAGTGCATCGGCGCCATGGGCCGACAGCTCGCTCGCGAACTCGACGAGATTGCCCTTCGACTTCGACATCTTGGCGCCGTCCATGATGACCATGCCCTGGTTCAGGAGCGACGTGAACGGCTCGGTGAAGCTCAGGTAGCCGAGGTCGAAGAGCACCTTGGTGATGAATCGGGAGTAGAGCAGATGCAGGATGGCGTGCTCGACGCCGCCCACGTACTGGTCGACGGGCATCCACTTCTCGGCCTCGGCCGGGTCGAACGCGATCGTGTCGTCGTTGGGGTTCAGGTACCGCAAGTAGTACCAGGAGCTGTCCACGAACGTGTCCATGGTGTCGGAGTCGCGGCGGGCATCGCCGCCACAGTTCGGGCAGGCCACCTTCGACCACTCTTCGGCGGCGCCGAGCGGGCTCGCGCCCTTCGGCTTCAAGTCGAGCCCCGCGGCATCCGGCAACCGGACCGGGAGCTCGCTCTCGGGCACCGGCACCTCGCCGCACTCGACGCAGTGGATGATCGGGATCGGCGTTCCCCAGTAGCGCTGGCGGGAGATGAGCCAGTCGCGCAGCCGGAAGTTCTTCGACGCCCTGCCGAGACCGCGCTCGGCGAGCAGCTCGATGACCCGGCGGATCGCGTTCGATTTGCTCAGGCCGTCGAGCGGGCCGGAGTTGATGAGCCGGCCCTCGCCCGGGAGCGCGATGCCAGTCGATGCCGGATCGACCGGCTCGTAGTCGTCGGGCAGCACGGGGTCGCCGTGCTCGTCGAGCGGGATCACGGGGATCACGCCCGTGACGGGCGCATTCGTGTCGACCACGACCCGCACCGGCAGCCCGAAGGCCCGAGCGAAGTCGAGGTCGCGCTGGTCGTGGGCGGGCACCGCCATGATCGCGCCGTGGCCGTAGTCGGCGAGCACGTAGTCGGCGGCCCAGATCGGCAACCGCTCGCCATTCACGGGGTTCACCGCGTAGCGCTCGAGGAACACGCCGGTCTTCGGGCGTTCGGTGCTCAGTCGGTCGATGTCGCTCTCGGCGCGCACGGAATCGAGGTAGCCCTGGAACCGCGAGCGCACCTCGTCGGATGCCTCGGCGGCCAGTTCGGCGGCGAGTTCGGAATCGGGCGCCACGACCATGAAGGTTGCGCCATAGAGCGTGTCGGGTCGCGTCGTGAACACGGACACGCGCTCATCGCGCCCTTCGATCTCGAACTCGACATCGGCACCGGCGGAGCGGCCGATCCAGTTGCGCTGCATGGAGAGGACCTTCGACGGCCACGCCCCCTCGAGCTGGTTGAGGTCGTCGAGCAGCCGGTCGGCGTAGTCGGTGACCCGGAAGTACCACTGCGTGAGTGCCTTCTTCGTCACCACGGCGCCGCAGCGCTCGCAGTGCCCGTCGATGACCTGCTCGTTCGCGAGCACGGTCTGGTCGTTCGGGCACCAGTTCACCTGCCCGGCCTTGCGGTAGGCGATGCCCTTCTCGTAGAGCTTCAGGAAGAGCCACTGGTTCCACTTGTAGTACTCGGGGTCGCTCGTGTGCAGTTCACGCGACCAGTCGAACGACGGCGCATACTGGCGGAACGAGCGCTTCTGCTGCTCGATGTTGTCGTAAGTCCACGGCCGCGGATCGATGCCCCGCTTGATCGCCGCGTTCTCGGCCGGCAGGCCGAAGGAGTCCCAGCCGACGGGATGCAGCACGTCGAAGCCCTGCTGGCGCCAGTAGCGAGCGACGGTGTCGCCGTAGCCGAAGGCCTCGGCGTGCCCCATGTGCAGGTCGCCCGACGGATAGGGGAACATGTCGAGGATGTACTTGCGCGGCCTCGTGTCGCCGGGCCGGCCGGCACGGAAGGGCTGCAGCTCTTCCCAGACGGGAAGCCACTTCGCCTGGATCGAGGCGAAGTCGTACGCGCCGGCGTCGGCGTGTGCTGGGTCCTGATCGTGTGCCACGTGACTCTCAATCGTGTGTCGCTGCCCCGGGCGGGCTCCCGGGTTCCGGGCGCGCAAGATCGCGGCGCGCTCGAACATCAAGACTACTCACTCCGCCGGGGGCATCGCCGCGCCGAGCACGGCCAGCAGGGCCCGCGCCTTCACTCGCGTCTCCTCGATCTCCTCGTCGGCGACGGAGAGCGCCGTGATGCCACCCCCCGTGCCGATGCTCGCGCCGTCGGGGGTCAGGACGATCGAACGGATCACCATCGCCAGGTCGGCGCTGCCGTCGATGCCGAGGTACCCGAACGCGCCGGAGTACACGCCGCGGGGGCCGCGCTCGAGCTCGTGCAGGATCGTCATGGCGCTGTGCTTCGGCGCCCCGGTCATCGACCCGGCGGGGAACGCCGCCTGCACGACGTCGAGGGCCGTGAGCGGATGCCGCAGTCGCGCCGTCACCGTCGAGACGAGTTGGTGCACGTGGGCATACTCCTCGACATCGAGGAGGCTCGGCACCGACACGCTGCCGAGCTCGGCGATGCGACCGAGATCGTTGCGCATGAGGTCGACGATCATGAGGTTCTCGGCCTGTTCCTTCTCGCTCTCGAGGAGCTCGCGTCGCAACGCCGCATCGCGCGCTGGGTCGGCGCTGCGCGGGCGGGTGCCCTTCATCGGCTTCGTCGAGACGAGCCCATCTGGGTCGACGTGCAGGAACTGCTCGGGCGACGCGCTCAGCAGCGCGAACGCCCCGAACCGGAGGTAGCCGGCATGGTGGCTCGGGCTCGAGGCCCTCAGGGCGAGGTAGGTCTCGCCGGGGTCGGGCCGCACGTCGACGTCGATGCGGTTGGTGAGGCAGAGCTGGTACGCGTCGCCGCGCAGGATCGCGGCCTTGCACTCGGCGATGAGCGACGCGTAGGCGCGCGGGTCGTGGCGCCATCGAACCGCCGGCGCCGCCGCGGCCCGAGCCGCCGCCGCCGCCGGGGCCGCCTCGAGTGGCGACTGCAGAGCCGCACTCATGGCGTCGGCCCATGCCCGAACGTCGGCGGCGACCTCGGCCTCGCCGGCCTCGCCGGCCTCGCCGGTGGGGTCGGGTTCGAGCCACACGAGCCGCAACGAGCGCGCGCCGTGATCGAAGACGATCGCGCGGTCGACGAAGAGGAAGGCGGCATCCGGCGTGTCGGCCGCCTCGACGGCCACGCCGCTCAGCCGCGCCCCCAGCTCGTAGCCGAACCAGCCGAACCAGCCGAGGGGCCCGCCGACCCGGGCGGCCTGGCCGAGCCCAGACGTCATGCCCTGCAGCCGCTCAGCCAGCACCTCGAACACGGATGCCTCGACCGTCGCCTCGCCATCGTCGCCGCGCATCGGCATCGAGCGGGTCACGGTTCCGCTCGCCACGTCGGCCGTCACGAACTCGCTGCCCGCATGGGCCGAGGCGAGGACGCTCACGCCGGATGCAGCTTCGGCTCCGCCGTCGAGCCACACCGCGTAGGGGGCATCCGCAAACCACGCCCGGAACACGGCCCCGGGGTCGCGCCACTCGGGCAACGAGCGGGTTCGGACGCGGCGCGGCATCCTCTCAGCCTAGGTGTGCGCGCATGGCGGTTGCGAGGCAGGCGTGGCGACATGACGGTGGGCCGGCGCTTCCGCGCCGACCCACCGTCATCCGTTCAGCCCTTCAGCCGATCACGGAGCGTTGTACTGGAAGATGTACAGGCCGCTGTCACGGTCGGAGGCCAGTACGTACTCCTGGCCGTTCGGGTGCTCATGCACCTCGACGCCCCAGAAGTTGTTGCCGCCCTCGTCGATGAAGTGCCCGACTTCCTCCATGCCGTCAGGCCCGTAGCTCACGACCCGGAATCCCGCCGCGTAGTACGAGATGTAGGCGAGGTTCTCATCGGGATCGGTCGCGACCTCGTGCACCGAGAGGTCGCCGAAGCCCGACGCGTACGCCGGGTTCTGGCTCTCGGGCACGTAGTACTGGTCGACGTCCTGCATCGTGTTCGCGTCGAACAGGTGCACGTAGCCCCATCCGTCGAAGATCGCCGAGATGTCGACATCCTGGCCGGACGCACCGACCGCCGCCGGGATCAGGGTGCCGGCACCCGATGCGTCGCACGTGTAGTCGGCCGGAACCCCGCCCGTCAGGATGCGGAATCCGTCGGTGCGCGAGACGAACACCGCGGGGATGCCGGCATCGACGAGCATCGACACGAGCGAGTCGCAGCCATCGACCCCGGTTCGGTTGAACACGATCACTCCTGCGTACCCGGCGGCCTCGGCGTTCTGCACCTTCACGACGAAGTCGCACACGCCACGCTCGATGACCGCGACGCTCGCCGTGTCATCGGCGGGCGGCACCGAAGCGGCGTCGCACGCGAGGCCGAGATAGCGGGTACCGCCGGCAAGGCTGGTGTCGGCGTCGATCTGCGGTACGTCGGAGCCCTGGACGGCGGTGAACTCGGTGCCGTCCTCCATGGTGGCGGTGACGCGGTACGGATCGAAGTCCTCGTCGGTGGCGATGAAGTACTCGTTGTCTTTCGTGAACTCGGCCTGGTGCGCATTGCCCTCAGGCGAGATCGTCTCACCGAACTCGGCACGGACCGGGTCGTTCGCCTCGAAGTCGGTGTCGGCGATGAACACGGGGTTGGCCGGGTCGTCGACGTTGAGCTTCGCGTAACCGCCGTCCCAGTACGAGGCGAGCATCGTCTGGACGCCGTCGATCTCCTCGACGACCATGTCGTGGAGGAACACCGCGTCACCGTGCACCACCCCGGGTGCCTGTGCCGTGTCGGCGTCGAGCGAGGTCTCGGAGATGAGCTTCGGCTTCGACGGGTCCGTGATGTCGAGGATGTCGACGTCGGTGTCCTCCTCGTCGTCGACGAGCACGGCGTACGCCTTGTCGCCGTCGGTCCACATGCGCACCGAGTGGGTCTCGTTCGACATGGTCTGCGCTTTGCCGTTCACGGTGAAGTCGCCGAATCCCTCGACGAGCTTCTTCGGCTTCGTCGGGTCGGTGACATCGACGAGCGTGATGCCGCCGATGCCCTTCGTCTCACCCGGGCAGATCTCGTTCTGGAAGGCGAGCACTTCGCCGCTGAAGTACTTCGTCTCGAGGTGGATCACTTGCGAGCCCTCGCCGCTGAACGTGCCGCGGTGGCTTGGGACCAGGGACACGAACTCGGGCGATGCAGGGTCGGAGATGTCGGCGATGTACACCCCGCCGCGGTCACACTCGGGCTCCCAGAATGCGGTCAGGTAGGCGTAGTTGCCGTAGGCCGAGACGTCGGCGATACGGCCGGGCTGCTCTTCATCGCCGAAGAGGTCGAGATTGCCGATGAGGTCGACGTTCTCATTCGTGGCGGGCAGATGGCCCTCCTCCTCGCCGTGCTGGGCGTGATGGTTGTGCGTCTCCTTTCCCGAGTCCATGGTGCTGTCGTCGACCCACACTTCATCGTGTGCGTAGGCGGGTGCCGCACCCAACAGGAGCGCGGCGGTGACGGCGAGGGTGGTACCGGTGATCGTGGCTCTCATGGCGAAATGCTCCTCAGCATCAGGTGTCGCAGGCCGATATGGACGAGAGTCAACCAGATGGGCGCCACAACGCGCCACATCTCGGGCGCGATACGCAACAGGCGTGCGCGATGCGCTCGGATTCGACGACCGATCGGAGCTCTCGATCCCTTAAGCGTCGGAGTGGAGCAGTGGCGACGCCATGGCCGGCTTCACGGAGATCGCCCGGTCGATGAGCTCTCGCGGGGCGCCGGTGTGCGAGATGACCACGACCGATCGGCCGGGCCCCGCGGCGGTGAGGAGGTCGCGCAACAGCGAGTCGGCGCGGTCTGGATCCACGCTCGTCGTCGGTTCGTCGAGCACGAGTACGGGGAAGTCGGCGAGCATCGCGCGAGCGAGGGCGATGCGCTGGGCCTGCCCTCCCGAGACGAGTGCACCGCGCTCGCCGACGGGCGCACCGAGTCCGCCGCGCTCGGCCACCCAGTCCGCGAGTCCCACTCGGGCGAGCACGGCAAGGAGTTCCTCGTCGCTCGCAGTGTCTCGCGCGAAGAGGAGATTCTGGCGAATGTCCTCGTCGAAGAGCCACGGGCGCTGCTCGACGAGACCGACGATGCGCCGAACCTCCATCGGATCGAGGTCGCGAACCTCTGCACCGCCCAGTCGGTACGATCCCTTGTACTCGAGGAACCGCACGAGCACGTGGGCGAGGGTCGTCTTGCCCGAGCCCGACGGGCCCTCGACGAGCACGCGCTCCCCGGGTTCGACGTCGAAGTCGAGGGGACCGAGGTCCGACGATGCCACGCTCAGCTCAGCGACCCGCGAGACGCCCATATGCGAATCCTCGCCACCCGCGATGCGCGGCCACCGGGCAGAGACTCCACGGAGACGGAGCGCGGGTGCCCCGGATCGACTCGGCGATTCGGCCGCGGCAGCCGGCGGGATCGGCACGCCGTCGGGAACGACGTCGGGCACGGCATCGGCGACGCGTTCGGCACTCGTCTGCGCAGTGCGAAGGAACCCCACCGCGATCGGCAGAGCTGCAGAGACCTCGGCGATCGCGAGCGGCACGAGGCACAGCACCGCGAACGTCGGCGCGTCGATCCGGCCACCGTCGATCAACGGCTCTGCCGCCCACATGCTCGCCGCCGCAGCGAATCCGCCCACCGCACTCATCGCCGCCGTCGTGATGCCCACGGCCGACGCCCGTCTGCGGGTCGCCTGCTCGAGCCGTTCCCCCAGCCGTCGGATGTGCGCACGCCCGGTCGCAGCGGCATCGAACGCGACGAGCACGTCGAGTGCGTGCACGTGCTCGACCACGGCCGCCTGCAACTCGCCTCGAAGGGGCGCGATGTGCCGGTCGGCGCGCACCGCGATGACCTGCTGCGCGACGATCGCGACGATGATGCCCGCGACGAGGCATCCGGCCGCCGCGAGGGCCGAGGCAGGGGCGAGCCACGCGAGGCCGGCGACGGCGACGACCACCACCACCGAGGCGCTCACGACGGGCTGCACGATGCGGAGCGAGACACTCTGGAGCTCGTCGATATCGCCGACGAAGCGCGCGAGCAGGTCGCCGCGACGTGTGGCGGCGAGACCATCGGGCGCGATCGGCAGCAGTCGCTCGAACACGCCCGCGCGGATCGTCGCGAGCTGCTGGAACGCCGCGTCATGCCCGGCGAGGCGCTCCAGGTACCGGAACACGGCTCGCCCGAGCGCGAAGGCGCGCACGCCGACGACGCCGAGCGAGAGGTACAGTACCGGCGGCTGTTCGGCGGCCCGCACGATGAGCCACGCGCTCGCGGCGAGCAGCGCGACGCTCGAGAGCCCGGCGGCGATGCCGAGCAGCACCGGCGGCACGAGGCGGCGGAGTGGCGGCACGGCGTGCCGCAGCACGGCGGTTGAGCGGTCAGACACAGGCCGCCTCCGACAGGGAGACGGTGCGGTCCGCTACCTCGGCGAGCCCCGGTCGGTGCGTCGTGACGAGCACGGCCCGGCCGTCGCGGGCGAGCTCCCGGAGGCGCCGGCCGAGCTCCAGCTCACGATCGGCGTCGAGCGCGGAGCTCGGTTCGTCGAGCAGGAGGACGCGAGCGTCGGCGGCGAGCAGGCGATGCACTGCGCGTGCCGTCGCGACGCGTTGCGCCTGACCGCCCGACAGCCCCGCACCGCTCGGCCCGAGGGTGCGATGACTCGGCAGGTCGACGCCACCGAGGCGGAGGGCACGTTCGATCAGTTGCGGCGCGGCATCCGGATGCCCCAACCGCACGTTCTCGGCGATGTTGCCCGCGAGCAGGTGCGGCGCCTGGCCGGCCCACGCGGTGTTCGAGCGCGTCGCGGCACCGACCGGCACGCCGTCGATGGTCACCTCGCCCTCGAAATCGGCGAACCCGAGGATCGCCGAGAGGAGGCTCGACTTGCCCGAGCCGCTGTCACCAGTCACGACCACGAACTCACCCGGCGCGACGTCGAAGGTCAGGCCCTCCAGCACCACGGCGCCGTCGCGGATCACCCGGAGGTCGCGAACTCGGAGGCCCGCGGCATCCGTGGCTCCCGTCGGATCAGCTTCCGCCACTGGCGAAGGCACGTCCGCCGCCTCGGCCTGCTCGAGCGCGTCGAGGGCGTCGCGCGAGGCCTCCAGACCGGCCGTCGACGCATGGAAGGCGGCTCCGACGTTGCGGATCGGAAGGAAGACCTCGGGCGCGAGCACGAGCACGAAGAGTCCCGGCGCGAGCGAGAAGTCCCCCGCGACGAGTCGGAGCCCGATCGACACCGCCACGAGCGCGACCGAGAGGCTGCCGGCGAGTTCGAGGGTGAAGCCCGAGAGGAACGTCACGCGCAGCACCTTCATCGTGCTCGACCGGTAGGCGTCGGTGACGTCGCGAATGCGGCCGACCTGGCGTTCGGCCCGCCCGAACACCATGAGCGTCGACAGTCCGCCGACCACCTCGAGGAATCCCTTCGACAGCGATTCCAGCCGCCGCCACTGCCGCCGCTGCACGGCGCCCGTCGCCATGCCGATGAGCGCCATGAACACCGGGATGAGCGGCAGCACGATGACCAGGATGAGCCCAGAGAGCCAGTCCGCCACCCACACGGAGATGACGAGCACGGGAGTCGCGACCACGGTGAGCACGAGTTGCGGCAGGTAGCGTCCGAAGTACTCGTCGAGTGCGTCGAGCCCCGGGCCCAGCAGCGTCGCGGCGCGTGCGATCGTGAGGCTCCGGATGCCGCCGGGCCGCTGTTCTAGCGCTGCGAGCAGGTCGTCGCGCAATTCCGACTTCACCCGCATCGCGCCGGCGGAGCCGACCCACTCCCAGAGCCATCCAGCGAGAGCGCGCACGGATGCCGCGGCGAGCAGCACCACGAGCGCACCGCGGCTGCCCGCCGGCGACGCGCCACCGATGAACCCCGTGACGAGGGCCGTGAGCGACCACGCGAATGCGATCGTGGCTGCGGCCTGCAGGAGGGCGAGTGCGGCGCCCGACAGGAGGAAGCCGCGAGCGGCGCGGGAGCGCAGCACGAGTCGAGGGTCGAGGGGTTTCACGTCAATGCGCCGCAGCGTCGATCGAGGCCCGGGTGACTCGCTTCCGGAACACCCAGTAGGTCCAACCCTGATAGACGAGCACGAGCGGCAGGAAGATGAGCGCCGTCCAGCTCATGACGGTGAGCGTGTACGTCGAGCTCGACGCGTTCGCGATCGTGAGGCTGTTCGCGGCGTCGTTCGACGCCGGCATGACCTCGGGAAACAGCGCCGAGAACAGCGCGAGCACCACGGACGCGATGGTGATCGCGAGCAGGGAGAAGGCCGTGCGCTCCGCCGCGCGCGCGTTCGCGAGCCAGCCGCCGACCAGGGCGACCGCCGCGACGAGGGCGAGGACCCAGAACCACGGGGTGCCGAAGGCGAGCCCCGTCCAGAGGAGGAACGCCGCAGCGACGACGATGGTCACGGCTCCCGCCCGGGTCGCGAGGTGCCGTGCCCGCTGCCGCAACTCGCCCTCCGTCTTCAGCGAGACGAACACCGCGCCGTGGGTGAGGAAGAGGAGCAGCGTCGTCACCCCGCCGAGGAGGGCATAGGGATTCAGCAGGTCGACGACGGTGCCGGTGTAGTTGTGCCCGGCATCGAGGGGCACGCCCTGGACGATGTTCGCGAAGGCGACGCCCCACAGCAGCGCGGGCACGGCCGAGCCCACGGTGATCATGCCGTCGAACCGGCGCTTCCACGCCGCCTCCGGGCGCTGGTGCCGGTACTCGAACGAGACGCCGCGGGCGATGAGCGCGAGCAGGATGAGCAGCAACGGGAGGTAGAACCCCGAGAACAGGGTCGCGTACCACTCCGGGAACGCCGCGAAGAGCGAGGCGCCCGCGACGATGACCCACGTCTCGTTGAGGTCCCACACCGGGCCGATCGTGTTGATGAGCACGCGTCGGTCGGTCTCGTCGCGACCCAGCAGCGGCAGCGACATCCCGACGCCGAAGTCGAAACCGTCGAGCACGAAGTAGCCGACGAAGAGGAACGCGACGATCCAGAACCACAGCACAGGCAGATCCATGTCCGACTCCTCCTAGTACACCGTCGTGACGGGCTCGACGCGGCCGGTCTCGGGATCGGGTTCGCCCACCTCGGGCGGCCCGCTCCTGATCGCGCGGATGACGAGTCGCACCTCGACGACCGCGAGCGCGCCGTAGATCAGGGTGAAGGCGACGAGCGAGATGAGCACCTCGAGCCCGCTCACATTCGGCGAGACCGCCGACTCGGTGGGCATCAGGCTGAACACGATCCACGGCTGCCGCCCCATCTCGGTGAAGACCCAGCCGACGATCATCGCGGCGAGCGAGAGCGGGAAGCTCCAGATCGCGGCCTTCCAGACCAGCGGATGCCGCGGCATCCGCCCCCTGCGGGTGAGCCAGAGGCCGACCACGGCGATGAAGACGTGCAGCATACCGAGGCCGATCATCCACCGGAACGCCCAGTAGGTGACCCAGATGATCGGCGCGTAGTCGCCCGGTCCGTAGAGCTCGGTGTACTGCGCCTGGAGGTCGTTGATGCCCTCGACGCATCCGTCGAACGTGTGCGTCGAGAGGAACGAGAGCAAGTAGGGCACCCTGATCGAGAACAGCTCGGTGGAGCCGTCGGGCGTGCCGAGGGTGAAGAGCGAGAACGAGGCATCCGCGCCGCAGACCGTGTCGTAGGTGGCTTCGGCGGCGGCCATCTTCATGGGCTGGGTCTCGACCATGGCGAGGCTCAGCTGGTCGCCGAACAGTGTCGTGAGCGCGCCTGCGACGACCATCGTCCACAGGCCGAACTTCAACGCGGTGCGCATGGTGTCGAGGTGCTGGTTGCGGGCGAGGTGCCAGGCTGCGGCGCTGATGATGAGCCCCGCCGCGACCATGAAGCTCGCCGCGATCGTGTGCGGGAACGCGGCGACGGCAACGGGGTTCGTCAGCAGCGCCCAGATGTCGACGAGTTCGGCGCGCCCCTTCTCGGCATTCATCTCGTAGCCGACGGGGTTCTGCATGAACGCGTTCGCCGCGATGATGAAGTACGCCGACATGATGCTGCCGATCGCGGTCGCCCAGATCGTGGCGAGATGGAGGCCGCGTGGCAGCTTGTCCCACCCGAAGATCCAGAGTCCGATGAAGGTCGCCTCGAAGAAGAACGCCAGCAGGCCCTCGAGCGCGAGCGGTGCGCCGAACACGTCGCCGACGAAACGGGAGTACTCCGACCAGTTCATGCCGAATTGGAACTCCTGCACGATACCCGTGACGACGCCCATCGCGAAGTTGATGAGGAAGATCGTGCCGAAGAACCGCGTGATGCGGAGGTACTCAGCCTTGCCGGTGCGGTACCAGGCGGTCTGGAAGACGGCGGCGGTGCTCGCGAGGCCGATCGTGAGCGGGACGAAGAGGAAGTGGTAGATGGTGGTGAGGCCGAACTGCCATCTCGACAGCAGCAGGGGGTCGAGCAGTTCGTTCACGGATGCCCCTTCTCACACGATCGCCTCGCGGCCTCGTTGTTCTACAGCGTGTAGAACATTCTTCTACAGAGCGTAGAACATTGGCGCGCCGACGGTAGTCTGGTGGCATGGCGAGTCTCGGTGAACTGGAGCGCTCCGTGATGGAGCTCTTGTGGAACAACGACGCCGCCCTCACCGCCAACGAGTTGCGCGACCGTCTCGCCGAGCGCGGCGAGGGGGCGGCGCGGGCCGTAGCGACCACGACGGTGCTCACCGTGCTCTCACGACTCGAGCGCAAGGGCTTCGTCTCCCGGGCACGCGACGTGCGTCCCCACCGCTACCGTGCGCTCCTCAGCCGCGAAGAGCACACGGCCGAGCTCATGCACGAGGTGCTCGACCGCGCGAGCGACCGCGACGCCGCGCTCGCCCGCTTCGTCGGCTCGGTGAGCGACGGCGAAGCCGCCATCCTCCGGCGCCTGCTCGACGAGCACACCCACAGCTGACCGTGCTCGTCGTCGCGGCATCGCTCGGCGCGCTGGCCTTCGCCCTCGCCTGGCCGATCCCCGTCGCCCTCTCCCGTGCCTCGTGGCCCGCCCGGTCCCCCGCGGTCGCCGTCGCGCTGTGGCAGGCGATCGCCCTCGCGGGCGGCCTGTCGATGATCGGATGCCTCGTCGCCTTCGGAGCCGCGCCGGCGGGCTCCCTGCTCGCCGCCGCCGCACAGCTCCTCCCGCGTCTCGTCATCGGGCCCATCCCGCCGGGTTTCGGCCTCCTACAGCTCGCCGCGCTCGCACTCGCGGTCCTGCTCGCCGTGCACCTCGCGTTGAATCTCGTGTCGACCGCGGTGCGGGCCGAGCGCGAACGGCGCCGGCAGCACCAGCTGATCGACGTGTTGAGCGACCCGCTGCCCGGCCAGCCGCACACGCGGGTGCTGGCCCACTCCGTGCCGTTCGCGTACTGCGTGCCCGGCATCCGCACCGCCACCGTGCTCACCGCCGGGCTCGTCGATGCGCTCGACGACGACGAGCTCGCCGCGGTCATCACACATGAGCGAGCCCACCTCGACCAATTCCATCACCTCGTGCTCCTGGCCTTCCGTGCCTGGCACAGCGCACTCCCCTGGTTCCCGATCGCGAATCGCGCTGAGCGCTCCGTGGCATGGCTCACTGAGATGCTCGCCGACGATCGCGCTCGGCGCGAAGTGGGCGCCGATCCGCTCCGGCGAGCCATCGAACGAGTCGGCAGCCAGGGCGAGCTCGGCGCCTACGCCGACGCGGGCGGGGTGAGTCCCGATGCCGCGATGCTCGACGCGCGGCTCGCCCGGCTGGGATCCGATCGCGGCGAGCCGGCGTTCGGCCTGCGCGCGGCGGTGGTCGCGGCATCCGCCGCGCTCGTCGCTCTTCCCGTCGCCGCAATGCTCGGAATCCTCCTCTAGGCTGACGCACCCGGTCACGCGACTCGATACGCTCGAGCATATGAACGAGATCCTCGACTGGATCCTCGACACCGTGCAGAGCGTCGATCCCATCGCCCGCACCCTGCTCGCGGGCGTCGGCATCCTCCTCGAGACCTCAGTGCTCATCGGGCTCGTCGTGCCGGGCGACACCGTCGTGCTCGTCGCCTCGACGGCGGTCGGGAGCGTCGTCGAGTACTTCGCCCTCATCGTCACCGTCATCCTCGGCGCACTCGCCGGCGAGACCATCGGCTTCGGGCTCGGACGGTGGTTCGGGCCTCACCTCCTGCACTCGCGGCTCGGCCGGCGGATCGGCGAGCACAACTGGCACCGGGCCCAGCGCTATCTCGATCGCCGCGGCGGACCCGCGGTCTTCATCTCGCGCTTCCTGCCCGTGCTGCATTCGCTCGTGCCGCTCACCGTCGGCATGAGCACGATGCGCTACCGGCGCTTCCTCGCATGGACCGTGCCCGCTTGCGTCGTATGGTCATTCGCCTACGTCAGTGTCGGCTCGCTCGCCGCAGGCGGTTACCGTGAGCTCAGCCGTGAGCTGCACTGGGCCGGCTACCTCTTCGTCGGCGTGATCGCGATCTTCCTTCTCGGCGTCTGGGGCGTGAAGAAGCTCCTCATGCGCTCGGAAGCCAAGCACATGGCGGAGGCCGCGGCACCCGCCGAGGGGCCGGATGCCGCGGCATCCGACCCCTCGAATCTCGACGCGAACCGCTAGAAGAGCTGCTGCTCGGCCAGCCAGTCGGCAGCGATGTCTTCGGCGGACTGCTGCTCGTCGACACTCAGGACGTTGAGCTCGACGAGATCTTCGGCGGTGAGCGCGGCACTGACCGTGTTGATGATCTCGGCGATCTCGTCGGTGACCTTCTCGCTCACGACGGGCACGACGTTCGACGCGAGGAAGAGCCCTTCGGGATCCTCCAGCGTCACGAGGTCGCTCGAAGCGATCGCCGGGTTGGCACTGTAGATGTTGACCAGTTGCACCTGGCCGTCTTCCAGGGCCTTGATCGTCAACGGCCCGCCGCTGTCTTCGATCGGAGTGAAGGCGACGTCGACGCCGTACACCTCCTTGAGCCCCTCAGGGCCATACGGTCGGGTCTCCAGTTCGGAGTTGCCCCCGAGCGTCAGCGGCGTGGTCACGCTCGCAAGATCGGCGAGACTCGTGACGCCGTTCGCCTCGGAGAACTCCCGTGTGACGTTGTAGGAGTCCTGGTCGGTCGCAGGCGACTGGTCGAGCACTCGCAGTCCCTCGGGCAGAGAGGTCTCGAGCTCGGCGTATACGTCGTCGCTCGTCGTGGCCTCGGTGTCGGGCACGTAGTACTGCAGGAGGTTGCCCGTGTACTCGGGGAAGACGTCGATGCCGCCGCCCTCGATCTCGGGGATGTAGACCTCGCGCTGGCCGATCCGGAACTGGCGATCGACGGTGAACCCGTTCTCCTCGAGCGCCTGGGCGTACAGCTCGGCGATGATCTCGTTGGAGTAGTAGTCCTGCGAACCGACGACGATCGTCTCGGAGGGGCTGCCATCGGCCGATCCCCCGTCGAGTGGATCACCGGATGCGCACCCTGCCAGGGCCACTGTCGCCCCGACCGCGACCGCTGCGAGGGCAGCGAGCCGGCCTTTTCCTGCTGTGATCATCTACTGATTCCCTTCATTGATGGCGTGTCCCACGACCGCTCGTGGCCGGGCCGGCCCCGAGCGGAGCTCTGATGACCTCGTGGCCCGCACTCCGGCGGGCACCACGAGGCGTTGGGTGACGGCGAAGCATCCGTCGACGACGATCGCGAGCACGATGACGAGGATGGAGCCGCCGAGCATCTCGCCGTAGTCCCGGATCTTCAGGCCCTCGAAGATGAACCGGCCGAGCCCTGCATCGGCGATGAACGCGGCGAGCGTCGCCGTGGCGATGATCTGGAGCGTCGCCGAGCGGATGCCTCCGACGAGGATCGGCATCCCGAGCGGCAGCTCGACCTTGCCGACGATCTGGCTCTCACGCATGCCGACCGCCCGCGCCGCGTCTATGGTGTGCCGGTCGACCGACTCGAACCCCGCATACGCGCCGGCGAGGAGCGGCGGGATCGCGAGGATGACGAGGGCGAGGATCGGCGCCGACAGCCCGATGCCGATCCAGAGGCCGAAGAGCGTGAGCACGCCGAGCGTGGGAAGCGCGCGGAGCCCGCCCGAGACCCTGATGGCGAGCTCGCGGCCCTGGCCGCTGTGACCGATGATCGCACCCACCGGCAGGGCGATGGCCGACGCGATGAGGAGCACGACGAGGGAGATCCACAAGTGCTCGCCGATGCGCTGCGAGATGCTGCCCGACCCGCTCCACTGGGCCGGGTCGAAGAGCCACGCCAGGGCGTCGAGGAAGAGGTTCATGCGGCATCCACCCGCTTGACGACGGGCGGCGGCTCGCCGCGGACGTTCTTCACCTCGGGCCGTGACCAGGGCATGAGCAACCGCCCGACGTGCACCAGCACCCAATCGAGCCCGAGCGCGAGCACGATCGTCGCGACGATACCGGCGATGATCTCGACTTCGATGCCGCGCTGGAATCCGTCGGTGAAGAGACTGCCGAGGCTCTGCACCCCGATCACCGCCCCGACCGTCGCGAGGCTCACCGTGCTCACCACGACGACCCGAAGGCCTGAAAGGAGCACCGGGCCGGCGAGCGGAAGCTCCACGGCCCAGAAGCGCCCGGCCGTCGAGTAGCCCATCGCCGTGGCCGACTGGAGCACGTCGCGCTCCACGGCGTCGAACGCGTCGGCCGCCGTTCGCACCATCACGGCCATGCCGTAGAGGGTGAGTGCGATCACGAGGTTCACGGGCGATCGGAGGGCGAGTCCGGTCACTGCGGGGAGCGCAATGAACAGGGCGAGCGACGGGACGGCATAGAGGAGTGCCACGAGCGACAGCAGCACGCCGTGCGCCCACCGAGATCGGTGGGCGACCCATCCGATCGGAACCGAAACCACGAAGCTCAGTATGATCGCGGGCACCGACAATGCCAGGTGCACGAGGATGAGCTCGCCGACCTGGTCGAGGTTCGACCAGAGCCAGTTCACTGGGCCAGGATCCCAGCCGGGCGGCCGTCGGCGTCGACGACGACGCTGCGACCGTCGACCTGGGTGAGATGCAGCGTCCGCTTGCCGCGGTTCGCCCCGACGAAGTCCGCTACGAAGTCGTCGGCCGGGTTCGCGAGGATCTCCGTCGGCGAGGCCGCTTGCGAGATCTTGCCGCCCTGCTGCATGATCACCACCTGGTCGCCGAGCAGGAACGCTTCGTCGATGTCGTGCGTCACGAAGACGACGGTCTTGCCGAGCTCGCCCTGCAGGCGCAGCAACTCCTGTTGCAGTTCGGCCCGCACGATCGGATCGACCGCCCCGAACGGCTCGTCCATCAACAGGATGTTCGGATCCACTGCCAGGCCTCGCGCGACGCCGACGCGCTGCTGCTGCCCGCCCGACAGTTGGCTCGGATACCGATCGGCGAGGGAGCGATCGAGGCCCACCGTGTCGAGCAGTTCGAGCGCGTGCGCGCGTGCCTCTGCCTTGCTCGTGCCGCGCAGGAGCGGCACGGTCGCGATGTTGTCGACGACCTTGCGGTGCGGCAGCAGGCCCGAGTTCTGCATCACGTAGCCGATGCCGCGACGCAACCGCACAGGGTCGACGGTCGCGACATCCGCTCCGTCGATGAGCACTTGGCCACTCGTGGGGTCGACCATGCGGTTGATCATGCGCAACAGGGTGGTCTTGCCGGAGCCGGAGGAACCCACGAGCACGGTCGTCTTGTGCGGTGGCATGACGATGTCGACGCCGGCGACGGCCACGGTGCCATCGGGGAACTGCTTGGTGACGCCGCGGAACTCGATCATCTGGCCTCAATCCCCGTGTCGGGCGGTCATTCGACGTGCGGATTCAAGCCAAACACCATTCGCGCCGGGAGGCAAACCTCGCAACAGCGCGCGGTCGTCGGGCGATGCCTCGCGTCGTCAGGCGGCGGTGCTCGCGCGCAGCGCCTCACCGAGGTGCTCGGCGAGATAGGCGTGCACGAGGCGCTTCGCTTCGGCGAGGTAGCGCTCGTCGCCGGATGCCTCGCGCTCGAACGCGCGGCTGATGAGCGCGTCGCCGAGCTCGATCGCGATGCCCAACCGGAAACGCAATTCGGTCGGCTCGGCCTCGCCGCCGAACTCCGCCTCGATGAGGCGTGCGATGCGGTGCGCGAACTCGGGCTCGATGTCATCGGCCGCCGTCTCGCGCTCGGCCCCATACACGACGCTGAAGCCCGGCTCTTCGCGATACGAGGCCGCGCTCGCTTCGAGTGCGACGTCGACGACATCCCACCAGTTGGTGAGCTCGACGCGCGCCAGCTCGTCGGCGACCCTCTCGCGATAGCGCCGGATCGAACGCTCACGGAGCGCGTGCAATACGGCGACACGATCGGGGAAGTATCGGTAGACGGTGCCGATCGACGCGCCGGCTCGTTCGGCGACCATCTGCGTCGTCAGCCGCTCGAAGCCGGTCTCGTCGACGATCTCGGCAGCGGCATCGAGCAGGGCGTCGAGCCGCTGCGTACTGCGCCGCTGCGTGGGCTCTGTGCGAACCGGCCGTTTCCGAGCGGACTCGGCCCCCAGAATCACGTCGATATTCGGCACGGAACCTCCTCAGTTGCGCGTCCACTCTATCGGGATGGAAGGGGTACACGACACCATCCACGCCGAGCGCGTTTCGCAACCCGCGGTGGCTGCATGCCAGACTGAGGGGATGCCGGCGAGCTCCCCAACTCCGGCCGGATCCGTAGAGCGCCAGGTCCGGCATCGCGCCGCGCGCCTCGAAGACTGGGTGCACGAGGTGCGCGAACGCTGGGCTCGCCGTCGCGGACAGGTGCCCACGATCGTCCCGTACACCGGATATGGCTCCACCGATTGGGTGCGCATCTTCTGCCGTGTGCTGCTCAGCCGGCCCGTCGATCCGAACGAACCGTCGAAGCGCCGCCGCCGCCGCGGCGAACAGGGCATCCGCGGCTGGCGCAGCTTCACGAGCGTGCCGATCGGCGGCGTGTCCGTCGTCATCGAGGTCGGCGGTGAGCGCATCGAGGTGCTCGCCGACCGTGGCGGCGTCGTCGACACGAGGGTACCGGTGCAGCTCGCTCCCGGCTGGCACCAGGCGACGCTGCACACCGAAGGCTCCAAGTCCGTCGAGGCGCCCATCTGGATCGTCGGCCCCGATGTGCATTTCGGCATCATCTCCGACGTCGACGACACGGTCATGGTCACCGCGCTGCCGCGGCCCCTCGTGGCAGCGTGGAACACGTTCGTCCTCGACGAGCACGCACGCATCCCCACGCCCGGTATGGCCGTGCTCTTCGAGCGCCTCGTGCGCTCCCACCCGGGAGCGCCGGTGATCTACCTCTCGACGGGCGCGTGGAACGTCGCGCCGACGCTCACGAGGTTCCTCTCACGAAACCTCTATCCGGCCGGGCCGCTCCTGCTCACCGACTGGGGACCGACGCACGACCGCCTCTTCCGCAGCGGCCGTGCGCACAAGGAGGAGAACCTCAGGCGGCTCGCCGGGGAATTCCCCGACGTGCGGTGGTTGCTCATCGGCGATGATGGCCAGCACGACGAAGAGCTCTACGCGCGATTCGCGGCAGAGCATCCGGACCGCGTCGCGGCGATCGCCATTCGCCGTCTGTCGACTGGTGAGGCCGTGCTCGCCGGTGGCCGAACGAAGGCCGAGCAGCACGGAGCAGACGACGTGCCGTGGGTCTCGGCGAGCGACGGCTCGACCATCGCCGACCAGCTCGCCGATGTCGGCATGCTCTGATCGGGGTACACGGTCGAGAAGTCCTCAGGTTCGCCGGGTGCTTTCGGCCGCTAGGCCGCCCGCGATGACGCCATTGCGGCACGGTTGCGACGGAACCGAAGCAGCCCT
This sequence comes from Agromyces albus, assembly GCF_030815405.1. Taxonomy (NCBI): domain Bacteria; kingdom Bacillati; phylum Actinomycetota; class Actinomycetes; order Micrococcales; family Microbacteriaceae; genus Agromyces; species Agromyces albus. The sequence continues at coordinate 1,464,235 of NZ_JAUSWX010000001.1, read as the reverse complement.
CGATTCACGTGCCGCGCCCAGAGCGGACCGCGGTAGATGAACGCGGTGTAGCCCTGCACGAGCGTGGCGCCGGCGTCGAGGCGGTCCTGCACGTCGGCCGCCGTCTCGACGCCCCCGACCGAAACGACGCAGAGCTCGGCCGGCACGCGGTCGCGGATCAGCCGGAGCACGGCGAGCGATCGAGCCGCGAGGGGGGCGCCCGACAGGCCGCCCGCACCGATCTCCTCGACCGCGGATGCCGGCGCCTTCAGGCCTTCGCGAGCGATCGTGGTGTTCGTGGCGACCATGCCGTCGAGCCCCAGACTCACGACGAGATCGCAGATGCGCACGACCTCGTCATCGGCGAGATCGGGCGCGATCTTCACGAGCAACGGGGTCTGCCCCGCAGCGAGCTTCACCGACTCGAGCAGAGGCGTGAGCGCGTCGAGCTCCTGCAGGCCGCGCAGGCCCGGCGTGTTCGGGGAGCTCACGTTGACCACGAGGTAGTCGGCGAACGGCGCGAGCACGCGCGCGCTGCGCTCGTAGTCGGCGACGGCCTCGTCGACCGGTGTCACGCGGCTCTTGCCGATGTTCACGCCGAGCACCGGTCGATCGGTGCGGCGCGACAGGCGCGAGAGCCGCCCGGCTGCGGCATCCGCACCGCCGTTGTTGAACCCCATGCGGTTCACGAGCGCGCGATCGGCTGGGAGCCGGAACAGCCTCGGGCGTGGATTGCCGGGCTGTGCGACCGCCGTGATGGTGCCGACCTCGACATGGCCGAAGCCGAGCTGGCCAAGCCCGCGCACGGCGAAGCCGTCTTTGTCGAAGCCCGCGGCGACGCCGAACGGCGATGGGAACCGAAGCCCGAGCGCCTCGACACGAAGTGCCGGATCGGGAGCGGTGAACCGTTCGACGAGCCGGCCGAGACCGATCGCCGGGAGCCGCTGGATGAGCCGGAACGCCAGGTGGTGCGCGTCTTCGGGATCCATGCGCGAGAGGAAGAGGGAGAAGAGAAGTCGATACATGCCGGACTCAGGCTATCGGAGCCGCAACGTGCGGCCGACGGTTCACTCGACCGGGCGGGCCGGAAGCCGGCCGTGCTCGGCGCGCAACTGCCCGATGGCGGCGTCGAAGTCGTCGAGCGACTCGAAGGCCTGGTACACGCTCGCGAACCGAAGGTAGGCCACCTCGTCGAGTTCGCGGAGCGGCGGCAGGATGGCGAGACCGATGTCGTTCGCCTCGATCTGCGATGCGCCCGTCGAACGGATGGTCTCCTCGACCTTCTGCGCGAGCACGGCGAGGTCTGAGTCGGTGACGGGTCGCCCCTGGCAGGCCTTCTTGACGCCGAGCACGACCTTCTCGCGGCTGAACGGCTCGACCACCCCACTGCGCTTGATCACGACGAGACTCGCCGTCTCGGTGGTCGAGAACCGCCGCCCGCACTCGGGGCACTGCCGACGGCGACGGATCGAGAGCCCGTCGTCGCTCGTGCGCGAGTCGATGACACGGGAATCGGGGTGACGGCAGAACGGACAGTACATGGTGCTTCCAGCCTAGCGGCGGTGGGCGACCGGGCGACCGCGCCGGGCGACCGCGCCGGGCGGCCGGCAGCCGGGCAGCGGATGCCGCCCGCCGGCGTCAGCGCCGATCGAAGCGCGCCGTCACGGCCTCGCCGTGTGCGGGGAGGTCTTCCTCGGTCGAGAGCGCAGTGATGACGGGGGCGACCTCTCGGAGGGCCGCCTCGTCGTAGCGGATGACCTGCTGCGGGCGCAGGAACGTCGCCGCCGAGAGTCCGGCGGCATAGCGGGCCTGGCCTCCCGTGGGCAGCACGTGGTTCGAGCCCGCGGCATAGTCGCCGAGACTGACCGGCGAGTAGGCGCCGACGAAGATCGCGCCCGCATTCTCGATGCGCGAGAGCACGTCGCCGGTGTCGCGCACCTGGATCTCGAGGTGCTCCGGTCCGAAGGCGTTGGCGAAGTCGGTCGCCTGCACGAGGTCGTCGACGAGCACGAGGGCGGACTGCGCGCCGATGACCGCCTCGCGCACGCGATCACGGTGCTTCGTGCCCGCGACACGCTCGGCCAGCCGCTCGAGCACTTCGTCGGCGAAGGCGGCGGAATCGGTGACGAGCACGGCTGCCGCGAGTTCGTCGTGCTCGGCCTGGCTCACGAGGTCGGCCGCGACGAAGTCGGCGTCGGCGGAGTCGTCGGCGATGACGAGGATGTCGGTGGGGCCGGCTTCGGCGTCGATGCCGGTCACGCCCTGCACGAGCCGCTTGGCGGCCGCCACGTAGACGTTGCCGGGACCGGTGACCCGTTGCACCGGATCGAGCCCGATGCCGTCGACGCCGTAGGCGAACGCGCCGATCGCCCCGGCACCGCCCATCGCGTAGACCTCGGTGATGCCGAGCAGCGCGGCGACGCCGGCGACAGTTGGGTGCACGCGCCCGCCGAACTGGGCTTGCGGCGGCGAGGCGAGCGCGATCGAACGGACGCCGGCGACCTGCGCGGGCACGACGTTCATGACGACGCTCGACGGGTAGACGGCCTTGCCGCCGGGCACGTAGAGGCCGACGCGGGTGACGGGCTGCCAGCGCTGCTCGATCACCGCGCCGTCGCCGAGCACGGTCGTCTCCGGCACCGGCACCTGCGCCGCACTCGCGGCACGCACTCGGGCTATGGTGTGCTCGATGGCATCGCGGATGCCGGGGGCGAGACCGGCGAGCGCCTCCTGGAGCTCTTCGGCGGGAACTCGGACCGCCGACGGTCGCACCCGGTCGAGTCGCTCGGCCTGGTCGAGAAGCGCGGCCTCACCCCGCTCTCGCACGTCGTCGATGAGCGTGCGCGCGACCTCGAGCGCGGCGGAGACATCCGTCGCGGCACGCGGCACGAGCGCGAGCAGCTGTCGCTGGGTCGGACGGGTTCCGCGGAGGTCGATGGTTCGCAGCATGGCGGATCCAGCCTAGCGAGCGCGGCGGAGGGGGCAGTCGCCCGCCGTCACACGAGGCAGTTCGGGCCGAGCAGGCTCTTCAGCTCGCCATAGAGGTCGGCGGTGACCCGCACGGGGTAGGGCAATTCGAACACGCGCGCCGAGCGACCCTTCACGAGCCGCAAGCGCACCTCGGTCTCACCACGATGCCGGATGAGCACGTCGCCGAGCGCCGAGATCGTGTCGGTCGTGGCGCGCACGTCGGGCAGCGAGATGACGACCGGGCCGACCTCGTCGCCCTGGCCGAGTTCGGGTGAGAAGACGCTGTAGGCGTGCAGGTTCATGCCGTCGTCGCGCATGCTCACCCGGCCGCGCACCACGACGATCGAGTCGCCCTTCAGCCCCGGTGCGAACTCCTGGTAGGCCTTGCCCATGAACATCACCGTGATGTCGCCCGAGAAGTCCTCGACCTGGATCATGCCGTACTGGTTGCCGCTCTGGCGCGCCACGCGATGCTGCACGCTCGTGACGAGCCCGGCAACCGTGACGGTGTCGCCGTCTTGAGTGGAGTCCGAGCTCAGGAGGTCGGTGATCGTCGTCGAGGCGTGCTTCGCGAGCGGCGCCTCGAGTCCGGCGAGCGGGTGATCGGAGACGTACAGGCCGAGCATCTCGCGCTCGAACGCGAGCTTGTCGCGCTTGGCCCATTCGGGCCGGTCGGGAACGAGCGTCACCGCGTGCTTCTCGTGCTCCTCGAAGAGGCTGTCGAAGTCGAACCCGAAGTCGCCGACCTCCTCGGCTCGCTTCTCCTTCACGACGGACTCGACCGCACTCTCGTGGATCTCGACGAGGGCGCGCCGCGTGGCGCCGAGCGAGTCGAACGCGCCGGCCTTGACGAGCGATTCGACCGTGCGCTTGTTGGCGACCTGGAGCGGCGATTTCTTCAGGAAGTCGTGGAACGACTCGAACCGCCCCTTCTGCTCTCGGGCTGCCCTGATCGCGTCGACGACGTTGAAGCCGACGTTGCGTACCGCGCCGAGGCCGAAGCGGATGTCGTCGCCGACGGCGGCGAAGTACCCGATCGACTCGTTCACGTCGGGCGGCAGCACCTTGATGCCCATGCGGCGGCACTCGTTGAGGTAGAGCGCGAGCTTGTCGCGGGCGTCGCCGACGCTCGTGAGCAGCGCCGCCATGTACTCGGCGGGGAAGTGCGCCTTGAGGTAGGCGGTCCAGTAGCTCAGCACGCCGTAAGCGGCCGAGTGCGCCTTGTTGAAGGCGTAGTCGGAGAAGGGCAGGAGGATGTCCCACAACATCTTGATCGCGGCATCCGAGAAGCCGTTGGCTTTCATGCCGCCGCGGAAGCCCTCGTACTGCTTGTCGAGCTCGGACTTCTTCTTCTTGCCCATCGCACGGCGCAGGATGTCGGCCTGGCCGAGGGAGAATCCCGCGACGCGCTGGGCGATGGCCATCACCTGCTCCTGGTAGATGATGAGGCCGTAGCTCGTGTCGAGGATCTCTCGCAGGGGCTCTTCGAGCTCGGGATGGATCGGCGTGATCGGCTGCAGGCCGTTCTTGCGCAAGGCGTAGTTGATGTGCGAGTTCGCGCCCATGGGTCCGGGGCGGTACAGCGCGATGACGGCCGAGATGTCCTCGAAGTTGTCAGGCTTCATCTGCCGGAGGAGCGACCGCATCGGCCCTCCGTCGAGCTGGAAGACGCCGAGCGTGTCGCCCCGGCTGAGCAATTCGTACGCACCGCGATCGTCGAGGGCGAGATCTTCGAGCACCGGCCGGAACCCGCGGTTCGCCTCGATGTTGTCGAGGGCGTCGTCGATGATCGTGAGGTTGCGCAGCCCCAGGAAGTCCATCTTGATGAGGCCGAGGGCCTCGCACGCGGGATAGTCGAACTGCGTGACGATCTGGCCGTCTTGTTCCCGCTTCATGATCGGGATGATGTCGATGAGCGGATCGCTCGACATGATGACGCCCGCGGCGTGCACACCCCACTGCCGCTTCAGGTTCTCGAGGCCGAGGGCCGTCTCGAAGACCGTCTTCGCCTCGTGGTCGGTCTCGATGATCGCCCGGATGTCACCCGCTTCCTTGTAGCGCGGGTGATCTTTGTCGAGGATGCCCGTGAGCGGGATGTCCTTGCCCATGATGGCCTGCGGCATCGCCTTCGTGAGCTTCTCGCCCATGCCGAACGGGAAGCCCAGCACGCGCGATGAGTCTTTCAGCGCCTGCTTCGCCTTGATCGTGCCGTAGGTGACGATCTGCGCGACCCGCTCGTCGCCGTACTTCTCGGTGACGTACCTGATGACCTCACCGCGACGACGCTCGTCGAAGTCCACATCGAAGTCGGGCATCGAGACGCGGTCGGGGTTCAGGAACCGCTCGAAGATGAGGCCGTGCTGGAGCGGGTCGAGGTCGGTGATGCGCATCGCGTAGGCCGCCATCGAGCCCGCACCGGAGCCACGCCCGGGTCCGACGCGGATGCCGTTGTTCTTCGACCAGTTGATGAAGTCGGCGACGACGAGGAAGTATCCGGGGAACCCCATCTGCAGGATCACCCCGACCTCGTAGTCGGCCTGCTTGCGCACCTCGTCGGGGATGCCGTTGGGATAGCGCACGTGGAGGCCGCGCTCGACCTCCTTGACGAACCAGCTCTCCTCGCTCTCGCCCTCTGGCACAGGGAAACGGGGCATGTAGTTCGCGTTCGTGTTGAACTTCACGTCGCAGCGCTCGGCGATGAGCAGCGTGTTGTCGCAGGCCTCGGGGTGATCGCGGAAGAGGTGGCGCATCTCGGCCGCGGTCTTCAGGTAGAACTCGTCGGCGTCGAACTTGAAGCGGTTCGGGTCGTCGAGGGTCGAGCCCGACTGCACGCAGAGCAATGCAGCGTGGCTCTTCGCGTCGTGCGCGTGCGTGTAGTGCAGGTCGTTCGTGGCGACGAGCGGCAGATCGAGCTGCTTGGCGAGGCGCAACAGGTCGTCCATGATGCGCTTCTCGATGCCGAGCCCGTGGTCCATGATCTCGGCGAAGTAGTTCTCGCGGCCGAAGATGTCGCGATAGTCGGATGCCGCTTTCACGGCCTCGTCGTACTGCCCGAGCCGGAGCCGGGTCTGCACCTCACCACTCGGACAGCCCGTGGTGGCGATGAGCCCGTTCGAGTAGGTCTGCAGGAGCTGGCGGTCCATACGCGGCTTGAAGTAGTAGCCCTCGATCGAGGCGCGACTCGAGAGCCGGAAGAGGTTGTGCATGCCCTCCGTGGACGCGGAGAGCAGGGTCATGTGGGTGTAGGCGCCGGAACCCGACACGTCGTCGCCGCCGCCGCTGCCCCAGCGCACCCTTGTTTTGTCGCCACGGGCCGTGCCCGGCGTGATGTAGGCCTCGGTGCCGATGATCGGCTTGATGCCGGCATCCGTCGCCTGCTTCCAGAAGTCGTATGCGCCGAACACGTTGCCGTGGTCGGTGATGGCGACGGCGGGCATCCCCTCGCTCTTCGCGGCTTGGATGAGCTCGCCGACCCGTGCTGCACCGTCGAGCATCGAGTACTCGCTGTGCACGTGCAGGTGGACGAAGGAATCGGTGGCCACTGGGCTCCAAATCGGGGTGCTGCAAGTGTGGTCTGGGGTCTTCAAAGTCTATGGGCGGCCGCCCCCACTGAGGCCTCGTTGGGGGCGAGTCAGTCGCCGCGCAGCACCTCGAGCGCATGCGCGAGGTCGCTCGGGTACTCCGAGACGAAGGTCGCCCACTCCCCGTCGGCGGGGTGCGAGAAGGAGAGTTGTCGCGCGTGCAGCCACTGCCGGGTGAGGCCGAGACGCGTCGAGAGCGTGGGGTCGGCCCCATACATGGTGTCGCCGGCGCACGGATGCCGCTGCGCCGCCATGTGCACCCGGATCTGGTGTGTGCGCCCGGTCTCGAGGTGCACGTCGAGGAGCGACGCGGCGCGGAAGGCCTCGAGCGTCTCGTAGTGCGTCACGGCGTGCTTGCCGCCCGCGAGGACCGCGAACTTCCACTCCGACCGCGGATGCCGGCCGACGGGTGCGTCGATCGTGCCGGCCAGGGGGTCGGGGCGACCCTGCACCACGGTGTGGTAGATCTTCTCCACCTCGCGGTCGTGGAACTGGCGCTTGAGCTCGGTGTAGGCCCGCTCGGATTTCGCGACGACCATGAGCCCGCTGGTGCCGGCGTCGAGTCGGTGCACGACGCCCTGGCGCTCGGGTGCGCCCGACGTGGAGATGCGGAAGCCGGCAGCCGCGAGGGCGCCGACCACGGTCGGCCCGTTCCAGCCGAGCGACGGATGCGCGGCGACGCCGGCGGGCTTGTCGACGACGACGAGGTCGTCGTCGTCATGGACGATGCCGAGGTCGGCGACCGCGATCGGCTCGATCGCGAGCGTGCGCGGCGGCTCCCAGCTCACCTCGAGCCAGGCCCCACCGCGAAGGCGGTCGGACTTGTCGACGGATGCCCCGTCGAGCAGCACGCCGCCGGCGCCCGCGATCTCCGCTGCGAGCGTGCGTGAGAAGCCGAGGAGCTTGGCGAGTCCCGCGTCGACGCGCACGCCGTCGAGCCCGTCGGGAACGGGGAACGAACGATGCTCCATGCTCAGGACTCACGCGCGAGCTCAGGGCTCGCCGAGAACGCGCGACCGTCGCTCGTCGCCGCATCGCTCGTCGCGGCCTCGGGCGCCGCCGTGGAAACCTTCGCCTTCACTTCGCGGTTGCCGTCGAGCCCGACGCCGCGGATCGTGAGGATCATGAAGAGCACCATGCTCGACACGATCGCGATGTCGGCGAAGTTGTAGATGGCCGGTATGAACCACGGCGTCGAGATGAAGTCGACGACGTGCCCCAGGCCGAAACTCGGCTCCCGAAGGAGCCGATCGGTGAGATTGCCGAGCACGCCGCCGAGAAGCAGCCCGAAGACGACCGCCCACGCGATGGAACGGATGCGGCGGGCGAACCACACGATGAACGTGATCACGGCAGCGGCGAGGATCGTGAAGATCCACGTCATGCCGCTCGCGAGCGAGAACGCCGCACCGGGGTTTCGCACGAACTGCCACTGCAGCGCCGACCCGAGCACCGGCACGATCTCGCCCTCGGTCAGGTTCGAGACGACGAGGAACTTGCTGGTCTGGTCGAGGCCGTACGCCGCGACGGCGGCGCCGGCCAAGACCAGGAGAGCACTGGCGATGCCGACCTTTGCGGCCCGCTCAGCCTCCAAAGCCCTGGAAGGTCGGCGCAGGCTGCTCGGCCGGCACGCCGGCGCTCACCGGCGAGGAGAAGCCCTGATTGCCCGACACGGAGACGGGTGCCGCCGTGTCGAGGTCGCGCAGCTGACCCTCGATGTAGCTCTTGAGCTTCTGGCGGTACTCACGCTCGAACACCCGGAGCTCGTCGACCCGCTTCTCGAGCGCGAGGCGCTCCTGGTCGAGGATGCCCATCTGGGCGCGCTGCTTCGCTTCGGCCTCGGCGACGACGCGAGCCGCCGTGGCGTGGCCTTCGGCGATGAGCGCGTCGCGCTTCTCGACGCCCTCGCGCACGTGCTCCTCGTGCAGCCGGCGGGCCAGCTGCAGGAGGTTCGTCGTGCTGGTCTGCTCGTCGAAGTCCGACTGCGGGACGGCCGGAGGCTGCGTCTGCACGGCCACCGTGGGCGGCGGCGCAGCGGGCTCGGCGTACACCGCGGCAGGCGCCGGCGCCGCGGCGGATGCCTTGCCGGCCTCCGCGGCACGGGCCTCTGCCGCGGTCACTCGCTGGCGCAGCTCCTCGTTCTCCTGGTTGAGCCGGCGAAGCTCGACGACCACCTCGTCGAGGAAGTCGTCGACCTCGTCTTGGTCGTACCCTTCCCGGAACTTCGTCGCCTGGAAGCGCTTGTTGACCACATCTTCCGGAGTTAGCGCCATGGCTTTCCACCCTCAAATCTGTCGAACTGTTTCGAACACGTTCAGCTAACGCTAGCAAAGAGAACCTGAGAGGCGCAGCGCCGATCGTCTCAGCGTCACTCCTCGCAGGAGATCGTCAGCCCGCAGCAGCGAGCCATGACACCACGGTCATGGCCACGATGATGACGAGCATCGCAAGGCTCCACCCGAGATCGAGTGCGATCTGGCCGATGCGGATCGGCGGCACGAGCCGCCGGAAGAACCGGACCAGGGGGTCGGTGACGCTGTACACGGCCTCGACGATCACGAGCGACGCCCCCCGGGGTCGCCAGGATCGGTTGAACGTGCGCACGAGGTCGAGTATGAAGCGCCCCCACATCACGAAGAAATAGATCAGGAGCAACGTGTAGAGGATGCTCCAGACGACGGAGAACGCGCCCACGTGGCTACGCGTGCGTGAAGAACGACGCGTCCACGTCGCCTTCGGCCTCGCCGGTCTCCCCCGAGACCACCACATGTGCGGGTGAGAGCAGGAACACCTTGCTCGTGACGCGCTCGATCTTGCCGTAGAGGCCTTGCGAGAGACCGCTCGCGAAGTCGATCAGGCGTCGCGCATCGGCATCCGACATCTGCGAGAGGTTGATGATCACCGGCACTCCATCACGGAAGGACTCGGCGATCACCTGCGCGTCGCGATACTGACGCGGGTGCACGGTCAGGATTTCGTTCATCTCCGCCTGCGGTGTGCTCGGTTGTACATGGTGCTTTCGCAGCGGCGTCACCGCCGCGCCGGTCTTCGGCGCCGGTGCCGCGTGCACGATCGGCGCGGCCGATGGTTGCGGGTGCGCCTGTGGGGTCTCGTCTTCGAACTCCTCATCGGCGAGTCCGAGATAGACCATGGTCTTCTTGAGCGGGTTCGACATCGCTGCCTCCGTCTGTTTTCCGTCTCTTCGAGGCTAACCGGCGACCGGCCGATTCCCGGTGATTGCGGTGCCGATCCGGAGGTGTGTCGCACCTTCCGATATCGCGTCGCGGTAGTCGTGGGACATCCCCATGGACAATCCTCGCGCTTCCGGAGCGATTCGACGAATGCGTTCCGAGTATTCCCTCATGCGGGCGAACGCAGGGCGGGCGGGTTCGCCGAGCGGTGCGACGGCCATCAGTCCGAGCAGGCGGAGTCCGGATGTCGCCAGCACGCGCTCGACGAGGGCGTCGAGCTCGTTCGGCGCGACGCCGCCGCGACCCGGGTCGTCGGTGAGGTTCACCTGGACGAAGCAGTCGACGGATGCGGCATCCGACCGCAGCGCGTCGACGAGGCCTGGCCGGTCGACCGAGTGGATCACCGAGGCGTAGGCGAGGGCCTGCCTGGCCTTCTTGCTCTGCAGTTGGCCCACGAAGTGCCAGCGGAGCCCGAGCCCTGCCAGCTCGGCAGCCTTGGCCTGCGCCTCCTGATGGCGGTTCTCGCCGATGTCGCGCACGCCGAGCTCAGCGAGCTCGGCCACGAGCGAGGCCGGCTGGAACTTCGTGACGACCACGGTCGTGAGCTCATCGGGCGATCGCCCGGCCGCGGCAGCGGTCTCGGCGATGGCCGCGCGCACGGCGGCCAGCCGGTCGGCGAGTGCGCTCATGCGCACCGCCTGCCGGGCTGGAACGCGCCGCTCACTTCAGGAAGTCGGGGATGTCGAGGTCGTCGTCGCCGCTGTCGAAGGCGGGGTCGGAGACAATCTGGTCGCCGGCACCGGTCGACGCCTCGCCCCAGTTCGCGGTCTCGACGAGTTCGTCGATGTTGATCTCGCCGATGGCGTCGCCGGTGTCACCCGACAGCGCCGAGCCGCCGATGCCGGCGCCGACGGCTGCAGTGGCGAAGTTCGAGCGCCGTGCTTCGACGGGCTTCGCGCTCGAGCTCGGCTCGCCCCCGTCGAATCCCGCGGCGATGACCGTGACGCGAACCTCATCGCCGAGGGTGTCGTCGATCACGGCGCCGAAGATGATGTTGGCCTCCGGGTGCACCGCCTCCTGCACGAGGCGTGCCGCGTCGTTGATCTCGAAGATGCCGAGGTTGGAGCCGCCCTGGATCGAGAGGAGCACTCCGTGTGCGCCGTCGATCGAGGCCTCGAGCAGTGGGCTCGCGACAGCGAGTTCGGCCGCCTTGATCGCACGATCGGCTCCTCGCGACGAGCCGATGCCCATGAGCGCGGAACCCGCGCCCTGCATGACCGACTTGACGTCGGCGAAGTCGAGGTTGATGAGGCCGGGCGTGGTGATGAGGTCGGTGATGCCCTGCACTCCGGCGAGCAGCACCTGGTCGGCCGTCGCGAACGCCTCGAGCATCGAGATCCCGCGGTCGCTGATCTCGAGCAGGCGGTCGTTCGGCACGACGATGAGCGTGTCGACTTCTTCTTTCAGCCGCGCCACACCCTGCTCGGCCTGCGTCTGGCGACGCTTGCCCTCGAACCCGAACGGCTTCGTGACGACACCGATGGTCAGGGCGCCGATCGATTTCGCGATGCGCGCGATGACGGGCGCGCCACCGGTGCCCGTGCCACCGCCCTCGCCGGCCGTGACGAAGACCATGTCGGCGCCCGCAAGCGCCTCCTCGATCTCCTCGGCGTGGTCTTCGGCGGCGCGGCGACCGACCTCGGGGTCGGCCCCGGCACCCAGTCCGCGGGTGAGATCGCGGCCGACGTCGAGCTTGACGTCGGCGTCGCTCATGAGCAGCGCCTGCGCATCGGTGTTGATTGCGATGAATTCGACTCCGCGGAGACCGAGTTCGATCATGCGGTTGACGGCGTTGACACCACCGCCGCCGATACCGACGACCTTGATGACGGCGAGGTAGTTCTGATTTGTTGACACGTCCGGCCTCCGTCGAAACTCTGAACCTCTAGTCGAAGGTTAAAGTCTTGCTGAGTATGCAATTCCTGACTTGACGGTACGTGCCACGCGCCCGCCGCCGCGCAAGGAGGGCCCGCGTGTCGCGATCCGCCGCCGGATATCGGCCCGATGGGATGGCCCGGGGCGCCGTCTCAGCGCGTGACGGCGCTCTGCGGCGACGACACGTCGTAGGACGCGACGGTGTCGGGAGGCGCCGCGACCATGAGCCTGGCGAGCACAGCCGCCTTCTGCGCGGACTCCTCTGCACTCCCCCACACGACGGTCGCACCCGCGGCGAGCTGGAGCCGCACGTCGTCTGCGGTCGCCGCGTGCACGCCGACGAGCTGCCCGCGCACGTCGGGCGGCAGGCTCCGCACGACGGCGGCCGCGGCGCGGAACCCCTCGCCCGCGATGCCACCCTCGGCCTCGATGAGTGGTTGCCCATCGGGCCGCGTCTCCGGCCGTTCGATCACCACGCCCGCCGCGTCGACGAGCTCCAGGCCCTCGCCCGTGTCGATCACGCCGACGGGCGTGCGCTCCACGATTCGCACGACGAGCGTGCCGGGCGGAATCGTCTCGGTCGAATACGTCTCGATGAGCGGGAAGGCCGAGAGCGCGTCGTGCACGTCGGCCGAGGCGATGAGCGGCAGCGGCGTGCCGAGCGTGCCGGCGAACGCTGCTTGCACCTCTGTGGCCGGAATACGCTGGGCGCCTTCGACGCGCACGTCGCGCAGGGCCATCAGGGGCGAGTATGCGCCGCCGATGACGACAACCACGAGCGCCGCGATCGAGCCGAGCACCACGCTCCAGACGAGCCGGCGGCGGCGCGAACGCTTCGTGAAGCGGCGCACCTCCTGCCGCTCGTACCGGCGACGTTCTCGCGCGGCGGCCGCGAGGGCGCGCCTGGTCGAGCGGGCGTCACGCGGAAGGTCACCGGGCACGGCCAGTCCGGATGCCGAGGCGGGTCGCCCGGGCTCGGCATCGGGAGTGTGCGACAACGTGCTGCCGGATGCCGCGACGACCGGGATCGGCTCGGTCGCGACCCGATCGCGATCGGATGGCGGTTTCGACCCGGCCGTCCGCCGGGGTGCGCCGGCCGTCGTCGCAGTTGCAGCTGATTCGCGCGCGGCCGGCGCCGCGCCGGCCGGCTTCGGCCGCCCGGCACGACGCTTGGCCGGCTGGTCGAACCCCTGCGGCCGCTTCACGCGCCGCGCACCCTCATCCGCGCTCCCGCTCGAGCGAGCCGAGCAGCTGCGGCACGATGCGATACACGTCGCCGCAGCCGAGGGTGATCACGAAGTCACCCTCGCGCGCGATGCGCGCCGTGTAGTCGGCGGCCTCCTGCCAGTCGGGCACATAGGCGACGTGCGACGAGTCGGTGAATCGTTCGCTCACGAGGGCGCCGGTGACGCCGGGCTCGGGGTCTTCACGCGCCCCGTAGACATCGAGCACGACCGTCTCGTCGGCGAACCGCTCGAGCACCTCGGCGAACTCGTTGGCGAACAGCCGCGTGCGGCTGTAGAGATGCGGCTGGTGCACGGCGATGATCCGCCCGGAACCCACGACGGTGCGCGCCGCCGAAAGGGCGGCGGCGACCTCGGTCGGGTGGTGCGCGTAGTCGTCGTAGACGCTCACGCCGCCGACGGTGCCGTGCAGCTCGAAGCGGCGGCCGGTGCCGGCGAACCGGGCGATGCCGTCGAGGGATGCCCCCGGGTCGAACCCGAGGCCCACGAGCACGGCGAACGCGCCGGCGGCGTTGATCGCGTTGTGCCGGCCTGGGATGCGAAGCGTCGCGCGGTGGTCGACGCCCTGGTAGGTGATCGCGAACGAGACGGGACCGTCGGTCTCGATGGAGTGCACGCGCACCGAGGCATCCGCCGCCTCGCCGAAGGTGACCACCCGCTCATGCGAGAGCCGCTCGGAGACGCGCTTGGCGCCGGCGTCGTCGGAGGAGATGACGACGAACTCACGGGCACGGTCGGCGAAGTCGACGAACGCCTGCTCGAACGCCTCGAGCGACCCGTAGTGGTCGAGGTGGTCGGCATCGACGTTCGTGATGAGGGCGACCGAGGTGTCGTAGAGCAGGAACGAGCCGTCGGACTCATCGGCCTCGACGACGAAGAGCTCCCCCTCGCCCGCCGACGAGCTCACGCCGAGCTCCTCGATGACGCCGCCGTTCACGAAGCTCGGGTCGGCGCCGAGCTCGAGCAGGGCCGTGATGATCATGCCCGTCGAGGTGGTCTTGCCGTGCGCACCCGCGACCGAGACGAGTCGCTGGCCCGCGATCAGCCAGGCGAGCGCCTGCGAGCGATGCAGCACCGGCAGTCCTCGCTCGAGTGCCAGCTGGTACTCGGGGTTGTTCTCCCACAACGCACCGGTCACGACGACGGCATCGGCATCGCCCAGGTTGGCGGCGTCGTGCCCGATCGCGATCTCGGCGCCGAGCTCGCGCAGGACTGCGATGTTGTCGGAGTCGCGCACGTCGGAGCCCGTGACGCGATGACCCGCGCCGAGGAAGAGCCGTGCGATGCCGCTCATGCCCGATCCGCCGATGCCGACGAAGTGCACGGCGCCGAGCTCGGCGGGAATCTGGACGGTGAGGTCGGGCTTGATGGTCACGGGGTGCGGGTCTTCCTCGGTGTGGTCGATCTCAGTGTGGTCGATGAATCGTTCGGTCTGGAGCGGGGCCGCGGCATCCGCCCACTCAACGTTACGCGCCTCGCGCGGACTCGCCGGCTCCCCCGCCGAGCGCGGTGTCGACGAGCGCGACCATTCGATCGGTGCCGTCGCGACGGCCGACGGATGCCGCGGCCTCGGCCATCGCTGTGACACGCGCTCGGTCGCCGAGGAGCGGCGCGAGCTCGGCGGTGACCCACTCGGGCACGAATGCCGCGTCGTCGACGAGGATGCCGCCGCCTGCCGCGACGACCTCGGCCGCGTTGAATCGTTGCTCGCCGTTGCCGACGGGATAGGGCACGTAGACGGCCGGGATGCCGAGCGCGGCGAGTTCGCTCACGGTTGCGGCGCCGGCCCGGGAGACCGCGAAGTCGGCGAGGGCGAGCGCGAGATCCATGCGGTCGGCGTACTCGACCATGCGATAGCCGGCCATCGCCGGGTCGTCGACCTCAGACGCGGCTCCCGTGATGTGCAGCACCTGCCACCCGGCATCCGTGACGGCGCGTGCGCTGTCGACGACCGTGCGATTGATGCGACGCGCGCCGAGCGAACCGCCGGTCGCCAGCAGGATGGGGCGATCAGGATCGAGGCCGAAGAACGCCGCGGCCTCGGCCCGCAGCGCCGCGCGATCGAGCGATTCGATCTCGGGGCGGAGCGGCATGCCGACGACCTGCGCGCGAGGGAGGGGCGTGCCGGCGAACGCGACGCCGACGGCGGCCGCCGATCGTGCGCCGAGGCGGTTGGCGAGACCGGGTCTCGCGTTCGCCTCGTGGATTGCGACGGGCACGCCCTCGCGTCGTGCCGCGAGATACGCGGGCGTCGAGACGTAGCCGCCGAAGCCGACGACGACGTCGACGCCGCGTTCGGCGATGATGGCGCGCACGTCGTCGATCGAGCGTCGGAACAGGGCGGGGAACGCGAGCGCCGCGCGGTTCGGGCGCCGCGGGAAGGGCACCTTCGCGATCGTGAGCAGCTCGTAGCCGCGCGCCGGGACGAGCCTCGACTCGAGGCCCTCGGCGGTGCCGAGCACGAGCACAAGCGCCTCGGGGTCGCGCTCGCGCAAGCGACCGGCGACCGCGAGCAACGGGTTCACGTGGCCGGCGGTGCCCCCGCCGGCCAACAGGTAGACGGTCATCGGAGCGGACGCCCCACCGCGCGTGCCTTGCGGGCCTCGGCGCGTGCCGCCGCGCGAGCCGGCGCTTCGGGATCGCGTGCGACCGAGAGCACGACGCCGATCGCGAAGAGCGTCGTGAGCAGGGCGGTGCCGCCCGCTGAGACGAGCGGAAGGGGGACACCGAGAACGGGGAAGACGCCGAGCACGACACCGATATTGACACAGGCCTGACCGATGATCCACACGAGCACCGCTGCCGTCACTGCACGTGCGAACTGCGTGCGAGCCGCCCGGAGCACACGCGCGAACGTGACGGCGAGCACGACGAAGAGGGCGATGACGACGACCGCGCCGATGAGGCCGAGCTCCTCGCCGATGATCGCGAAGATGAAGTCGTTGTCGGCGGCCGGAAGCCACGACCATTTCGCCGCCGAGTTCCCGAGCCCGACTCCGAACACCCCGCCGTTCGCGAGGGCGAACATCCCGTGCTGGATCTGGTAGCAGTCCTCCTGGTCGTACTGCGAGCAGTTCTCCTCGAGGAACGCCGTGATGCGTCGCATCCGGCTGTCGCTCGAGACGGCGACGATGACGAAGGCGATCGCGCCGATGAAGACCGGCGGCAGCAGGAGGCGGAACCGGACGCCGATGAGGAAGAGCGCACCGAGGAGCATCGCGCCCATGATCATGACGGTGCCGAGGTCGCCGCCGAGGAGCACGAGCCCGATCGAGCCGCCGCCGACGAGCAGGATCGGCAGGATGCCCCGCCGGAACTCGCCGAGGTACGGTTCCTTCTTCGTCACGATGAGTCCGAGCCACATGACGAGCGCGACCTTGATGAGCTCCGACGGCTGGAACTGCACGGGCCCGATCGCGAGCCAGTTCGTGTTGCCGCCGACGGTGATGCCGAGCGGGGTCGCCACCACGAGCAGTTGCAGCACGCACGAGACGATGAGGGCGGGCCACGCCATCCGCATCCACAGCGTCTCGGGCATCCGGCTCGCGATGAGCATGATCGGAATCCCGAACAGCGCGTAGAGGCCCTGCCTGGTCGCCTGCACGAAGAACCCGCCGTCATCGAGGTGCGACTCGACCGACGACGAGGAGAGCACCATGATGAGCCCGAACACGACGAGGAACAGCGTCGTGCCGAGCAGCAGGAAGTAGTCCTTCGACTCGACGCGGAACACGCGGCCGAGACCGATGCGGGCGGCCCAGGCGCCCGTCTGCTCAGCCTTCGCTGGGCGGCTCTTGCGGGGCGGGGTCGCCATCCGCCTCACCCCCAAGCTGTGCGATGACCGCGTCGTGGAATCGCCGGCCGCGGTCGGCGTAGTCGGCGAACTGGTCCATGGATGCCGCGGCCGGCGCGAGGAGCACGGTGTCGCCCTCCCCCGCGACCGCCGCAGCGAGTGCGACCGCCTCGGGCATCACGTGTTCAGTGTCATCCGCGTCGACCTCGAACACGGGCAGTGCCGGCGCGTGTCGGGCGAATGCGGCGACGAGCTCGGTGCGATCGACGCCGATCACGATGGCAGCGCGAAGGCGCGGCGCGTGCGACGCCACGAGCGCGTCGGCGTCGACGCCCTTCAGGAGCCCGCCGACGATCCAGACGACCTGCCCGAACGCCCGCAGCGAGGCCTCGGCGGCGTGCGGATTCGTGGCCTTCGAATCATCGATCCAGCGGATGCCGCCGGCCACCGCGACCGTCTCGATGCGATGTGCGTCGAGACGGAAGTCTCTGAGCGCGTCGTGGATGACCTCGACCGGAACACCGAAGGATCGCGCGAGCGCCGATGCCGCGAGGATGTTGGCCACCACGTGCGGTGCGGCGAGGCCGTGCCGCTCGAGCTCTGGGACCGTCACGATCTCGAGCGCGGAGGTCTGCCGCTCCTCGAGGAACGCACGGTCGCAGAGGATGCCCTCGACGACGCCGAAGTCGCTCGGCCCGGGAACGTCGAGCCCGAACCCGATCGCCCGGGCCCCCTCTTCGACGTCGGCATCGCGCACCATCTGCTCGGTCGCCTCGTCGCCGCGGTTGTAGACGCACGCGACCTTGGTGTTCGCGTAGACGGTGCCCTTCGCCGACCGGTACGCCTCGGCGGAGCCGTGCCAGTCGAGGTGGTCGTCGGCGACGTTCAGGCACACGCTCGCCCACGGGTGCAGGGCTCCAGGGCCGATGGTCGGCAGATGGTGGAGTTGATAGCTCGAGAGCTCCACGACGAGCACGTCGAATCCGCCCGGGTCGCGTACGGCGTCGAGCACGGGCACGCCGATGTTCCCGCAGGGCGCCGCGCGCAGGCCGTTCGCCGCGAGGAAGGTCGCCGTGAGCTGGACCGTCGTGGTCTTGCCGTTCGTGCCGGTCACGAGGATCCACTCGGCGGCGTTGACCTTGTCGCGCACGCGCCAGGCGAGCTCGATGTCGCCCCAGACGGGCGTGCCGGTCTCCCCCGCCCATTCCAGCACGGGGTGGTCGGGGTGGAACCCGGGCGAGGCGACGATGAGCTCAGGGGCGAACTCCGCGAGCCCGGCGGGCACCGAGTCGAGCGGATGCCGCAGCAGCTCGGCGCCGATGACCTCGAGGATGCGGGCCCGGTCGTCGTCGGGCTCGGGCGCGAGCACGAGCACCTTCGCGCCGAGCTCGGTGAGCGTGTCGGCGACGGCGAAGCCCGTGACGCCGAGTCCGAGCACGGCGACGCGAAGCGCGCTCCAGTCGGCATGCCAGCTCGTCAGGGAGTCGAGGCGGGCGGTTGAGCCCTGCGGGCTCGTGGCGGCATCCGAGGTCAACTCTGCAGCCATTCGAAGTAGAAGCTGCCGACGCCGGCGGCGACGAACAAGCCGCCGATGATCCAGAACCGGACGACGATCGTGACCTCGGCCCAGCCCTTGAGCTCGAAGTGATGGTGGATCGGACTCATCAGGAAGATGCGTTTCCCGCGGGTCAGTTTGAAGTAGGCACGCTGCACGATGACCGAACCCGTCTCGATCACGAAGAGGCCGCCGATCACGAGGAGCAACAGCTCGGTGTGGCTCACGATCGCGAGGGCCGCGAGGGCGCCGCCGAGCGCGAGCGAGCCCGTGTCGCCCATGTAGATGTGCGCGGGGTTCGTGTTCCACCACAGGAAGCCGATGAGGCCGCCGACGATGGCCGTCGCGACGATCGCGATGTCGAGCGGATCGCGCACGTCGTAGCTGCGATAGAAGTCGCTCGGATTGAGGTTCTCGCCGAAGCGCGACTGGTTGAACTGCCAGAACCCGATGATGACGAACGAGCCGATCGCGAGGATCGAGGCGCCCGTGGCGAGCCCGTCGAGTCCGTCGGTGACGTTCACCGCGTTCGAGGTGCCGGCCGTGATGAGGCAGATCCAGAGCACGTACAGGATCACGCCGCCGATGGTGCCGAAGACCATGAAGTCGAGGTCGAGGTCGCGGATGAACGAGATCTTCGTGTTGGCGGGGGTCACGCCCTGCGCGTTCGGGAACTGCAGCGCGAGCAGGGCGAACGTGGTCGCCACCGCGACCTGCCCGGCGACCTTCGCCCAACCGCCGAGCCCGAGGCTCTGCTTCTTGCGGGTCTTCAGGAAGTCGTCGATGAAGCCCACGGCCCCGAGGCCCACCATCATGAGCAGCACGAGCAGCCCCGACTCCGTCGGGGGCTCGTTGCTCACCAGGAGGGTCGCCACGAAATAGCCGAAGAGCGTGCCGAGGATGAAGATGATGCCGCCCATCGTGGGCGTGCCGCGCTTGACGTGGTGGCTCTTCGGACCGTCGTCGCGGATGAATTGGCCCCACCCCAGCCGCGTGAACAGGCGGATGAACAACGGGGTCAGAAACAGGGTGAAGGAGAGCGACAGGGCTCCGGCAGTCAGCAGTGCTCTCACGAGAACCATTCTCCCAGTCGGTCGCCCAGGTGACGCAGGCCGGCCGAGTTCGACGATTTGACGAGCACCGTGTCACCGGGGCGGATGGAGGACACGAGGAGGTCGAACGCCTCGTCGGCGGTCTCCACGTAGGCGGATTCGCCGTCCCACGAGCCCTCGTTGATGGCGGTGATGTGCAGGCGCCGGGCGCCATTGCCGACGACGACGAGTTGCGACACGCCGAGTCGCACGGCCAGCAGCGCGATGCGGTCGTGCTCCTCGCCCGAGAACTCGCCGAGCTCGCTCATCTCGCCGAGCACGGCGATCGTGCGCCCGCCCGGTGCCTTCACCTGCGCGAGGGTCTTCAGCGCAGCGGCCATCGAGTCGGGACTCGCGTTGTAGGCGTCGTTGATGATCGTGACGTCGTCGCGGCCGCCCATGAGCTGCATCCGCCAGCGCTCGGCGAGGGTGACCGACTCGAGGGCCTCGACGATGGCCGACAGGGGCACGCCGAGTTCGACGGATGCCGCGATCGCCGCGAGGGCGTTCATGACGTGGTGCTCGCCGAGCACGCCGAAGCGCACTCGTGCTCGCTCGCCGCCTCGCAGGACGACCGTGAACTCGGTGCCGCGGGAGTGCGCGACGACGTCGACGGCTCGCACGTCGGCCGATTCGCCGAGTCCGAACCACACGACTCGAGCCGCGGTGAGATCGGCCATGGGCACGACGCGCGGGTCGTCGGCGTTCAGCACCGCGACATCCGTGCCGAGCAGTTCGGTGACCATCTCGGACTTCGCACGCACGGTCTGCTCGATGCCGCCGAACCCCCCGGCATGGGCGAGGCCCACCTTCAGGACGATGCCGATGTCGGGCTTGGCCAGGCGGATGAGCCGAGCGATCTCGCCGACCGCGCTCGCGCCCATCTCGGCGACGAGGAATCGGGTCTCGTCGGTGAGCTCGAGCATCGTGATCGGCGCACCCACCTCGTTGTTGAACGACGCGCGTGCGGCGACCGTGGGACCCACTCGCTCGAGCACCGTGCGGAGGAGGTTCTTCGTGGTCGTCTTGCCGTTCGATCCGGTGACGCCCACGATGCGGAGCTGCCCGTGGGAGCGCACGCGCCGAACGACCTCTGCGGCGATCGCACCGAGCGCGTCGACCGAGTCGGCCACGACGAGCTGGGGCACCGGCACGTCGAGCGGTCGTTCGACGACGAGGAGGGCGGCTCCCTGGTCCGCGGCGGCGGGAGCGAAGCGGTGGCCGTCGTCGAACTCACCGCGCTTGGCGACGAACACGCCGCCCGCCGAGACCTCGCGGGAGTCGGTCGTGACGGCGCCGGAGACGACCGTCTCAGGCGTCGCGTCGGTGCCCTTGAGGTGGAGCTCGCCGGGGGCGGCCGCTGCGAACTCTGCAAGGGTGAGCGCGATCATTCGAGCCACCCGGCGTCGCGCAACGCCTGCTTCGAGTCCTCGCGAGCCGAATACGGGATCTTCACGCCTCGCACTTCGTGGTAGTCCTCATGGCCGGGCCCTGCATAGAGGATCGCGTCACCCTCGCCGGCGAGGGCGAGCGCGGCGCGGAACGCGGCACGCGGGTCGGGAACCTCGTGGATCTCGCGCTCGGGCACTGCCGCGCGCGCTCCGGCGATGAGCGCCGCGCGGATGGCGGCGGGGTCTTCGAAGCGAGGATGGAAGTCGGTGACGACGACCACGTCGGCGCCGCGTGCCGCGATCGCGCCCATCTCGGCGCGCTTCGTGGTGTCACGGTCGCCGTCGGCGCCGAAGACCATCACGAGTTTGCCCGAGGTGAAGCGGCGGATGGCGCCGAGGGTCTGCAGGAACGCATCGGGGCTGTGGCCGTAGTCGATGTAGACGACGGGGCCGCGATCGCCCGAGATGCGCTCGGCGCGACCCGGGATGTAGGCGTCGACGCCGCCGTCGCGCTCGAGGACGTGCGCGATGCGCTCGAGATCGATGCCCGATTCGACGAGCATGATGATCGCAAGCGCGGCGTTCGCCGCCATATACCAGCCGAGCAGGGGCACACTCGACTCGAGGCGGCGCCCCTCTGGGCCGTCGAGCACGAAGCTCGTGTGGGTGGCCGTCTCGTCGAGCACGGTGAGGCGCCAGTCTGCCACGACGCCGTCGATGGTCGTGAGCGTCGTCACGGGGATGCGAGACGCGCCGACGAGTCGCTCCCCCCACTCGGAGTCGACCGTGATCACGCCGCGACGTGCGCGCTCCGGCTGGAACAGCTCGCGCTTCGCGTCGAAGTACTCCTCGAGCGACGCGTAGTCGTCGAGGTGGTCGTGCGTGAGGTTCGTGAACCCGACGACGTCGAACACGAGCCCGTCGACCCGGTGCCGCGAGAGCGCCTGCGCCGACACCTCGATGCCGACCGCGCGCACGTCGACCTCGCGCATGCGCGCGAGCAGCGCGTGCAGCTCGCTCGCCTCGGGCGTCGTGAGCGAGCTCGTGACGGCTTCGTCGCCGATGCGCCGTTCGGCCGTCGAGGTGAGGCCGGCGACGATGCCGAGCTGGCGGAGGATGCCGTAGAGCAGGTACACGACGCTCGTCTTGCCGTTCGTGCCGGTCACGGCGAACAGGGTGGCGGGATTCTCGGCCGTGCGGTGGATCCACGCCGCCACTTCGCCGAGCGCGGCTCGCGCGTCGGGGGTCACGAGGATCGGCAGCCCGGCTCCCGCGGCCCGCACGGCGCCGGTCTCATCGGTGAGCACGGCGACCGCGCCGGCATCGCGGGCTGCGGCCGTGAAGTCGGCGCCGTGCGCGTTCCTGCCGGGTACGCCGACGTAGAGGTCGCCGGGGCGCACCGTCGCCGACGAGAGTGCCGCGCCGGTGATCTCGAGACCGTCGACATCGCCGCGCACCTCGAGGCCGAACGCCTCGGCGAGGCCGTGGACGGATCGGGGGCTCGGATGCTGCGGCCGGAGGG
Organism: Agromyces albus; assembly: GCF_030815405.1. NCBI lineage: Bacteria > Bacillati > Actinomycetota > Actinomycetes > Micrococcales > Microbacteriaceae > Agromyces > Agromyces albus. The sequence continues at coordinate 1,441,983 of NZ_JAUSWX010000001.1, read as the reverse complement.
CCGTGGGAGGCGATCCGGTCACGAACCCAACTTTCTCACCAGGTGGCTGGCAGCTCGGGCGCCGGGGCGCCGGATGGAACGGTCCGATACTTCTTCAGCACTTGGCTCATCACCTGCTGGAAGACGGGAGCGGAGGCGGCGGACGAATTCATCTTAACCGGATTCATGATGCTCACCGAAACGACGAACTCGGGGTCGTCGGCCGGGGCGAAGCCGGAGACCGACACGAGGTGGCCGGTCAGGTAGCCGCCCTGGCCATCGGCGACCTGCGCGGTGCCGGTCTTCGCCGCCACGCGGTAGCCGGGGATCTCCCACTCGTCGGCGAGCCACCCTTCGAGGTACACGCGCTCGAGCATCTGGCTCGTCTGGTCGGCGGCGCCTTCGGAGATGACCTGCGTTCCGGTGGACTCGGTCTCGGTGACGTCGCCGTTCTCGTCGCGGCATCCGTCGACCAAGGTGACGGGCATGCGCACGCCGCCGTTCGCGATGGTCTGGTATGCGCTCGCGATCTGCACGGCGGTCGTGGTGAGTCCCTGGCCGAACATCGTCGCGTACTTGGTCTGGTTGTCCCACTCGTCGGGACCGCCGTGCAGGTCGCCGGGCTCCTCGGCGGGGAACCCGACCTCGGTGCGCTCGCCGAGCCCGAAGCCCTGCATGTACTCGAACCGCTGCTGGTCGGTGAGACGTTCGCCGAACATCGACATGCCGGTGTTCGACGAGTCGATCAACACCCCGGTCAGCGTGTACGGGGTCGGCCCGTGGAAGAAGCTGTCGGTGATGTCGGCGCCGTTCGGCGGCAGGTACTGGTAGTCGGCGACGATCTCGCTGAGCGGATCGGCCTTGCCCGCGTCGATCACGGATGCCGCGGTGAGCGCCTTGAACGTCGATCCGGGCTCGAATGGGGCGGTGAACGACCGTGAGCCGCGGTCGCCCTTGGGAGTCGCGGCAGGGTCGTTCGGGTCGACCGTCGGCACGTCGGCGACGGCGAGGAGCCGGCCGGTCTTCGCCTCCATGACTGTGACGGTCGCCCAATCGGCCCCGGTCGCCTGCACTTGCGCCTCGGCGGCACGCTGCACGAACCACTGCAGGTCGCTGTCGATCGTGAGCTCGAGGGTGCCGCCGTTGCGCGCCTCCTTGTGCACGACCTCCGTTCCGGGGATCGTCACCCAGTCGCGCAGGCTGTGCAGGTAGCTGCTCTCGCCGTTCTCGCCGGCGAGGCACTCGTCTTCGGCGAGCTCGAGGCCCGCGAGCGCCTCGCCGTCGGGGTCGACGAATCCGATGAGGTTGCCGGCGACGGCGCCGTTCGGGTAACGACGGCTGGGGTGCTCTGAGGGCACGACCCACGGGATGTCGAGCGCCTTCACCGCTTCATAGGTCGGAGTGTCGACGAGCTTGGCGACGTAGGCGAAGTCGGACTTCGGGTCGGCGGCGAGGTGGCTGTCGATGATGGCGAGCACCTCCTCGCCCGTGATGCCCACGGCCGCGCCGAGCTCTGCGGCGACCTGTTCGAGCGGGACCTTCTCGGTCGTCGTCTTCGCGGGATCAGCGGGATTGGGGACCTCGCGGTCGACCGGTCCGGCGTTCTTCGGCGAGAGGGCGATGTCGTACCGGATGACGCTGTCGGCGAGCACCTTCCCGTTCGCGTCGACGATGTCGCCGCGTGCCCCGTAGGTGGTCACCGGTTGGGACCGGGCGTCTTCGGCCTGCACGTTGAGCTCGGCGGCGCGCACCACTTGGATGTCGACGAGACGCACGACGAAGACGCCCACGAGCGCGACGAGCACGACCGCCGCGATCAGGATGCGACGCATCGGGTGCCGGCTGATGCGGTTCATCCGTTCCCCGTCCCCGTTCTCGTCATCGTCGTGCTGCTCGCCATGCGCGTTCAGTGCGTCGCGGGCGTCGGGAGTCCGTTGCCCGCCGGCGGTGCGGCCGCCTGGTTCGGCGTCGCGGGGTCGGCGGCGTGCTCGGGCTTCGCCGCGTTCTCAGCATTGCCGCCCTGCTGCTCGGTCACGAGCGGCACGCCGTCGATGAGGGTGTTCGGCACGAGCGGAGCGGATGCCGCTGCGCCGCCGGTCGCGGCGGTCGGCTGCCCGAGCACCGCCCCGTCGGACAGTCGCAGGTACACCGGGCTCGAATTCGGCACCATGCCGAGCGCCTCGGCGTTCATCGCGAGGAACTGCGGCGACTCGACTCGATCGAGATCTTCGGTGAGCGTCTGCTGCTCCCGTGCGAGCTCGGCCTGGCGCACTTGGTAGGCATCGATCTCGTAGGCGCCCTGGGTGACCGCGATGGAGAGCAGCAGCTGCGCGAGGATGATGACCGCGACGCTGCCGAGGGCGATCACCGCATAGCCGAGCGTGGGTTTGGCGCGCGCGATCGCGCGTTCGGGAGCAGGACGGAGTCGCCGCTGGCTCTCCGTCTCGATGCGACGTGGGGCTGGTACGGACTGGGCCGGCACAGCGCTCATGACGGCCTCCTCACTCGTTCGGCGGCGCGCAGTCGCACCGGCTTCGCACGCGGGTTCTCCGCTTGTTCTGATTCGCTCGCCTGTTCTGCTCCGCGTACGAGCAGCTTGAAGTTCGGGCGGTGTTCGGGCAGTTCCATGGGCAACCCGGCGGGTGCACTGGAGCTCGCTGCGGCCTGGAGTGCCCGCTTGACGATGCGGTCCTCGAGCGACTGGTAGGCGAGCACGACGATGCGACCGCCGACGGCGAGCGTGTCGAGGGCGGCCGGCATTGCATCCTGCAGCACCGAGAGCTCTTCATTCACCTCGATGCGCAGCGCCTGGAAGACCCGCTTGGCCGGATGCCCCTGCCGTTGCACGACGACGGGCGTCGCCGCCGTGATGATCTGGACGAGCTGGGCCGAACGGGTGATCGGAGCCTCCGCCCTGGCCCGCACGATCGCTCGCGCATACCTCGCCGCGAGCTTCTCCTCGCCGTAGTCGAGGAAGATGCGCTTGAGCTCGTCTTCGCTCTCTTCGGCGATGACGTCGGCCGCGGTGCGCCCCTGCGTGAAGTCCATCCGCATGTCGAGCGGAGCATCTTTCGAGTAGGCGAACCCGCGCTCGGCCCGATCGAGCTGCAGCGACGAGACACCGAGGTCGAAGAGCACTCCCTGCACCTCACGGAATCCCTCGGATCGCACGGCGCGCGCGATGCCGTCGTAGACCGTGTGCACGAACCGCATGCGGTCACCGTAGGCCGCGAGGCGCTCACGGGCGATCTCGAGGGCGTCGGGGTCGCGATCGAGGCCGATCACGGTGAGGTTCGGGAAGCGCTCGAGGAACGCGCGAGTGTGTCCGCCCATGCCGAGCGTGGCATCGACGAGCACCGCGCCCTCGCGATCGAGGGCGGGAGCGAGCAGCTCGACCGTGCGGTCGAGCATCACCGGGGTGTGAATTCGTTCGAAGTCCATAGTTCCGCCTTGCCTTCGGGGCCTCGGGTTCCGATCCCCATCCGTTCGTCCTGGTGCGGGGAAGTGCATCAGGCGCGGCCGGCTGGGAGTCGGAGCCAGAGGATCAGAAGAGCCCGGGGATCACCTCCTCCGCCGTGTCTGCGAAGGCCGCCTCCTGCTCGGCGAGGTATTTCTGCCACGCCGTTGCATCCCAGATCTCCACCCGGCTGCCCGTGCCGATGACCGTGAGGTCACGGTCGAGCCCCGCATAGTTGCGGAGCGTGGCGGGGATGGTGACGCGATGCTGTTTGTCGGGGGTCTCCGCTGACGCCCCGGAGAGGAAGACGCGCATGTAGTCGCGCGCTTGCTTGCTCGTCACCGGGGCTTGGCGGATCTTGTCGCTCATGTTCTCGAACTCCCGCACGCTGAACACGTAGATGCAGCGCTCCTGGCCTCGTGTGAGCACGAGGCCGTTCGACAACTCCTCACGGAACTTCGCCGGAAGAATGACTCGACCTTTCTCGTCGAGCTTTGGTTCGTAGCTTCCGAGGAACATCGCGTCACCCCCTTTCCTCCGGCCAGAATCCAGGTAACCCCACTTTACTCCACTCTCATCCACCAATCAACGACATTCGCTCGCTTTCGGCGGTTCGGGCATGGGAGTTCCCTGTGAGTACGGGGCTGTGTGGAGTGGAGGGAAATGGAGCACGCTCGCTCTCCGACGGCGCGGCGACTCGTCAGGACAGGCGGATCAGCGCGCTGAGGCGCCCCCGGATCGGCCCGTTTTTTCTTGCCCGGGAGATCGACCCGTGAAGTGGTGGGGAGTGGAGGGTTACTCGCGACCCTCTTGACGACGATCCCAGCGGTCGTTCATGCGATCCATGAACCCGCCTCCCGACCGAGCGGTGCGCTTTGCTGTGGTGGGCTCCCCAGGGGCGGCGGACATGGGCCCGCGCTTCGAGGGGGTGATGGCGATGAGCACACCGCCGAACATCAGAGCGAAGCCGACGATGCCGACCACGAGATTCTGCAGTGCGACCCCCGCGATGAGCGCGGCGATGCCGGCGACGGCGAGGAGGATTCCGAGCACGATCGATCGGTAGTTCGGGCGGCGTCCACGAACTCCGCCGACTGCATGCACGAAGTCGGCGTCATTGCGATAGAGGTTCCGCTCCATCTCCTCGAGAAGACGTTGCTCCTGCTCTGAAAGCGGCATCTCATTCCCCTCAGGCTCGGGATCGACGCATCCGATTCCATTCTAGCGCCGCGCCGCCTCGCTAGGCTAGGCGGGTGGCTCACGGTTCCCGGCTGGTCGATCTGGTGCACGAACGCATCGAGGATTTCCTCGCCGAACGCTCTTCTATTCTCCGCTCCATCAGCAGCGACCTCGAACCGCTCGATGCGTTCTCAAGGCGCTTTCTCAGCGGAGGCAAGCGCTTCCGGGCGCTGTTCTGCTATTGGGGCTGGGAGGCTGTGCGCGCACGCGGGTTCGACGCGTACGCCACCGACGGCGAGAGCGACCGCTTTCCGGTCGTCTCCGCGGCATCCGCCCTCGAACTCTTCCACGCGGCCGCGCTCGTGCACGACGACATCATCGACAGTTCCGACACGCGGCGGGGGGCGCCGTCGGCCCACCGGCTCTTCGAGCAATTGCACGACGACTCGGGCTGGGCGGGCAGCGCCCCCGGCTTCGGCCGTGCATCGGCGATCCTCCTCGGCGACCTGCTGCTGGGGTGGAGTGACGAACTGCTCGACGAGGGACTCTCCGCACTGCCCGACCGAGCCTCTGCTCGCGCGGCGCGCGCCGAGTTCGTGCGCATGCGCACCGAGGTGACCGCCGGGCAGTACCTCGACGTGCTCGAGGAGCGGGCGTGGCTGACGAAGCCCGATTCCGAGCAGCGACTGCGCGCCGAACGGGTCATCGTCTACAAGGCCGCGAAGTACAGCGTCGAGGCGCCGCTCACGATCGGCGGTGCGATCGCCGGCGCCACGAGCGCGCAACTCGAGTCGCTCCGCGAGTTCGGCCTGCCGCTCGGCATCGCCTACCAGTTGCGCGACGACCTGCTCGGCGTGTTCGGCGACCCCGAGATCACGGGCAAGCCGAGCGGCGACGACCTGCGCGAGGGCAAGCGCACGGTGCTCATCGCGATCGCGCGCGAGCGCCTCGCGCCCGGCCAGCGCCGGCTGCTCGACGAGCTGCTCGGCGACCCCGACCTCGACGCCGAGCAAGTGGGGATGCTCCAGAGCACGATCCGCCAGTGCGGAGCGGTCGATGAGATCGAGCGGATCATCGCCGAGCACGTGGCGCGGGCGACCGCCGTGCTCGCCGAGGCCCCGCTGAGCCGCGACGCGCGAGCAGAGCTCGGCTCGCTCGCGAAGGCCGTCACGAGGCGGGCGCACTGACCAGGGTCTGAGGCCGGACGAGGATGCCGCGCGCCGCGGCGCGCACGACGTGCGCTTGCTCAGGCGGATGCGCGCTTGCTCAGGCGAGCGCTTGTGCGATGCGGCGGACCTCGGCCTTCCGGCCGGCGCGGAGGGCGGTGATCGGCGTCGTGCCGAGGCTGTCCTCATCGGAGAGCAACCACTCGAGCGCCTCGTCGTCGCTGAATCCGGCGTCGGCGAGCACCATCGCGGTGCCGTGCAGCTCGTGCAGCGGTTCTCCGTCGCGGAGGAACGACGCGGGTACCTTCAGCACGCCGTCGATGCGCGTGGCGAGCAGGTGTCGGTCGTCGATGAGCCTGCGGATACGGCTGGGGCTCTGCCCGAGCAGTTCAACGAGGTCGGGAACAGTCAGCCATTCAGGCTGGGAGGCGTCGGTCACCCCTCAAGACTGCCATGATCGGCGGGACCGCCGGAAGCGGGATCCACTGCGAATTCGCCGCCGCCGGCGGGCACGCGCGGAGTCGGCGGACGCGCGGCGAGGTGTTTGACTCCCCTATATGCCTGTGCGACGGTTGGCGCGGGAGCCGGCATCGGACGCCGGCGAAGGGGGAACAATGCACCACCAGTCCGAGGCCGCCGCGGCCGATCGCGCGCCCACGACCGATGCCGTCGAGCGGATCAGACCGCGACGACGGCGCATCCGTCGCCTTCTCACCCTGCCACTGGCCGTCGTGAGCACCATCGCGGTCACCCTCGGCATCGCCCAGCCCGCCGAGGCGGCTCCGCAGCAATCGAAGCGCCAGCCGAAGGCGAAGGCGACCACGGCAAAGCCCATGAGCGTGGCGGTGAACGCCCCGGCATCCGTTCCGTCGGAGTACACGGTCGCCGACGGCGACACCGTGAGCAGCATCGCCGAGCGGTTCGGTCTCGCCACGGCTGAGCTGCTCGCGCACAACGGGCTCGGCTGGTCGAGCCTCATCTTCCCCGGACAGCGACTCGCGCTCCCCGGCGGCGGCGCGCCCGCCGCGGCACCGAGCCCCGAGGCGGAGATCGCGAAGCACGTGGTCGTCTCGGGCGACACGGTGAGCGGCATCGCGGCCGCCTATGGCCTCAACGTCGACCAGCTGCTGAGCGCGAACGGGCTCAGCCGCCAGAGCCTCATCTTCCCCGGGCAGGCGATCGTGCTGCCGCCAGTGAACGGCACCGCGGATGCTGCGGCGCCCGCCCCGGCTCCGGCGCCCTCGCCGCCAGAGACGGCGACGGAGGACACCCACCTCGTCGTCGACGGCGACACCCTCTGGGACATCGCCGCACGCAACGACGTCGGCGTGCAGGAGCTCATCGACGCCAACGGCCTCGACGCCTCGGGGATCATCCAGCCCGGCCAAGCCCTGCGGATCCCCCGCCTCGTCGCCGTGACGACCGTGGCGTCGGTGAGCGTCGCGCTCACCGACGAGATGCGCGCCAACGCCGCGATCATCATCGACGTCGGTCGTGCACTCGGCGTGCCCGACCAGGGCATCGTCGTCGCTCTCGCTGCTGCCCCGCAGGAATCGGGCCTGACGAACGTGCAGCACGGCGACCTCGACTCCCTCGGCCTCTTCCAGCAGCGGCCGAGCCGCGGCTGGGGCACCGTCGAGGAGGTACTCGATCCCGCGCGCGCCGCGACCGCCTTCTACGGCGGACCGGTGAACCCGAACGCGGGCCGCACCCTCGGCCTGCTCGACATCGCAGGGTGGGAGTCGATGACGGTCACGCAAGCGGCACAGGCCGTGCAGCAGAGCGCGTTCCCCGACCACTACGCGAAGTGGGAGACCTCCGCTCGGGCCTGGCTCTCCGAGCTCGGGTGACCACGCTCACCGACGTGCTCGATGTCGCGGCGCACCACCCGCGTATCACGATGGGATTGCGATCCGCGCGTCCGCGGCGTTTGTTCGAGTTCCGGCATATGGGTGTTCGTAGACTCGAACGGTGACCACCGCGCCCGCAGATCCGATGATCGGCCGTCTTGTCGACGGCCGCTATCAGGTGCGCTCGCGAATCGCCCGCGGCGGCATGGCCACCGTCTACCTTGCGACCGACCTGCGCCTCGAGCGCCGCGTCGCGATCAAGGTGATGCACGGGCACCTCGCCGATGACAACTCGTTCAAGACGCGCTTCGTTCAAGAAGCCCGCTCGGCCGCTCGCCTGGCACACCCGAACGTCGTGAACGTGTTCGACCAGGGTCAGGACTCCGACATGGCGTATCTCGTCATGGAGTACCTCCCCGGCATCACGCTGCGCGAACTGCTCAAGGACTACAAGACCCTCACTCCCGAGCAGACGGTCGACATCATGGACGCCGTGCTCGCGGGCCTCGCCGCGGCGCACAAGGCGGGCATCGTGCATCGCGACCTCAAGCCCGAGAACGTGCTGCTCGCCGACGACGGCCGCATCAAGCTCGGCGACTTCGGTCTCGCTCGGGCCACGAGCGCGAACACGGCCACGGGCCAGGCTCTCCTCGGCACGATCGCGTACCTCTCCCCCGAGCTCGTCACGCGTGGCGTCGCCGACGCGCGCAGCGACATCTACTCGGTCGGCATCATGATGTACGAGATGCTCACCGGCGCCCAGCCCTACGTGGGCGAGGCACCGATGGCGATCGCCTACCAGCACGCGAACGACTCCGTGCCCACGCCGAGTTCGAAGAACCCCAAGGTGCCCGCCGAACTCGACGAGCTCGTGCTGTGGGCCACGGTCCGCGACCCCGAGGAACGCCCGCGCGACGCGCGCGAGATGCTCGATCGCCTCCGAGAGGTCGAGCCGGTGATCCGCGGTCCGCAATCGCCGCGCACCGAACAGGGCACGATGGTGCTGACGGATGCCGCGGTGCCGGCAGGTGCGGCCACGGCGGCGACGCAAGTGATCGGCCCGCGCGTCGCACCCACGGCGACGACGATGCTGGAGGCATCCGAGGGCGACGACACCACCGCACTCGCCAAGGGCGCAGAGCGCCGCAAGCGGCGCGGCTACTGGATCTTCGCCCTCGTGCTGCTGCTCACTGGGCTCGCGGCGGGCACCGGATGGTACTTCGGCGCCGGCCCCGGCGCGCTCGCGACCGTGCCCGAGACGGCGACGCTCCTTCCCGATCGGGCGACCGAGTTGCTCGAGGAGGCGGGGTTCGAGGTCGAGCCCGGCCAGCGCAACGATCCCGTCGTGCCGGTCGACCAGGTGTCGGGCACCGACCCGGCTGCCGGACGGCAGGTACGGCGGGGCACCACCATCACGCTCTTCGTCTCGATCGGCCCGCGCATGTTGAGCGTGCCGGCGGTGCTCGGGCTGCCCGAGGCCGACGCCCGCGCGCAGCTCAAGGACTTCACGGTCGCCGAGCAGAACGCTCAGCAGTTCTCCTCCGACGTCGCCGCCGGCTCCGTCATCGCCGTGCTCGACGCCGACGGCGCGCCGGTCGGCGAGACGTACGCCGAGCTCCGCGACCTCACGCTCGTGGTCTCACTCGGCCCGGTGCCCGACGTGACGGGCCTTCCGGTCGGCGACGCCGAGGCTGCGATCACCGCTTTGGACCTCGCGGTCGGCTACGCCGATGCCGAGTTCAGCGACGACGTGCCGGCCGATCATGTGATCTCCGCGACCCCGGCGACCGACCCGGTGCGTCCCGGCGATACGATCGTGCTCACGCTCTCGAAGGGCCAAGACCTCGTCGAGGTGCCGAACGTGATCACCGGCCAGACGATCGCGCAGGCACGAGCGCAACTCGAAGCACTCGAATTCGCGGTCACGTCGAACGTGCCCGCCTTCCTCGAGGGCGCGGTCATCGCCTCGGTCCAGAGCCCCGCCGCCGGCGAGATGCTCAAGCGCGGCTCTGAGGTCACCGTCAACTTCGGCTGAGCGATCTGGTTCCCGCGCAATGCGCGGTCGCCAATTGGCGCCTCGATCGGGCAGCAGCAGCGCGGGGCATCCGTCGCCGGACGCCCCGCGCGTGCCTGCTCAGCGGGCCGAGAGCTCCTCGGCCACGAGGAAGGCGAGCTCGAGCGACTGCATGTGGTTCAGGCGCGGGTCGCAGAGCGACTCGTAGCGCGTCGCGAGCGTCTCTTCGTCGATGTGCTCGGAGCCCCCGAGGCACTCGGTGACGTCGTCGCCCGTGAGCTCGACGTGGATGCCGCCGGGGTGCGTGCCTGCGGCCCGGTGCGCCTCGAAGAAGCCCTTGACCTCGTCGACGACGTCGTCGAAGCGACGCGTCTTGTAGCCCGTGGGGGTCGTGATGCCGTTGCCGTGCATCGGATCGGTGACCCACAACGGGTTCGCGTCGCTCGCCTTGATCGCCTCGAGGAGGGGCGGCAGGGCGTCGCGGATCTTGCCTGCGCCCATTCGGGTGATGAACGTGAGACGACCCGGCTCGCGGTGGGGGTCGAGCTTCTCGACGAGCTCGAGCATGACCTCGGGCGTCGTGGTCGGGCCGAGCTTCACTCCGAGCGGGTTGCGCACGCGCGACAGGAAGTCGACGTGCGCGCCGTCGAGCTCACGAGTGCGCTCGCCGATCCAGATGAAGTGCGACGAGGTGTCGTAGGGCGTGCCGGTGCGCGAGTCGATGCGCGTCATCGGCCGTTCGTAGTCCATGAGCAGGCCCTCGTGGCCCGTGTAGAACTCGGTGTGCTTGATCGCCTCGAAGTCGGCGCCGCAGGCCTCCATGAACTTGATCGCGCGGTCGATCTCGCGGGCCATCGACTCGTAGCGGGCGTTCGCCGGGTTGGTGGCGAACCCCTGGTTCCACGAGTGCACCTGGCGGAGATCGGCGAACCCGCCCTGCGTGAACGCGCGAATGAGATTCAGCGTCGACGCCGCCGTGTGGTAGCCCTTCACGAGACGCGCAGGGTCGGCTGCGCGCGACTCGGGCGTGAAGTCGTAGCCGTTCACGATGTCGCCTCGGTACGCGGGCAGGCTGACGTCGCCGCGCGTCTCGATGTCGCTCGAGCGCGGCTTGGCGAACTGGCCCGCCATGCGGCCCATCTTCACGACCGGCATCGAGGCGCCGTACGTGAGCACGACCGCCATCTGGAGCACGGTCTTCACACGATTGCGGATCTGGTCTGCCGTGGCACCCGCGAAGGTCTCTGCACAGTCGCCGCCCTGCAGGAGGAACGCCTCGCCGCGAGACGCGGCCGCGAGCCGGTCGCGCAGGATGTCGACCTCGCCCGCGAACACGAGCGGCGGCAGCGTTGCGAGCTCTGCGGATGCCGCGTGCGCGGCCTCGGGGTCGGGCCACGCCGGCTGCTGCTTGATCGGCAGCGTGCGCCAATAGTCGAGGCCGGCAATGACGGAGGGATCTGCATTGACGATCGGCTCGACGAGCTGTACCACGGGAGTGTCCTGGAGGGTTCGGGCGCACGGGGGCGCCGGGAATGGATAACGGCGTCGCACGCTGCGACCGCCGCTGAACGAGCCTATCGCGATTGCGTGGCCCGCTGCTCCTTGACCGAACTCGCATACACGTCGACGTATTCCTGCCCGCTGAGTTCACGCAAGTCGTAGACGAGCTCATCGGTCACGGAGCGCAAGACGAAGCGGTCACCCTCGAGCCCCTCGAATCGGCTGAAATCGAGCGGCTCGCCGAACACCAGGCCGATGCGGCGCACCTTCGGCAACCGGGTGCCGATCGGCATGACGCGCTCGGTGCCGATCATGGCGACGGGGATGACCGGCACCCCGGCCTCGAGCACCATGCGCGCAACTCCGGTGCGCCCCCGGTAGAGGCGTGCGTCGGGGCTGCGGGTCCCCTCGGGGTAGATCCCGAGGATGTGGCCTTCGCCGAGGACGCGAAGTCCGGTCTCGAGCGACGCCTCCGACGCTTTGCCGCCCGAGCGGTCGATCGGCAGCTGTCCGGCGGCCTGGAAGAACACCCGCGTCGCCCAGCCCTTGAGCCCCTTGCCGGTGAAGTACTCGCTCTTGGCGAGGAAGATCACCGGGCGGTCGACGACGAGCGGCAGGAAGATCGAGTCGATGAACGAGAGGTGATTGCTCGCGAGCACGACGGCGCCGTCTTTCGGCACGTGCTCGAGCCCCACGACCCAGGGGCGGAAGATCGACAGCAGGATCGGCCCGACCACGAGGTTCTTCATGATCCAGTAGAACACCGTGCGGCCCCTTCCCTGCCAGTGGTCACGCCCAGCCTATCGCCGGGCGATTCAGGCGTGTTCGGCGACCCACACACGGGCGAGGTCGGCTGCGCCGACGACCCCGGCGTCGTTCTCGAGTTCTGCGATCACGAAGTCGGGTTCGGGGTGGTACCCGCGGGCCGGCAGGTGCTCGAGGTACGCCTCGCGCACCGGACCGAGGAGGAGCTCGCCGGCGACGGCCACGCCGCCGCCGAACACGAATCGCTGCGGGTCGAGCACAGCCGACAGGCTCGCGGCCGCCTGGCCCAACCAGTGACCCAGTTGGCGGAGCGCAGCGACGGCGCCCGGGTCCTCGATTTCGATGAGCGCGCCGACGGAACGGCCGTCGAGCGACCCGTTCTCGTCGCGCACCCGCGCGAGAGCCTGACCGATGCCGCCGGCGTCGGCGATCTCGTTGGCCATGCGGAGCAGCGCCCTTCCGGAGCCGTACTGCTCGAGGCATCCGCGCTGGCCGCAGCCGCACGCGAGGCCGTCGGGCACGACCCGAAGGTGGCCGAGCTCGGCGCCTGCGCCGAAGCCGCCACGGAACAAGCGGTCTCCGGCAACGATCGCGCCGCCCACACCGGTGCCGATCGTGAGCATCGCCATGTCGCTCACCATGCGACCCGCGCCGTAGCGGAACTCGGCCCAGCCCGCGGCGTTCGCATCGTTGTCGACGACGACGGTCGTGCCGACTCGAGCCTCGAGCTTCTCGCGGAAGGGTTCGTTGCGCCAGTTGATGTTGGGGGCGTAGTACACGGTGGACTGCGCGGCGTCGATGAAGCCCGCTGCAGCGACTCCGACCGCGGTGATCTCCTGCCCGGCGCTGAGCGAGTGGATCATCGCGACGACGGCGTCTTCGAGGCTGGCCGGGTCGCCTGCCGGAGTGGGCACGCGCTCGCTGCGCACCATGGCTCCGAAGTCGTCGACGACCGCACCCGCGATCTTCGTACCACCGATGTCGATTCCGATCGCGTGCACCGGCAACTGCCTTCCAGGAGAGGGGTGAAGTCGAGACGCGCCAGGCCCTGATGGCCGGGCGGGCAACGACTAGAGTGTAATGGACCCCAATGCCGAGGTTTGCGCAAGCACCCGCGCCGCGCGTGACCCTCCCCGGTGCCGAAGGAGCTACCGTGATCGAATTCGCTACCCCAGCCGTGGTGGCCCCCGACCCTGAGGCGAATACCACCGATCTCCTCGTCGATCGCGTAGCTGCGACTCCCGACTCCGTGCTGTTCTCGTTGCCGACCGCCGACGGCGGATGGTCGCCGGTGACGACTCGTGAGTTCTACGACCAGGTCATCGCCCTCGCGAAGGGCCTCGTCGCTGCCGGCATCCAGCCCGGCGACAAGATCGGCCTCATGTGCAAGACGCGCTACGAGTGGACCCTCGTCGACTTCGCGACGTGGTTCGCCGGAGCGGTGCTCGTTCCCATCTACGAGACGAGCTCGCCCGCGCAGGTGCGCTGGAACCTCTCCGACTCCGGCGCCATCGCCGTCATCGTCGAGACGCCCGATCACTTCGCCCGCTTCGACGAGGTGCATCCCGAGCTCCCCGCCATCCGCAACGTGTGGCAGATCGACCTCGGCGACCTCGACAAACTCACCGCCGCGGGCACCGAGGTGGCCGACGACGAGATCGAGCGCCGCCGCAATCTCGCGGTCGGCTCCGACATCGCGACACTCATCTACACGTCAGGCTCCACCGGCAAGCCGAAGGGCTGCGTGCTCACCCACTCGAACTTCGTCGAGACCTCGCGCAACTCCGCCATCGCGCTGAAGGAGGTCGTGCTCGATCCGAACGGCGCCTCGACGCTGCTGTTCATCACGACTGCGCACATCTTCGCCAGGTTCATCGCCGTGCTGAGCGTGCACGCCGGCGTGCGCGTGGGCCACCAGCCCGATACGAAGCAGTTGCTGCCGTCACTCGGCACGTTCAAGCCGACCTTCCTCCTCGCAGTCCCGCGAGTGTTCGAGAAGGTCTACAACGTCTCAGAGCAGAAGGCCGAGGCGGGCGGCAAGGGCAAGATCTTCCGCACCGCGGCCGACACCGCGGCCGCCTACTCGATGGCGAAGGCGGCCGGCAGCCACGTGCCGTTCGCACTCAAGCTGAAGTTCCGCGTCTTCGACAAGCTCGTGTACTCGAAGCTTCGAGCGGCGATGGGCGGCAACGTCAAGTACGCGGTGTCGGGGTCTGCGCCGCTCGGCCCACGTCTCGGGCACTTCTACCACTCGCTCGGCATCGTGATCCTCGAGGGCTACGGGCTCACCGAGACCACCGCCCCCGCCACCGTGAACCTCGCGAACAAGTCGAAGATCGGCACGGTCGGCCCGCCGCTTCCCGGCGTCGCGGTGCGCACCGCCGACGACGGCGAGATCGAGATCAAGGGCGTCAACGTCTTCAAGGAGTACTGGAAGAATCCCGAGGCGACCGCAGCGACGTTCGACGGCGACTGGCTCAAGACCGGCGACATCGGTTCCTTCGACAGCGACGGCTTCCTGACCATCACCGGTCGCAAGAAGGAGATCATCGTCACGGCGGGCGGCAAGAACGTGGCACCCGCGGCGCTCGAGGATCCGATCCGGGCGAACCCGCTCGTCGGACAGGTCATCGCGGTGGGCGACAAGAAGCCCTTCATCTCCGCACTCATCACGCTCGACACCGAGATGCTTCCCGTCTGGCTCAACAACAACGGCGAAGACGCGGGCATGACGGTCGACGAGGCCATCACGAACCCCGCCGTCCTCGCCGAGGTGCAGCGTGCGATCGACGCCGCGAACGAGAACGTCTCGCGTGCGGAATCGATCCGCAAGTTCACGATCCTTCCGATCGAGCTCACTGAGGCGAGCGGTCACCTGACGCCGAAGATGAGCATCAAGCGCAACGTCATCCTCGAGGACTTCTCCCCGCAGATCGAGGCGATGTACTCGGGCGCGCCCGCGACCGAGGGCCACTCGATCGTGCAGTGAACTGAGCAGTACAGCGGAACGGGCCCTCGCCGACCGGCGGGGGCCCATTCTCGTTCGCGGCGGGCTCGGCGCTAGAACCAGTCGGACTCGCGAACCTGCTTCATCGCAAGACGCCGCTGCGGCTTCTCGAGTCGATCGAGGTAGAGGATGCCGTCGAGATGGTCGGTCTCATGCTGCAGCGCCTGGGCCATGAGGCCGGTTCCCTCGAGCTCGATCTCGTTGCCGTCGAGGTCGATGCCCCGAACACGCGCGAACGGATGTCTCGGTGTCGGGTGCCAGAGACCGGGCACCGACAGGCATCCCTCGTCGACGAGTTCGGGCTCGCCCGAGACCTCGACGATGACGGGATTCAGGATGTAGCCGACCTCACCCTCGATGTTGTAGCTGAACGCCCTGACGTTCACCCCGATCTGCGCCGCGGCGACGCCGGCCCGGCCGGGAATCCGCACACTGTCGAGGAGGTCGTCGACGAGCGCGCGCACGCCATCGTCGACCTGTTCGACGGGGGCTGAGATGGTTTTGAGGACGGGGTCGCCGAACAGGCGAATGGGACGTTCCGGCAATTGCGCTCCGATCAATGCCCGCGGTCGACGGGCAGGCCTTCCACCACGAGGGCGGCCAGTTCTCGCGCCGCGTGCTGCGTGACGGGGCGCAATCCATGCCAGTTCACGACCGAGCCGGCCGCGAGCTGCGGGTCGTAGGGAATGCGCACGATCTCGCGCACACGTGACTGGAAGTGCGCCTCGATCTCGTCGACCTTGACGAGGTGGGTGCCTTGCGTTGCGAGGTTGATCGCCACGATGGCATTGCGCACGAGCTCGCCGTAGCCGTTCGCCTCGAGCCAGGTGAGCGTCTCGGAGGCGAGCCGCGCCTCGTCGACACTGCCACCGGAGACGACCACGATGGAGTCGGCGCGCTGCAGCGTCGCGCTCATCACGGAGTGCACGATGCCCGTTCCGCAATCGGTGAGGACGATCGAGTAGTACCGCGCCGCGAGGCCCGCCACGATGTTGTAGTCGTTGTCGTCGAACGCCTCGGACAGCGTCGGGTCGGTGTCGGACGCGAGGATGTCCAGTCGGGTCTCATCGCGCGAGACGAACGACGAGAAGTCGGTGTATCCGCCGATCGACGCGGCCTTCGTCACGACGTCGCGGACCGTCTCACGGGTCTGCCGGTCGACGCGTTCGGCGAGCGTGCCTCGATCGGGGTTCGCGTCGATCGCGATCACGCGGTCGTCGCGCGCATCGGCGAGAGCCATGCCCAGGAGTGCCGTGATGGTCGTCTTACCGACGCCGCCCTTGCGGGTGAGCACCGGCACGAAGCGGGCGCCGCCCTCGAAGCGCTTCTGGATGCGCTGGCTCATGGCCTTGTGCGCGCGCACCTTCGCCGAGTCGCCGAGGTTGATGAGGTGGAGCGACGCCTCGTAGAGGAAGCGGTTCATGCCACCGTGCGGAGCCGGGCGGGTCGTGCGATTGAGGTCGATGAGCCGATCGGCGGTCAGCGACTCGGGGCGTTCGGGCACCTCGGAGGGCTCGCCCTCGTCACCCGGCACCTCGACCACGGCGACGTGGGTGCCGACGGCGGCGCTCACCCGCTCGCTTGGCGTGCGTGCGGAATCCGAGGCGAGCAGGGCGCTGTAGGGCGAGGGCTCGCGGCGGTAGCCGCTGCGCGCGCCTGAGCCGTGCAGTGCGGGCGTGACCACCTCGATCGACATGGTGCCCCGGGCGCCTTCCGCCACGGCTCCGGGGTTGACCGTGACCTCGTCGATCGCCACGGCGACCTCGTCTTCGGGCATCTCGTGCACGGGTGCCGGCGGCAGGTCGACACGGAGGTCGAGGCTCTCGGGCAGTGCGTCTGCCCTGCGCGAGCGGTTCGCCCGCGGCAGGTCTCCGTGCTCGACGGCCGTCGTGCGGGTCGCGCCCACACGTCGGGTCGCCGGCTTGTGATCGTTCTCGTTCTCAGCCACCGATACCCCTCCTCATCAGCGCCAATGCATGCACAGCCTAGCGCGGACGCACGACGACGAGGAGATCACCCGCCTCGACCTGCTGCGTCTTGGGAATCGCCACCCGCTCGATGACTCCTGCGATGGGCGAGGTGATGGCCGCCTCCATCTTCATCGCCTCGATGGAGGCGACGCTCTGCCCGGCGGCGATCTCGGCACCGACCTCGGTCTGCAGGGTCACCACGCCGGAGAACGGCGCGGCGATCTGGCCCGGCTGCGAGGCATCCGCCTTCTCGGCCGCTCGCGTCTCGACCACGATGCTGCGGTCGCGCACGAAGACGGGGCGCAACTGGCCGTTCAGGATGGTCATCACGGTGCGCATGCCCTTGTCGTCGGCCTCGCCGATCGCCTCGAGTCCGGCGTACAGTCGCACTCCCTTGTCGATCTCGACGACGTGCTCGGCGCCCTGCCGGAGCCCGTAGAGGTAGTCGGCCGTGTCGACCGACGAGAGATCCCCGAAGAGCTCGCGGATCTGCTCGAACTGGCGCGTGGGCGCCGGGAAGAGCAGCGCATTCAGCATCGAGCGGCGCGTGATGCTGTCTGCCTCCAGCGCCTCCTGCTGCTCATCGGTGAGCTCCGTGACGCCGATGCGCACGTCTCTGCCGGCGAGCACCTTCGTGCGGAAGGGTTCAGGCCAGCCGCCCGGCAGGTCGCCGAGCTCCCCGGCCATGAATCCGACCACCGAGTCGGGCACGTCGTACTTCTCGGGGTTCGCCGCGAAGTCGGCGGGGTCCGCCTTCACCGCCGCGAGATGCAGGGCCAGGTCGCCGACGACCTTCGACGACGGTGTCACCTTCGGCACTCGGCCGAGAATCGTATTCGCCGCGGCGTACATGTCTTCGATGAGCTCGAAATCGTCGGCAAGGCCGAGTGCGATCGCCTGCTGGCGCAGGTTGGAGAGCTGCCCACCGGGGATCTCGTGGTGGTATACGCGACCGGTGGGACCGGGCAGGCCCGACTCGAAGGGCCGGTAGACGCGGCGGACCGCCTCCCAGTAGGGCTCGAGGTCGGCCACGGCCTGCAGCGAGATGCCGGTGTCGCGTTCGGTGTGCGCGAGCGCGGCGACGAGCGCTGACGCAGAGGGCTGGCTCGTGGTGCCGGCCATCGGCGCGCTCGCAACGTCGACCGCGTCGACGCCGGCGCGACTGGCCGCGAGCAGGGTCGCCAGCTGCCCGCCTGCGGTGTCGTGCGTGTGGAGGTGCACTGGCAGGTCGAAGCGTTCGCGCAGGGCCGTGACGAGCCGCTCAGCCGCCGTGGGGCGGAGCAGGCCTGCCATGTCCTTGATCGCGATAATGTGCGCTCCTGCGTCGACCATCTCGTCGGCGAGGCCGAGGTAGTAGTCGAGCGTGTACAGGTCTTCGGCGGGATCGAGCAGGTCGCCCGTGTAGCAGAGTGAGACCTCGGCGATCGCGTGCCCGGTCGCGAGCACCGCATCGATCGCCGGACGCATCTGCGAGACGTCGTTGAGCGCGTCGAAGATCCGGAAGATGTCGACCCCGGTGGCAGCGGCCTCGCGCACGAACGCGTCGGTCACCTCGGTCGGGTACGGCGTGTAGCCGACGGTGTTGCGTCCGCGAAGCAGCATCTGGATGTTGATGTTCGGCAGTGCCTCGCGGAGCGCAGCGAGGCGCTCCCAGGGGTCTTCGCCGAGGAAGCGGAGGGCGACGTCGTAGGTGGCTCCGCCCCACGCCTCGACCGAGAGGAGCTCGGGCGTCATCCGTGCGACGTACGGCGCCACGGCGACGAGATCCCTCGTGCGCACGCGAGTGGCGAGGAGCGACTGGTGGGCGTCGCGGAAGGTCGTCTCGGTCACGGCGAGCGGGACCTGCTCGCGGAGTGCCCTGGCGAATCCCACGGGGCCGAGCTCGAGCAGCCGCTGCCGGGAGCCGTCGGGCGCGGGCGTCGACACGTCGATCGCCGGGAGCTTCTCGACGGGGTGCACGCTCGTGGGCGCCGGTCCGTTCGGCTGGTTCACCGTGACATCCGCGAGCCAGTTCAGGATCTTCGTGCCGCGGTCCTTCGAGACGCGACCGCGCAGGAGACCGGGGCGCTCATCGATGAACGAGGTGCTCAGGTCGCCGGCGACGAACGACGGATCTTCGAGCACGGCCTGGAGGAAGGAGATGTTCGTCGAGACGCCGCGGATGCGGAACTCGGCGAGAGCGCGTTTGGCACGGGCCACCGCGGCGGGGTAGTCGCGCCCGCGGCACGTGAGCTTCGCGAGCATCGAGTCGAAATGGGGGCTGATCTGCGCGCCGGGGTTCACCGTGCCGCCGTCGAGTCGGATGCCGGCACCGCCCGGCGAGCGGTACGTCGTGATCCTGCCCGTGTCGGGGCGGAACCCGGCCGTGGGGTCCTCGGTCGTGATGCGGCACTGCAGGGCGGCACCCCGGAGCCGGATCGAATCCTGCAGCAGGCCGAGCTCGGCGAGGGACTCCCCTGCCGCGATACGGATCTGCGAGACGACGAGGTCGACGTCGGTGACCTCCTCGGTCACGGTGTGCTCGACCTGGATTCGCGGGTTCATCTCGATGAAGACGTGCTGCCCCGCCCGCTCCCCCGCCGTGTCGAGGAGGAACTCGACGGTGCCGGCGTTGACGTAGCCGATCGACCGGGCGAACGCGATCGCATCTGTGTAGAGCGCCTGCCGAACGTCGTCGGAGAGATTCGGCGCCGGAGCGATCTCGATGACCTTCTGGTGGCGACGCTGCACCGAGCAGTCGCGCTCGAAGAGGTGCACGGTCTCGCCCGAGGCATCCGCGAGCACCTGGACCTCGATGTGGCGCGGCCGGATGACGGCCTGCTCGAGGAACATCGTCGGATCGCCGAAGGCGCTGTCGGCCTCGCGCATGGCCTCTTCGAGGGAGCCGCGCAGCTCATCCTTCGAGTTGACGCGGCGCATGCCGCGGCCGCCGCCGCCCGCGACCGCCTTGGCGAAGATCGGGAAGCCGATCTCCTCGGCCTGGGCCACGAGGGTCTCGATGTCGCGCGACGGCGGCGTGGACTTCAACACCGGCACCCCGGCCGCGATCGCGTGCTCCTTCGCCGTGACCTTGTTGCCCGCCATCTCGAGCACGCGCTTCGGCGGCCCGATGAACGTGATGCCCGCCTCGTCGGCCGCCTGCGCGAGCTCGGGGTTCTCGGAGAGGAACCCGTAACCGGGGTAGATCGCGTCGGCGCCCGATTCCTTCGCCACGCGAATGATCTCCGACACGTCGAGGTAGGCCCGCACCGGATGCCCCGGCTCGCCGATCTGGTAGGCCTCATCCGCTTTCAGGCGATGCAGCGAATTGCGATCCTCGAAGGGATACACCGCGACGGTCTTCGCACCGAGCTCGACGGCTGCACGAAACGCGCGAATGGCGATCTCACCGCGATTGGCTACCAGGATCTTCGTGAACATGCAGGCCTTTCAGACGGTTTTCCGCACAGCGAACGTTTAGGTATCGACTGAGTAGTAAAGGTAACGTATCTGTTCGTGCACGTACTCAGCGTCAGTTCCTTGAAGGGCGGTGTCGGCAAGACGACCGTCACCCTCGGACTGGCGTCGGCAGCGTTCGCGCGCGGCGTCCGGACCCTCATCGTCGACCTCGATCCGCAGTCCGACGTCTCGACCGGAATGGACATCCAAGTCGCCGGCCATCTCAACGTCGCCGACGTGCTGGCCTCGCCCAAGGAGAAGATCGTGCGCTCGGCGATCGCGCCGAGCGGCTGGGCGCGATCGAACCCCCAGTCCACGATCGACGTGATGATCGGCAGCCCGTCGGCCATCAACTTCGATGGGCCGCATCCGTCGATCCGCGACATCTGGAAGCTCGAGGAGGCCCTCGCCAATGTCGAGGCCGACTACGAGCTCGTGCTCATCGACTGCGCACCGTCGCTCAACGCGCTCACGCGCACCGCTTGGGCGGCGAGCGACCGCGTGGCCGTGGTCACCGAACCGGGACTGTTCTCGGTCGCGGCGGCAGACCGCGCACTTCGCGCGATCGAGGAGATCCGGCGCGGCCTCTCCCCCAGGCTCCAGCCGCTCGGCATCATCGTGAATCGCGCCCGCGTGCAATCGCTCGAGCACCAGTTCCGCATCAAGGAACTGCGCGACATGTTCGGCCCGCTCGTACTCTCTCCGCAGCTGCCCGAGCGCACCTCGCTGCAGCAGGCGCAGGGCGCCGCGAAGCCGCTGCACATGTGGCCCGGCGAGAGCGCCGAGGAGATGTCGGCCAACTTCGACCAGCTGCTCGACCGGGTGCTGCGCACGGCCCGCATCGGCGAGTACGCGGGCACCCCGCTCGAGATCGACTCCACCGTCATCTGACGTCACATCGGTCGGCAGCACGGCCGCATAGGGCGCGCCGGGGGCCACTTCGCGTCCGCGCTGCACGGGAACGGGCGACCGCGCCGCTCAGGAGCCGCGTAGGGTCGTCAGGAGATCTTGCGCGACTGCACGCCGCGACGCACGGCGAGCTCGTCCATAGGATCGGCATGTTGCGTGTCGAGCTCGACGAGCGTCGACTCGACCTCGCGGAGCACCTTGCCGACGGCGATGCCGAACACCCCCTGACCGCGGTTGACGAGATCGATGACCTCGTCGTCTGACGTGCACAGGTACACGCTCGCGCCGTCGCTCATGAGCGTGGTCTGTGCGAGGTCATCGATGCCGGACTCACGCAGCTGTGTGACCGCGGTGCGGATCTGCTGCAGCGAGATGCCGGTGTCGAGGAGCCGCTTCACGAGCTTCAGCACGAGGATGTCGCGGAAGCCGTAGAGGCGTTGCGATCCCGACCCGGCTGCGCCGCGAACGGTCGGTTCGACGAGCTGCGTGCGGGCCCAGTAGTCGAGCTGGCGGTAGCTGATGCCCGCGGCTCGAGCAGCGACCGCACCGCGATAGCCCGCGGCGTCGTCGTGCTCGGGCATGCCGTCGGTGAAGAGCAGGCCGAGGTCGTACCGCGAGCGTGCCGTCTGGTCGAGCTCACTCATCCGATCGCCCCTCGCTCTCACGCCTCGCACCCCATCGGCGCGAGTTCCACGCTACCCACGTGAGGGGGGTCTGCCAAACACATCGGGCCGAACGTCACGGCGTGTCGCGCGATCACCGAGCGAGGCGGCTGAATGCGCTGCGCAGCACGCTCGCGTGCACGGCGTCGAGGTGCCCGGCGAGCTCGAGCCCGCGCTCGGCGGCGCGTGCCTTGCCGGCCGCGTCCGATCGCCGCGAAGGGGCGATGGCGTGCTCGATGAGCGCCGCCTCACGCTCGGCGGCGGCGCGCATGCCGCGCAGGTGACGGGGCTCGATGCCGACGCTGCGCAGGGCGACGAGCGCCCGCAGGGTGGCGAGCGCCTCGTCGCCGTAGAGGTCGGAGGCCGGCAGCAGCGAAGCGGAGACGGCGTCGTCGAGCAGCGAAGCCGTCGCGCCGGCCTGTGCGATGAGCTCGTCACGGCGAAGCCGGCGGGCACCCGCGAGGAACGCCGCCGCGCTCGTGGCACCCGGCAGCGCCGGTGTCTCGCCCGCGTCGATCGCTTCGAGATGGGTACGGATCACCTTGAGCGGCAGGTAGTGGTCGCGCTGCATCGAGAGCACGACCGTGATGCGCTCCACATCGGCGTTGGAGAACTTGCGATACCCGGACGCCGTACGCGCCGGTGCCACGAGCCGCTGCTCCTCGAGGAACCGCAGCTTCGACGGGGTCAGCTCGGGGAACTCGGGCTGAAGCCTCGCGAGAACCTGACCGATGCCGAGCAGTGGGGCCTGGCCGCTCGCGTGGGTGGACGCAGCGGTGCCCGCCACTAGGAACTCGCCAGCGGCGCCAGATCGCGTCGGGATGCGTAGAAGGTGAGACGGAACTTGCCGATCTGCACCTCGGCGCCATCGCTCAGCAGCGCGGTCTCGATGCGCACGCCGTCGAAATAGGTGCCGTTGAGCGAACTCAGGTCTTTCACCTCGAATGCGGTGCCATGGCGGAGGAACTCCGCGTGCTTGCGCGAGACGGTGACGTCGTCGAGGAAGATGTCGGCATTGGGGTGACGCCCGACGGTCGTGACGTCGGTGTCGAGCAGGAACCGCGCCCCGCTGTTGGGACCGCGCCGCACGATCAGGAGCGCCGAGCCGGACGGCAACGCCGCGATCGCCTCCTGCTCTTCGGCTGTGGTGTCGGCATCGACAGCGCTGAGCTGTGCCGCCGCCTCACGACTGAAGCCGATCGTGCTGTCGTTCGTATTGCCGACGTGCGCATGAGCCGTGGTCGCCGTCGAAGGTTCGCCGTCGGCCTCGTTCGTACCGCCAGCCCGAGTGATATCAGAATCCGCCACGGCTAACCTCCCTGTTCAAGCGTATCTGATCGCGGGTCGTCTTCCACACGCGGCATGCGGATGACGCGCGCGGTCTCGATCGCGTAGATGATGCCGGCCCACCAGTAAAGGAAGGCCCCCCAGAGCGTGATCGCCCATCCGATGGGTTCGCTGACCGGCGCCACGGCGGGGAACGCGAACCCGAGCATGATGACGGGCAATCCGAAGAAGAGCGCGAACGTCGCAACCTTCCCGAGCTGGTGCACGGGCAGGGGCCCGTAGCCGTGGTTCGCGAGCACAACGCCGAGCACGAGCAGGAACACGTCGCGCGCCACGATCAGCACGACGATCCACCAGGGCACGAGGTCGCGAGCGGCGAGGCCGATGAGCGCCGCGAAGATGTAGAGGCGGTCGGCCGCGGGGTCGAGGAGCTGCCCGAGCCGGGTCACCTGCCCGAGCCTCCGGGCGAGATATCCGTCGAGCAGGTCGGTGAAGCTCGCCACCACGAGCACGACGAGCGCGACGATGTCGTCGCCACGCACGATGAAGACGAGGAATACCGGCACGAGTGCCAGTCGGAGCATGCTGAGGAGGTTCGGGATCGTCCATATACGAGACCCCACCGCCCCCGCGCTCTCCCCAGCCACGGCTCGATCCTATCGACCCGCGCAATGCGGCCCCGGGTCCACTCGTCGTGTGTCTCGTCATCTGCTCCACGATCACCCTCACGACTGGGCTCGTCTCGGTATTCGCCCTCTTCAACTGCTGTTCATCTTGGCGGCTGGGACCTCGTGCTTCCCAATCGCCTTCCTGGCGTTCCTCGCCAGCGAAGCGACCGCCGACCGGCAGCAGTGGCTGTTAACGCCTACCGGGCGCGCACCTCGGCCATCGTGCCGTGGTTCCCGCGCTCGCCCGTCAGAGCCGCGCCCTGAGCCCAGGCCAAGCCTCGGCGAACCGCGGATGCAGCGGCAGCTCGGTGATGCGATCGACCGCGATCCAGCGCAGCTCGATGCTCTCGGGGTCGCTCACGACCGGCTCGAACCGCTCGATCGCATCGGCGACGACCGTCGTGTACGACCAGTATCCGAGATCGAGCACGGCGCTGAATCGCACCGAGAGGAGCGCCGGCGGCACGCCGGCCTCCTCGCCGGCCTCACGTAGGGCAGCGTCGATGGCGCTCTCGTGTTCGTGGCGCGCGCCGCCGGGCATCCCCCAGGTGCCACCGAAGTGGCTCCATTCGGCTCGATGCTGCAGGAGGACTTCGAATCGGGGACTCACAGCGAGCAGGCCTGCTGCACCGTACCTGCCCCAGTAGCGAGCGCCGTCGGGCCCCTCGACCCACGCATCGCCGCTCGTTCCGCTCATGCATCCAGCATGACGCACCGACGCCAGGGGAAGGTTCGTGCGGACGAGCCCGGCCGTAGGCTTGGGTCATGGTCGGCGACTCCCCCGTTCGCGTCGACGCATGGCTCTGGGCGGTGCGTCAGTTCAAGACGCGCTCCGCTGCCACGTCGGCGTGCCGGGCCGGCCACGTGCGCGTCAACGGCGAGCGTGCGAAAGCGGCGCAACCGGTGCGTCCGGGTGACGAGGTGCGCGTGCGCATCGAGGGCTTCGATCGGACCCTGATCGTGCGCCAGACCCTCGTCAAGCGAGTCTCGGCGGCCGTCGCCGCCACCGCACTCGAAGACCGCACCCCACCACCACCACCGCGCGAGACCGTTGCGCTCACCCCCGTGCGGGAGCGCGGCGCCGGGCGGCCGACGAAACGGGAGCGACGCGACCTCGAGCGCCTGCGCGGCCACTGATCGGTGCGCCGAGGGCCGCGGGTCCGCGGCCGGGCGTAGCCTGTTGGGGTGCAGAAGGAACTCACCCACGAACCGGATGCCCGCCGCTACGTTCTGCGCGTCGACGGCGACCTCGCGAGCGTGCTCGACTACCGCGTGCTCGGCGATTCCATCGCGTTCACGCGCACCTTCACGAATCCGCCGTATCGCGGCAGCGGACTCGCGGGCGAGCTCGTGCGGTTCGCGGTCGACGACGTCGACGCGACATCCGACCGCCGCATCGTGCCGAGCTGCTGGTACGTCGGCGAGTGGTTCGACCGTCATCCCGATCGCGCGGGGCTGCTCGACCCGCGATCCGTCTGACCGGGAGCGTCGGACTCAGAGCGAGGCTTCGCCCTCGTCGGTGATGACGCCCGTCTCCTCGCTCTCGAGCACGACATGCTGCGATCCGAGCTGCAACGCAAGGGAGCGCCCGGCGTCGACGGCCTCTTCGCGACTGCGGAACGACTCGGAGAGCTCCTCGCCGCCGATCACGCGGTTCACCCACTGGCCGCGCTTGGACATGGTGACGACGTCGCCCTCATTCATGGTGCCTCCCGGGGTCGAGCGGCGACGCAGCCGCGCCAGAGCGCTGCTCGCGTCATCCGCCCGTCCAGTCAATCGCACCCGATCGGCGAGGGAAACCCCCGGCCGATGCGGCTGCGGAGCGACCCGGGAACTCCTACCGCTTGCGGTGCGTGGCCTCGCTCACGTCGTTGCCGGCGCGGTTCTCGACCTTGGCCTTCTTGTCGGCACGCTTCTCTTTGAGCGTCTTGCTGGCTGCCGTCTTGGAGGACGACTTCTTCGGCGACTTATCTGACACGGTGACGCCCTTTGATCGGGGGCTCGAACGGCCCCTTGGGTGCAAGACTACGCGTGCTGGAAGCGCTGCCGGCACTCCGGGGCCGATTCCCAGCCGCGCCTCCCCGAAGGTCAGCGGGCCGGGGCCGGGCGGATCAGTACCAGTTCACCGATTGCGAGTGCGACCACGCGCTGCACGGCGTGCCGTAGCCCCGCGCGATGTAGTCGAGTCCCCAGGTGACCTGCGTCGTCGCGTTGGTCTCCCAGTCGGAGCCCGCGGTGGCCATCTTGCTGCCGGGCAGCGACTGCGGGATGCCGGTCGCGCCGCTCGAAGCGTTGTAGGCGGTGTACGACCAGCCCGATTCCTTCTGCCAGAGCTGGTCGAGGCACTGGAACTGGGCGTCGCCCCAGCCGTACTTCGCCGCTGCGAGCGAGCGGGCGGTGGCGCGGGCGCCGTCGGGCGTGTTCCCGGCCGCAAGGGCCTGGGCGGCGGCGGCGGCCTCTTCGGCTCGTACGCGGTCGTACTCAGCTGCCGCGGCGGCCGCCTTCTCGATCTCGGCCCGAGTCTGGGCAGTGAGGTCGACGAGCGAGTCGATCGGCAGCGTCTGGAAGTCGCCGAGAGAGGCGACGGATGCCGCGAGCCCCGACGAGTCGACCTTCCCGTCGACGGCGGCGAGCGTGGCGTTCGCCACGGTGAGCGTGTCGGCGGCCGTGTCGATCGCGCGGGCTTCGGCGATCGTGCTGTACACGCCGAGCTGATCGTGGTCGAGTCCGGTGGACTCGGTCAGCGCGGTCGTGGCGTCGATGCGTGCTTGCGTCGCGACGGCCGACTGCACCGTGAATCCGGTGCCGGCGACAAGGCCGGCGGCGGCGATCGCACCGGCGATCATGAGGCGCTTGCGGCCGGTTCGGCGATGGCGGAGGCCGCGCCTCGTGGCAATCTCGGTGGTGCTGTTCTCGATGGACTCTGCAGTGGCGGGTGTCGTGGGGGTATCGATAGGCATGGGTTTCTGGGCTGCTCGGATCAGTGTCGGGGCGGGGGGTCGGCCCCGGGCCGGGGCACAAGTCAGACACTCTGCCGTGCGAATCTGTACAGATCCTCAGTTATTCCTGTGTAGACCATGATGGTCGGCTCGCGGTGACGGGATACTGGACGGATGCCGCCAGCCCCAGTTGCCTTCCCCGCGATCGATCCCGGAATCCGGTGCCCGTGCCTCAGCGGTTCCGTGTTCGCCGAGTGCTGCGGGCCGTTCCTCGCGGGTGCAGCGGATGCCCCGACCGCGCCGCAGCTCATGCGATCGCGTTACACGGCCTTCGTCGCCGGTGACGACCGATATCTCCTGGCGACGTGGCATCCGTCGACGCGACCCGAGCGGCTCGAGCTCGATTCGACGATGCGCTGGTACCGCCTCGACCTCGAGCGGGTGGAGCGCGGAGGACCGCTCGACCACACCGGCGTGGTGGAGTTCACCGCGCGCTACCGCGTCGGCGGCGAGCGATCCGAGCGCGGCGAGCAGCACGAGGTGAGCAGATTCGTGCGAGAGCACGGACGCTGGTTCTACGTCGACGCGATCGACTGAGCGGAGGCGGCCGACGATGGCGATCGGCGCCGAGCCGATCGGCTGAGCGTCAGGCGCCGGAGCGCTCCCCGTCGGTGGCGAACCCGGCGCGGGCGGCGCGCGCTCCTCGGAGCCGAGTAGTTCCTCGAAGAGTGTGATCTGCAGGTCTGCCGGCGCGTCGAGCCTGGCGTTCAACGACTGCCAGGGGGTGACGACCGGCTCGGCCACGACGCGAGCACCGGCGGCCTCGAGGCGACGAGTCGTGCCCTCGCTGTCGGTCACTTCGAACGCCAGCCGGATGTGGGGGCTCGGGGCGCCGCCGGCTTCGATCTCGTCGATCGCGCGCTTGTGCGCGGGGTTCGCGATCTCGAGCGTCGCCCGGCCTGCATCGAGGATGACGACGCGATCGTCGCCTCCCTCGGCGAAGGCGAGGAACTCGGGCATGCCGAGGGCGTCGCGATAGAAGGCGACGGCGGCGTCGAAGTCGGTCGCCTCGACGACGACGCGGAGTTGCAGGACCGGTGGGATTGCGGCATCCGTCATGCTCGGATCCTTCCAGACACGCACGACATCCGCACGACGCGAACGTGTCAAGGCGTCGCCGGTGCACCGAGGCGGGCGTTAGCATCCCGGCATGGGAGTCGACCGTGGCCAGTCGCGGGAAGTGCCCGAACTCACCGAGCTCGCTGAACTCGAGGCGCTCGTGCGGGAGCGGCCCGGGTTGCACGTGCGTTACTCGGAGGGATTCGAGCACGATGCATCCGCTCGCAGCATCGACACCGAGAGCGGCCTCGAGCTGCCGGGGCTCTCGGTGAATCCGCTCGACCCCGAACCGTGGTGGACGCGCCCCACGACGGACTGGATCGCGCGGCAGCTCTGCCAGTACAAGCACTTGCGCGAGCGCAACCCCGATCGGATGGCCTGGGTGCTCCGCGGGCACGCCGTAGGGCGCGGTCCCGATTCCGAGCCGCTCCTGCGTGACGTCGACCCCGTCGCGCGACTCTCCGACGCGCTGCTCGACGAGGCGGAGCGCCGGTATGAGGAGCGGTTCGACGCCGGGCGCGGTCCCGAGGGCTACGAGAGCTGACGCCGGCGCCTCACGCGCTCGGCGTCACCGGATACGGATGCTCGCGGAGCACCTGCGCGAGGTGCACGGCGTTCGCGACGAGCGTCGCGTTCGTCTCGGCAACCGGGGCGGGCGTCTCGTCGAGGTCCTTGTAGTCGACCTTCTCCATCGCGGCGCCGTTCCAATAGGTGCCGCCTTGGGCGGGGATGGTGAATCCGACGTCGTTCAGTGCCTGGTGGAGGTCGGCCGTGATCTTGTGGGCGCCGTCTTCGTTGCCGAGCACGGCCGTCGCCGCGACGTGGCCGAAGAGGAGCGGGCGGCCCTCGTCATCCGTCGAGCTGAGTTCGGCGTCGAGGCGCTCGAGCACGCGTTGCGCGACGCTCGACATGTGGCCGAGCCAGGTCGGCGTGCAGATGACGAGGATGTCGGAGGCCATGATGCGAGTGCGCAGCGACGGCCACTCGTTACCATCGCCCATATCGGCCTTGACGCCGGGCGCGAGGTCGAGATCGACCACGCGCACGATGTCACCGCTCGCGCCCAGGGCGCTGAATCCGTCGAGGAGTTGCACGGCGAGGAGCTGGCAGCTCGAGGCCTCCGGTGAGCGTTTCAGGGTGCAGTTCAGGAGGAGCACGTTCTGTTCGGTGATCTGCATCGCGGTCCCTTCCGGCGCCGATGCGCCCGTTCTTCTTCCTACTGGCGCGTGCGAGCAGCGTGAAGGGGTTGACAGGCGGCTCGCCCGCGGCGATCACGAGCGGCCACCGGCGGGCTCAGTCGACGCTGAGCACTTCGGCGAAGAAGGCGCTGAGGTGCCCGGCGAGCAGTTCGGGCTCCTCGTGGGCCATGAAGTGCCCGCCCCGGGTCGCCGGATGCCACGCGCGCACGTCGGCGCACGACCGCTCCGCCACGCTTCGGGGCATCTCGCGGATCACCTCCTCTGCGCTCAGCGTGAAGCCGGCGGGCACCGTGATGCGCGGCCGCGGGCGGTTCGCCGGGTAGTCGACGTACTGGCGGAACGACGTGCCGATCGAGCCGGTCGTCCAGTAGAGCGTCGCGAGCGTGAGGAGCGTCTCGTGATCGAACCGGCGCTCGAGCTCGCCGTGCGCGTCGCTCCAGTCGCGCAGCTTGTCGATGATCCAGGCAAGCAGGCCCGTCGGCGAGTCCGCGAGCGCTGCGGCGATCGTGTCGGGACGAGTGCTCATGATGGCGCTGTAGCCGCCGTCTCGTTCGTCGAACTCCTGCTCGAGGGCGAGCATGTGCTTCTCGGGCTCGCTCAGCGGCTCCTCGAAGACCGCCGGGAACGGCGGGTGGATCATGTAGAGCCCCATCACATGGCGGGGATGCTTCGCCGCGATCCAGGCCGCGACGGTGCCGCCGATGTCGCCGCCGAACACGCCGTACCGCTCATGGCCGAGGTGTATGGCCATGAGCTCGTGCAGGAGATCGGCCATCGCCTCGCGGGTGAGCGGCTCATCGGGCAGTTCTGAGTAGAGGAAACCCGGGAGCGAGGGGATGACGAGCTCGAAGCGGATGCCGCGCACCTCGCCCTCCCACCCGAGGGCGGTCACGAGCGGCAGCATCTCGAGGAAGCTCGAGGGCCATCCGTGCATGAGCAGCAAGGGGACGACGGTGCCGCCGGCGGGACCCGCAGTCGCGCGCACGAAGTGCACCCGCGTGCCGTCGACGTCGGCGATCCGGTGATCGAGCCGGTTCAACCGCAACTCGACGCCGCGCCAGTCGAATCCGTCGGCCCACTCGGCGACGAGGCCGGCCAGGTACGCCGGGTCCACGCCGGACCCCCAGTGCGTGCCGCTGCTCGCCGTCGTGAACCTCGTGCGGCGCAGTCGGTCGCGCAGCTCGCGGAGCTCGACTTCCGGCACTCGGATCGTGAACGGAGCGGGCTCGGCCGCCGGGCCCCTCGAGGCCCCTGCCGTGGACGCCGCCGCGCCCTTGCCGCCGACGTGATCGAGTTGCGCGTAGGCGCGATCGATGGCACCGACGAGGTAGTCGATCGGAACCGGCCAGTCATCGTGGCCCGCGAACGCCTCGGCGGTGCTGAGGCCGCGCTCATGCGCTGCAATGAAGCGCCCGGCCACCTCGTGGAGGTCGGCTGCCTGACGGGCGACGAACTCGGGCCCCACGACCCGGCCGTGCCCGGGCACGACGAGGTCGCCCGGTTGCATCTCCCCGACGAGCTCGTCGAGCACGTCGGGCCACCCGAACGGGAAGCTCCCGGAGCCGTACATCGGCGGTCCGGACTCCTCGACGAGGTCGCCGACGATCCACACCCGAACGTCGGGCAGCAGCAGCACGAGGTCGGTGTCGGTGTGCGCGGGCGGCTGCGGGCGCAGCAGCACCACCCGACCGCCGAGGTCGAGCGTCACCGGGCGGTCGACCGGATGCGTCGGCGGCGTGAGTCTCACGTCGCTCCAGTGCCGGTCGGGTTCACGAGCGGGGTCGGCGCGCCACGCGGCGAGCCGCGGAGCCTCGTGCTCGGCGAAATGGCGGTCGATGTTCGCATGGCCGTAGATGGCGGCATCCGTCTCGGACCCGGGCCCGAACGCCTGGTTGCCGAACGTGTGATCGTAATGGGCATGCGTGTTCACGAGCCAGCGCACGGGCTTGTCGAATCGTTCGCGGATGTCGCCGAGCAACGCCTCGGCTTCGGCCGGCTCTGCACGCGAGTCCACGACGAGCAGTCGCGCGGCGCCCTCGACGACGACGACCGAGACGTCGAGCGGATCGTAGCGACGCTGGTGCACGCCCGGCGCGACCGTGATCCAAGGGTCCATTCCTCGACCCTAGCGACCACGACAGCGGATGCGCGTGCACCCGCGGTTCATGGCAGAGTCAGGGCGAATCCAGAGCTTCGCACCGTAGCGTGACCTCCGTGACTCCGCTCGACGGCACCCCGCCCATCCGCCGGTCTGACGTTCCGCCCATGCTGACCGCTCGCGCGCAACGCACGCTCGAGACGATCGACGGCCAGACCCTCGACGAGATGCGGGCCCTCCGCGACGAGACCGAGCGGTTCATGCTGCGCTACAAGTTCGGCATGGACGAGGTGATCACGAAGCTCTCCATCCTGCGCGAGGAGTTCAGCCACACGCACGACTACAACCCGATCGAGCACATCTCGAGCCGCCTGAAGAGCCTCGACAGCGTGATCGAGAAGATGCGCCGCAAGGGCGTCGAACCGACGTTCGAGACGATCCGCGAGACGATCACCGACATCGCCGGCGTGCGCGTGACGTGCAGCTTCGTGTCCGACGCGTATCGCATCTTCGAGCTGCTGACGGTGCAGCGCGACGTCCGCGTGCTCAAGGTGAAGGACTACATCGCGGAGCCGAAGGCCAACGGCTACCAGAGCCTGCACGTGATCGTGGAGGTGCCGGTGTTCCTGTCGACGGGGGCGCATCCCGTCGCCGTGGAGGTGCAGATCCGCACGATCGCGATGGACTTCTGGGCGAGCCTCGAGCACAAGATCTACTACAAGTACGACCGCCAGGTGCCGCAAGAGCTGCTCGATGGACTGACGGATGCCGCGCACACCCGCTGCAGAGCTCGATGCGCGCATGGAGCGGCTGCACCGCGAGCTGCACGGCTCACCCCGCCGGCCACGAGGCGACATCGCCGTGTGATCGCGCGTCACCGCGGCATCGTTCAGCCGAGCGCTGCGAACGCCTCCCGACCCGCTGCGGTCACCTGGAGCGAGCGGTCGCCCGGCACGCGGGCGACCCAGCCGTCGGCGAGCAGCACGGCGAGCAGGTGTGAGCCGAGACGCCCGGCGATGTGCGGGCGCCGCTCGGTCCAGTCGAGGCATCCGCGTACCTCTGGGCGCCGGGAACGGGGGCCGGTGGAGCCGACGTCGCCGACGTCGGCGAGCCGCAGCCGCATTCCGAGCGGGCCGTCGGTGGCGTGCAGCCGGCCTGGCTCCCCCGCGTCGAGGGGCGAGATCGCACCCTCGGCGACGAGCGCGTCGGCGAGGTCGAGCGCGATCCGCCCGGCGAGGTGGTCGTAGCACGATCGCGCCTCGGCAAGTCTGCGCGCCGTCGCGGACTGCGAGTATGACGTGACGGCACGCCGCGGCGCGATGAGCTGCAGCGCCTCGACGGCGCTGGCCACTTCGGGCCCGGCGAGTGCGAAATAGCGGTGCCGGCCGATCCGGCGATCGGTGACGAGCCCGCCGGCGACGAGCTGGGCGAGGTGGGCGCTCGCCGTCGGCGGCTTCACGCGAGCGATCGCGGCGAGCTCGCTCGCGGGCAACGCGTGGCCGTCGAGGAGCGCGACGAGCATGGCAGCCCGGGCGGGCTCCCCCATCAGGCGAGCGGGTTCTGCGAGATCGGCGTCACCGTGCATACCGTCACGATACGGCGACGACACTTCGCCCGGCAGCGAATCGTGCACGGCGTAGCGTCGAAACCATGACCGAGATCATCGACCGGGCCGACGTCGCCCTCATCCTCGCCGATCCGCGATTCCTGGTTCCCGAGGCGGATGCCGCGGCGTCGACGCCGTTCGAACGGTTCCGGGCCGACGCCTCGCGGTTCTCGAACGGCGCCGTGCATGACGCTCGCCGGCGACGCCTCGAGTCGATGCTCGCCGGCATCGAACTCGCTGCGCTCGCCCGCACGGCCGCATCGCTGACCCGCTCGGCACTCGAGGCGGAACCGGCGTCGCCCGTCGCCACGATCGCCCGGCATGTCCCCGTGACCGCCCTCAGCCTGCAGCTCGGGTTCCGTCATGCGGAGTCGCTCCCGCCGCTCGTCGCCGCGATCGTCGACGCCTACGCGAGCGGACGGGCGACGGATGCCGCAGCCGCCGACGCCGCCACGGTGCGCCTGCTCGACGCAGCGCCCGGCGCCGACGCGTCAGACGACGCCCTGCTCGTGCAGTTGCTCGTGCAGGCCTACGCGGCCACGGGCACACTCGTCGAGCGCGCGATGCAGCGGCTCGCGGCATCCGGCTCGCTGTCGCCGTCGACGCACGAGGTGCTCACCGCGACGCTGCGCGACGACTCCCCCGTGCCGATGACGCGCCGCGTCGCGCCCGACGATCCGCCACGTGCTTCGACGCACGACGTCCAGCCGGGCGCGCTGCTCGTGCTGCGTCTCGACGGACCTGACCGCGATACAACGGGCGACCGGCCCGCGCGAACGCTCGCCTTCGGCGCCGGCCATCGCGGCTGTCCCGCACCGCATCACGCACTCGCGATCGCAGTGGCGGTCATCGAGGAGTTGCGCCGCGCCGAGGCCCGCACCCGAATCGACCCGACGACAAAGGAGACCATCGATGCTGACGCCCGCTGAGTTCGAACGCCTGCACCGCCCCGGCGATCCGCTCCTGCTGCCCAACGCGTGGGACCTCGCGTCGGCACGATGGCTCCGCGCCGCCGGCCACCCCGTCGTGGGCACCACGAGTCTCGGCGTCGCCGTCGCCGCGGGCAAGCCCGACGGCGCGGGAGAGACCGCAGCCGAGACGCTCGACCTCGCGCGCCGCATCACCGCCGCCGGCATCCCGGTGACGGTGGACCTCGAGGCCGGGTTCTCCGACGATCCGGTCGAGGTCGGCGCCTTCGCGGCGCAGCTCGAGCAGCTCGGCGTCGTCGGCGTGAACATCGAGGACTCCGACGCGGCCGGCCGGCTCGTCGACGTCGCACTCGCATCGGCGAAGGTCGCGGCGATCGCCGCGGCGGCGCCCGGGCTCTACCTGAACGCCCGCACCGACCCGTTCTGGATCGCCGGTGCCACGGATGCCGCGGCGCGGCGGCGCGAGGCGATCGCACGTGCCGAGCGGTACCTCGCGGCCGGGGCATCCGGCATCTTCGTCCCCGGCGCCCTGCCGGCGGAGACCATCGCCGCACTCGTGCGCGATATCCCGGCCCCGCTCAACCTGCTCGCGCCGGCCGGCCTCACCGTGCCGGAGCTCGCGAGCCTCGGGGTCGCGCGGGTGAGCACCGGATCGCTGCTCTTCCGCATCGCACTCGGTGCGATCGGCTCGGCCGCGCGCGAGCTGCGGGCCGGCACGTTCACCGCGCCGTCGGGCACGCCGAGCTACGAGGAGGTCGCCTCGCTCGGCTGAGTGCGCGCTCAGACGTCGTGCCGCGCACGGCTCGGCTGCACGCGCGGCGGCTCCCCTGGCATCTTCGGGAAGTCGGGCGGGAAGGGGAGCTCACCGAGTCCGTCGTCGAGGTCGCGTTGCCACCACTCGAGGAGCACGCCGATGGAAGCGGTGTGCTCCTGCATCCCGGCCCATGGGTCGCCGGTGGTCTGCAGGCGCTCGGGCACGGTCCTGATCGTGAGCAGCTTCGGGTCGGTCGACTCGAGTTCGCTCCACTCGACCGGACACGAGACGGCGGCGTGCGGCAGGGCGCGGGGGCTGTAGGCGCCGGCCATGGTGCGGTCGCGGTTGGCCTGGTTGTAGTCGATGAAGATGCGGTCGCCTCGCAGTTCCTTCCACCACGCGGTGGTGAGCTGCTCGGGCATCCGCCGTTCGAGTTCCCGCGCGAGCGCGATCACGGCGTGGCGCACGTCGAGGAACTCGTATTCGGGCTCGATCGGCGCGAAGACGTGGATGCCCCGATTGCCCGACGTCTTCACGAAGCCCGTGAGGCCGACCTCCGCAAGCAGGTCGCGGAGCGCGAGCGCCGCGGGAACCGCCTCCGCGAAGCTCGTGCCGGGTTGCGGGTCGAGGTCGATGCGCAACTGATCGGGGAAGTCCGACGTCTCGGCGCGCGACGCCCACGGGTGGAAGACGATCGTGTTCATCTGGGCGCCCCACACGGCGACCGCCGGTTCGTCGATGACGAGCTGCGGATGCCGCCGGCCGCTCGGATAGGTCACGGGCACCGATCGCACCCATTCGGGCGCACCCTTGGGCGGGTTCTTCGAGAAGAACTGGTCGCCGTCGATGTCACCCGAGAATCGTTGCAGCGAGACCGGACGATCGCCGTTCGCCTCGACGAACGCATCGCCGACCGCCACGAAGTACTCCGCGAGCTCGAGCTTCGTGATGCCGAGCTCGGGCCAGAGCACGCGCGACGGACTCGAGATCCGCACTTCGCGATCGCCCTGCGGACCTGGAACACTGATCGTCACCGCATCGCCGGCCATGCCAAGACGGTACTCCGTTCCTTCCCACCGTGCCCGACGGCACGACGGACTCCTCGCGAAGGATCAGACGCTGACGTAGCGATGGGCCGCGCGCGCCCTGGCCTTCTCGGCCTCGATCTCGCGATTCTTCGGCGGCGCGTTGGTGACGAGGTGGTCGAGCAGATGCCGCGTGATGTGCGCGATCTCCTCGACGGCCTCATCGAACGCCGCTGCGTTCGCGCGCGACGGCTTCGTCGTTCCGGCCACCTTGCGCACGAACTGCAGCGCTGCGGCGTGCACCTCGTCGTTGGTCGCTGCGGGCTCGAAGTTGTGGAGGGGGTGGATGTTCCTGCACATGACCCGAGCCTAACCCCGCACCAGTGACATCGCCTCGGGTTCGGCGGCATTCAGGAGCTCGGATGCCTCACTCGGAACGATCGCGATCGCGATCGCGCTCGCGCGCTGCATCCGCTTGTGCGGCCTCGTCGGGCGTGGGCGCGGTGCCGCCCAGGTGCCGAGGCTGCCACCACTGCCCAGCGCCGTCGACGGGATATTCGGCCTGCAGCCGGTCGACGAGCCCCTGCAGCGTCGAGCGCAACCGCGCGGTGACGTCGTGCGGGTCTTCATCGACGCCGACCGTGATCGGCTGGCCGAACGCGAAGCTGACGGGAACTCCGAAGCGCTCGAAGAACCGGATGCGGTGTCGCTTCGTGAGCAGGCGCTGGCCGCCCCACACCGCAACCGGGATGATCGGCACGCCGGCTTCGGCGGCGAGGCGCGCCGCGCCGGTTTTCAGCTCGCGCACCGTGAACGACGAGCTCACGCCCGCCTCGGGGAAGACACCGAGCAGTTCACCGCGCCTCAAGGCGTCGACGGCGTTCGAGTACGCCGCGGCGCCGGCCTTCATGTCGACGGCGATGTGGCGCATGCCACGCAGCAGCCGACCGACGACGGGTTTGTCGAACGCGCCCTGCTTGGCCATGAACCGGATGCGGCGACGGTTCGAGAGCCACGTGGCCCACTCGACGAGGGCGAACTCGAGATAGCCGAAGTGCGTCATCGCGAGCACGGCGCCACCCGTGGCCGGCACGTGCTCTGCGCCCGTCACGGTGCGCTTCAGGCCCCAGAATCCGAAGAGTCCCCGCCCGGCGGCGATGGCCGTGCTGTAGATGGGTTCGCTCGGGCGTCGTGTCATGTCTCGAGCGTACGGGCGGGCACTGGGGGGCGGCTGTATCCGGAGGCCCCGGCATCCGCACCGGCCGCAAGCCCCGCAGCGGAACCGGCGGGCCGAACGGATGCCTCCCGCCTCCGGCGGACCAACCCGATCGCCACTCCGCCGACGAGCACTGCGCTGCCCGCGAGCTCGAGGACGTTGGGTACCTCGCCGAGCACGAGCGCCGCGGCGGCGAGGCCGATCGGCGGGACGAGCAGTGCGAACGGAGCGACGACCGCCGCCGGATGACGTCCGAGCAGCGACGTCCAGATCGAGTAGCCGACAAGCGAGGCGAGCCCCGCGGTGTACGCGACGCTCACGACGGTCTCCCACCCGATCGTGGCGAACGCCTCGCCGACCGCCACGGGCCCGTCGAGCAGGAGGCTGAGCGCGAGCACCGGGAGCGGCACGACGAGGGCCGACCAGACCACGATTCCGAAGCCGTTCGTCCCCTGTGCCGACCGTGACACGACATTGCCGATCCCCCAGCTGAGCCCGGCGGCCACGCAGATGAGGAGCGGCACGATCGCCCCGAAGTCGGCCGCACCCTCGATGCGGCCGACGGCGACGATGCCGAGCCCGACCACGCCGATGAGCGCGCCCACGAGCTGCATCCGCGTAGGCCGCTCCTTCAGCACCATCAGCCCGATGACGAGCGTGAAGATCATCTGGCACTGCAACACGACGGCGGCGAGCCCTGCGGGCAGGCCGAGGTGCATCGCGGTGAACAGGAGCCCGAACTGACCGGCGCTCATGAACAGGCCGATGCCCACGAGGCTGCGCCACGAGACCTCCGGCTTGGGCACGAAGAGCACGAGCGGCACGGCGACGAGCATGAACCGCAGCGACACGAGCACGAGCGGCAGGGTGTCGCGGAGTCCGAGCTCGATGGCGAGGAAGTTCACGCCCCAGATGAGCGCGACGAGCAGACCGAGGGCGGCGTGTTTCAGAGGCATACGTCGAGCCTCGCAGTCGTCTTCATGCAGCACCAGTTCCGATTACTGCGTTCGACAACGTACGATTTCTACATGATCGACCTGCAAGGGCTTCGCGCGCTCGTGGCCGTCGCGGGGTCGGGCTCCGTCGTCGCCGCTGCCGGCCAGCTCGGGTACACCCCATCGGCAGTGTCGCAGCAGGTCAAAAAGCTCGAACGCGAACTCGCAGCACCGCTCCTCGAGCGGCGCGGGCGGGGCGTGCTGCTCACCGAACGGGGCCGCGCGCTCGTGAGCGAGGGGCGCGAGCTCCTCGAGACGCTCGAGCGACTCGAGTCCGTCGCGGCGGGCGGCACGCCGCGCGCTCCCCTTCGCATCGCCTCGTTCTCGACCGCGACGCGCGGACTCGTCGGGCCGGTGCTCCGCGAGTTGCGGGATACGGATGGCGCCGCCCTCGCCACGGTCACGAGCGTCGACCCCGTCGACGCCATGGGAATGGTGGCGACGGGGGCCGCCGATCTCGCGGTCGTGCACAACTGGAACTCCGTGCCGTTGAGCGCACCGGCGCATGTCGTGACCGAGCACCTCTGCTTCGACGAGGCCGACATCGTGCTCGCGACGGGGCATCCGCTCGCCGCCCGGCTCGAGCTCGACCGCCCCGCGCTCGTCGACGAGCCGTGGGCGAGCACCCCGAAGGGCGCCATCTGCCACGAGGCGCTCATGCGCATCTTCGCCGACCTCGGCACCGTGCCCCGCGTCGTCGCCGAAGATCCCGACTTCTCCTCGCTCGTCGAGCTGGCCCGGCAGGGCGTCGCGATCGCGCTCGTGCCGCGACTCGGCCGGCTGCCACTGCCGAGCGGCGTGGTCGCGCGTCCGCTCGCCGACCACAGCCAGGTGCGAGAGGTGCGGGTGGCGTATCGGCGCACGATGGCGGAGAGTCCGGGCATCCATCGTGCGGTCGGATTGCTCACCGAGGCGGGCGCGCTCGTCGAACCGTGACGACTGTGCTCGAGGTCACATCGAGGGGTCGTGCGTGCTCGCAACCGGCTGGAGCCGGAACAACCGCACGGTTCGCCCCGAGGTCCGCTCGTACGCGCGGTATCCCGGCCACTGCCCCTCGATGCGCGCCCACGCCGCTTCGCGCTCGTCGCCCTCGATGAGGCTCGCGCGCACCGGCATCCGTCGTCCGCGCACCGTGATCGACGCATCGGGGTGCGCGAGCAGGTTGTAGGTCCAGGCAGGATGCCGCTGTCGCGCGAAGCTCGTGCCCGCGACGATCGCCCGCCCGTCGCCGTCTGGCGTGTACATGAGCGGAGTGTCGCGCAGGGCGCTCGTCTTCGCGCCGGTCGAGTGGAGCACGAGCGACGGAACGAGCAGGCCGCTCAGTTGCACCCGTCCGCCGGTGAGCCGGTGGAGGCACCGTTCGATCGGCGGCAGGAGGACCGGTGCGATCGCGCGGAAGGCGCGAGTACGGGTGAGCGGCGAGATGAACGAGCGAACGATGAGCTGCACGGTCGGCATCTGCCCATTCTGCTGGGCACCGGGATCGGCTGCTACGCCTGACCGTGGCCCGAGTCAATCCCCTACAGCTGCCCGGCGGGCGACCGTATCGTGAGCCTTGGCCGCCGCACCCGCGGAGCTCGGCCATGTTCCGATCGGAGGAGCCATGACTGATCCCCTGCGCCCGCGAGAGCACGTCGAGGGCGAGTACACCGACGCCGAGCTTCCGCTGAGCGCGGAACTTCCCAAGGAGGACTTCGAGGAGGTCGAGGACGTCGCCGGCGAGCCCGCTGCCGAAGATCTCGACGACGACGTCGAGGTCGACGAGGTCTACGAAGTCGACGACGCCGACGTCGACGTGGTCGGGATCGACGACCCCGACCGGGTCATCCCGCCGGACAGGGACATTCCGCTCTGAGCATCGTGTGAGGGCTCGCCGGGTCGGATCGAGCCCGGCGAGTCACTCGCGCGGCCGCACCGGTGCGGCCGCGCCGGACTGCTCGCGCTCGACGGCCTCGCGCGCCGCGATGACGGCGGTCGCGGCATCCGCTGCCCGGCGTTCGGCACGCTGCAGCTGTCGCGCCGCGAACGTGGGCGCCCCGTAACGTGCGTGCACCCGGTCGTGCTCCTCGTCGACGCCCGTGACGATGTAGGCGCCGGCGATGAGGATGACCTGGCTCGAGAAGTTGATCCACAGCAGCAGGGCGATGAGCGAGCCGAACGATGCGAGCAGCGGGTTGGCCGTGGCACCGCCGACGAACAGGCTCGAGAGCAGTTGCAGCGCGGTGAGGCCGACTCCACCGATGATCGCGCCGGTCCAGAGCGAGCGCGCGCTCGGTCGCAGGCCCGACAGGAGGCGGAACATGACCGCGATGACGATCGTGTCGATCGCGAAGATCACGACGATGGAGATCGTTCGGGTACTCGCCTCGAAGAGCGCATCGCCGGCCGAGATGCCGAGCCAGTCGAAGACGGCGCCGAGGGCCGCCGTGCTGAAGTACGTGACCGCAGCGGCGGCGGCGAGCGCAACGCCGAATCCGATCGCGAGCAGCAGGTCGCGCACCAGGAGCCAGAGGAAGAACGTCGTGTCGTCGGGCTGGTGACCGAGGTCGCGGAACGCCTTGCGCAGCGAGCCGACGGCGCCGATCGCGGCGCCGACGGCACCGATGAGCGCGATCGTGCCCGCGATGCTGAGGGTGATGGGCTGCACGAGATCGTCGGGGTCGATGAGACCGTCGGCTCCGACCAGGCCAGGGATCGCGGCGCCGATCGTGTCGACGAGCGCCTGCATCGCCGTCTCGTTGCCCGAGAGCCAGATCCCCCCGATCGCGAAGCCGAGGAACAGGCCGGCGAACACCGAGAAGAGGGTGCGATACGTGACGCTGTCGGCGAGCATCGGCCCCTGGCGCTCGATATAGAGCAGGAGCGCGCGGGCGGGCTTCTTCGCGAGCACCCAGGCGGTGGCGCGTTTTGCCCAGGCACTCACACGGGCGACCGGCGAGGCGGGTCGCCGGTCGATCTCGTCGCCGTGCGCGTTCATTCGGTCAGGCTATCGAGCAGCGGATGCCGCCCGCATGAGCTTGACACGTGCGGCGTCCCGCGCCACGAACGTCAGAACGGCGGTGCCGATGGGGATTCACCCCCATCGGCACCGCCGTTTCACATGCGACTCAGTACCAGCCCACGGACTCCGAGTGGTCCCAGGCACCGCACGGCGTGCCGTAGCGACCCGCGATGTAGCCGAGACCCCACGTGAT
This sequence comes from Agromyces albus, assembly GCF_030815405.1. Taxonomy (NCBI): domain Bacteria; kingdom Bacillati; phylum Actinomycetota; class Actinomycetes; order Micrococcales; family Microbacteriaceae; genus Agromyces; species Agromyces albus. The sequence goes on along the minus strand of NZ_JAUSWX010000001.1, from coordinate 1,401,058 downwards.
CTGCGTGGTGGCGCTCGTGGCCCAGTCTGCGCCGGCCGTGCTCATCTTGCTCCCGGGCAGGGCCTGCGGGATGCCGTAGGCACCGCTCGAGCTGTTCTCTGCGTACACGTTCCAGCCGGACTCGCGGCTCCAGAGGCTCACGAGGCAGCCGAACTGGTCGTCGCCCCAGCCGTAGGACGACGCCATGAGGCTGCGGGCGATCGCCTGCGCTTCCGTCGGGTTCGAGGGCGCCGACGGGCGTGAGGGAGCGGCGGTTGCCGCTTGCTCGGCCTGTGCGGCGGCTTCGGCGGCGGCCTTCGCTGCGGCGGCGGCCGCGGCAGCGGCAGCCTGCTCGGCTGCGACGCGATCGGCCTCGGCCAGTGCGGCCTGCACCGTCGCGGTGTGCGACTTCGTCGTCTCGACGAGGTCGAACACCCGCTCGGGTGCGAGCAGCTTGTAGTCGTCGAGGGCGGCGACGGATGACGCGAGCTGCGTGGCATCCGTCTTGCCCTGCGCTGCGGCGATCGTGTCGCCGGCACCGGTGAGCGTGTCTTCGGCCAGTTTCACTGCGCGAGCCTCGAGGATGCCGGCGTGCGAGCCGAGCTGCTCGACGTCGAGGTCGCCGGCGGCGGTGAGGGCCGCAGTCGCCTCGATGCTCTCATTCTGCGCAGCGACCGTGGATTGCACCGCGAAACCGGTGCCGACCATGGCGCCGATCGCGACGACCGCGCCGGCTGCGATGAGGGGCCCGCCGCGCCAGCCGCGCCGCGAGTTGCGACGACGGGGACGAACGGCCAAGGGGCCCGTTTCGGGCGTGGGATCTGAGTTCTGAGAGGAGGGAATCTGGTTCTGCATGACTTTCACATGGGCGAGTCGCGCGGCATTCGGACTGCCGGCGACTCTTGATCGGCGTTCCTCGGGCGGGGGCGCCCGGGCGAAGTGGCCAGTCTGGCGAGGCCTTCTGGACAGAACCTCAGTTTTCCCTGTGAAAGTCATGCACGTCGTGAACGCGCTCCCACTGTTCAATTGCGCCTGACGAGCTCGGAACCGAGCCGCTTGAGCTCCACTCGAACCGACTCGGGCTCGACCACTTCGAGGTGGTCAGCCCACCCGGCGAGCGACCGGGCAAGCAGCGATTCGGTCGGGGCGGTGACGCGAATCCGGGTGCGGTGCTCGTCGACGGATTCCGCGCTCATCGACCGTTCACCGAAGCGCTCACGAAGGAACGGCAGGATCGCGGTGTCGGTGATCACCACCGCCGACGCGCGCTCGCGATGCTCGTTCACCTCATGCATAACGCGCTCCCACGCTTCGGCGAGATCGAAGTCGGCGGGGCGTTGCGCCGCCTCATCGACGACGATCGCCTCGACGATGCGATCCACGCGATACGTACGCTCGGCACCGGCGACTCCGCCGAGCAGGTACCAGACCTCGTGCTTCTCGACGAGGCCCCACGGATCGACGAGGCGTTCGACGGGCTCGCGATCCCAGCCGCGATAGAGGAGCCGCACGCGTCTGCGCTGCACGACCGCCGCCTGCAACAGTTTCACGATCTCGGGCTGTTCTCGTGGCGGTCTTCCCCATTGCGCCGGGTCGATGACGACGGCTTCGGCGGCGGCCTCGGCTTCGGCGCGAAAGGTGTCGGGCAGCGCGCGAACGAGCTTCCGCAGCGCAGACTTGGCCTCGGGAGCGACGGATGCTGCGGGCCCCACGATCAGGAACAGCGCACGCGCCTCGGCCGAGGTGAGTCCGCTGAGGTCGGTTCGGGCACCGCCGAGCAATTGCCAGCCTCCGCCGCGCCCGGCTTGCGGGTAGACGGGGATGCCGGCCGCGGACAGCGCTTCGAGGTCGCGGCGAGCAGTCGCGACGGAGATCTCGAGCTCTTCGGCGAGCTCGGCAGCCGTGACCTTCCCGCGAGCCTGCATGAGCAGGAGGGTGGCTACGAGTCGATCGGCGCGCATAGTTCAATACTCGCAAACAAAGTAGTCAGGAGGTGAGCACTTATGCGTTCGATACTTGATTCAGTACCCACGAAGACCGAACTCATCAGGAAAGGGAACCACCATGTTGCGAGGATTCGCCACCGTCAACTACTTCGCCGCCGACCTCGACGCCGCCACGACCTGGTACACCGAGCTGCTCGGCGTGCCGCCCTACTACGACCAGGTGCCGGGATACCGGGAGTTCCGAATCGGCGACTACCAGGACGAGCTCGGACTCGTCGACGCCGCCTACGGACCGGCTCCCACGGAGAAGCCCGCCGGTCAGGTCATCTTCTGGCACGTCGACGACCTCGATGGCTCGCTCGAGCGACTCCTGTCGCTCGGCGCGACCCTCAACCAACCGCGAATCGACTACGGCGACTTCAGCACGGCATCCGTCATCGACCCGTTCGGCAACGTGCTCGGCATCATGTACAACCCGCACTACGCCGAGATCCTCGAGCTCGTGCGTCCTGACCAGGCCGGCCTCGACGCGCTGAAGAATTGAGAAGGCTCCTGGGGCCTGCCGTCACACCGGCTCGGCCGGCCCCAGCCTCCGCGGTCCGACGCCGTCGTCGCCGAGGGCGTCGTCGGGGTTGAGCAGCCCGCATGCCTTCATCGAGAGGCATCCGCAGCCGATGCATCCGGTGAGTTCGCGCTCGAGCCGTTCGATGCCGCGACGGCGTTCCTCGAGTTGTCGCTTCCAGCGGCGCGAGGCCCTCTGCCAGTCGGCATGGCTCGGCGTCGTGTCGAGGGGAACCGATTCGAACACGGCCTGCACATCGGTGAGCGGGATGCCGAGCCGTTTCGCGACCGCGATGAGCGAGACGCGCCGGAGCATGTGGCGCGGGTAGCGGCGCTGGTTGCCGGCCGTGCGCATCGACGCGATGAGGCCGAGCTCCTCGTAGAACCGCAGCGCCGAGGCGGCCACTCCGGTGCGCCGGCTCATCTCGCCGACCGTCAGGAGTTCGTCGGGTGCATGCCGTGCCGATGCGTCATGCTCGGGGGCGAGCTGGCGCTCAGGCGACATCCGATTTCCCTCCGTTTTGACTTCAACCATACTTGAGGTTTTACGTTGGAGGGCATGCGACCAGCGAGTGTGGTGATCCCCCGGTGACCTACGTGATCGCCCTGCCGTGCGTGGATCTGAAAGACAAGGCGTGCATCGACGAGTGCCCCGTGGATTGCATCTACGAGGGCGAGCGATCGCTCTACATCCATCCCGACGAGTGCGTGGACTGCGGTGCGTGCGAGCCGGTCTGCCCCGTCGAGGCCATCTACTACGAAGACGACCTCCCCGACATCTGGGCCGACTACTACAGGGCCAACGTCGAGTTCTTCGATGACCTCGGCTCCCCCGGCGGTGCCGCGCGAACCGGGCTCATCCCGCGCGATCACGAGCTCATCGCGGCGCTTCCCCCGCAGGGTGGACAGTGATGACGGATGCCACGCGGGCGCTCGAATCGACGGCGCTCGCCGAGTCGTTCAAGGCCGCGTTCCGCGCCCAGCCTGCCGGCGTCGCCCTCGTCACCGCGGCGACGGAATCGGGCCCGGTCGGGCTCACCGCTTCGAGCGTGGCCTCGGTGGCGGTCGATCCGCCGGCCCTGTCGTTCTCGGTGACGCGCGCCACCGGGTCGGCGGGCCGGCTGCTCGCCGCCGACACCATGATCGTGCACTTTCTCGCCGACCGTCATGTCGACCTCGCACGCGCGTTCGCCCGGTCGGGCGAACCGCGCTTCACGACGGAACAGGGATTCGCGCGGCTCGGGACCGGCGAACCGCTGCTCTCCGACGCCCGCGCGGCACTCCGCTGCCGACCGCTGCACATCGTTCCGGTCGGAAGCTCGTCGCTCGTCATCGCCGAGGTGCTCGATGTGAGCCTCGGACCGCCGTCATCGCCGCTGCTCTACCACGATCGTCGATTCCACCGCCTCGACAGCGACAGCCCAGACCTCTGACCACGCCGGCACACTTCACGGCGACGGCCCTCGGCGTGCAGGGCTCGGGCTGGGCGGTGCTCGCGTGGGACGACCTGGGCGCTCGACCGGTGATCTTCCAGCTCTTCGACCAGCAGGGCAACGCGCCGCTCGGCGTCACGCCGCTGCTCCAGCTCGACGTGTGGGAGCACGCCTATTACCTCGACTACCGCAACGTGCGTGCCGACTATGTGAAGGCGTTCTGGGAGATCGTCAACTGGGCCGATGTGCAGGCCCGCTTCACCGCAGCCCGTGCCGCCACGAGCGGTCTGCTCGCGCCCTGACACAGATCCGTCCAGTAGGTTCGGACTCCATGGGAAGGGCTGGCTACAGAAGCATTGCGATCCTCGCGGTCGGCTTGGTCGTCGCCATGCTGAGCGCATGCATCGCCGCCGGTGATCGGACGTCACCGACGTCATCACCCGCGACGGGAGGCGGGCGTCCGACATCCTCGGCGCCGGCGAGTGCCCTTGGCGCGACGACGCCGAGCGCCTCCCCTTCTGCGCCGGCTCCATTTCACCCCGCGGTGGGCACGTGCTTCGACGTGCGGAAGGACCAGCCGAAGCTCTCGGAGTCGATCGTGCCGTGCGACCAGCGCCACGACGATGAGGTCTATGCCGTCTTCGACCTCGATGACACCGACTACCCCGGGCAGACGGCACTCCAACAGACGGCCGATGAAGGGTGCCGAGCTCGATTCGCCGACTTCATCGGGATCCCATATGAGGAGTCGATCCTGGAGCTCTACTCGCTCTGGCCGACCGAGAAGGCATGGCTCGACGGGGATCGCCGAATCTCATGCGTGGTCTGGTACCCGGATGATGCGGTCGTCGGCTCTCTCGCGGGTGCGGCCTATTGACGAGTCGTCGAGCCGCGATGACTCAGGCGTCCGTTATCGCAGGGGGCGGTGTTGCTCGGCAGTGCGCTTGACCGCCGACAGGATGCGCCGGGTGGCGAGCACGTGCGCACGACTGCGGATCACCAGCATCCGATAGATGGCGCCGTGCACCCCCGGGAATTCGGCACGGGTCTCTGCACGAAGGACGGTGCGGCCCGGGGCGACCTCGTCGAGGTGGAAGATCAGCGCGTAGTCGGAGAAGGAATGGCGGCCGGCGAGCGCGAGGTGCTGCGGTTCGTCGGCGGTCACGACGTGGAAGCCGGGGAACGCAGAGCCCGCTGACAGCGGTCGAGGTCCGGATGCCGCGGTGTCGACGGCGCGGATCAGGCGCGCATATCGGGCGAACCCCGACGAGCCCGTCGCCTCGAGCACCCGCTGCAGTGAGACCCAGCTGGCCTCGCGGTCGGCCTCGATCGCCACCGAGTGCTCGTCGACGAAGGGCAGGGACGCGGGGGCGAGGCTCACGACTCGATGCTATGCCCGCTCAGGCTCTCGCCACGTGGGCCGACCGCGACGAGCTGCAATTCGCGAAGGCGGCCGTCATCGGCGACCGCAGTCATGAACGTACCCGTGGGCTGGCGCCGGCGATCCGTGGGCGATCCCGGATTCAGCAGCCGCATGCCGGCTGGCGAGACAGCGTCCCATGGGATGTGGCTGTGCCCGAAGACGAGCACGTCGGTGTCGGGGAACGCGGCGTCCATGCGGCGTTCGCGGCCGTCCGCCTGGCCGGTCTCGTGCACGACGGCGAAACGCAGGCCGTCGACGAGTTCGGCGGCGAGCTCAGGCAAGCGGGCGCGGAGTGCGGCGCCGTCGTTGTTGCCCACGACGCCGACGAGTCGCGTTGCACGTGCCTCGATCTCGTCGAGGAGGCTCACGTCGACCCAGTCACCCGCATGGATGACGAGGTCGGCTGCCTCGATCGCGGCCCAGAGGGCAGGCGGAAGGCCGCGGGCGCGTTTGGGCACGTGCGTGTCGGCGAGGATCACGAGGGACGTCGGCATCCCTCGATCATCCTCGCCGACCGCCGCGGCCGCACCTATCGGCTCAGTACACCCGCGCGCTCCTGAGCTGCGGCGATCCCCTCGCGATAGGGCGTCGCGGCGATCCCGAACGTCGACTCGAACGCGCTCGAATCGAACACGTACGGGGCCGTGTACTGGTATGCCATCTCGAGCGACTCGCGCGCCTCCGAGATGAACAGCGCACCCACTCGCATCATGGTCGCCGACATCGTCTTGTGGGCGAGCTTGCCGCCCGTCGCGAGCTCGAGGTAGTCGGCGCCGGACAGGGCAGGCGCCGCGGTCGGCAGGTGCCAGGCGCGCCCGCGGGCGCGCTCGTCGGTGCCGAGCACCGCGAGGGCTTCGCCGATGTCGGGCGTGTAGGTCATCGAGTGCGGCTGATGCGAGTCGAAGAGCCAGATCGGCGGCTTTCCCTTCGCGACGTTGTCGAGGGCGAAGGTGTTGAACGCGCTCGTCGCCGCATCCGGCCCGTAGAAGTCGGCGCTGCGCCCGACCGTGTAATCGAGCCCGCGTTCCCGGGCGGCGGTGCCGAGCGCGGCGAGCAGTGACGCGCGCAGGACGCCCTTCTTGCTGGAGGGCCGGATCGGCGTCGATTCGGTCATCGGCGCATCCGTTCTGCCGTAGGCATAGACGTTGTCGAAATACACGAGCCGCGTGCCGTGCGCGAGACACGCATCGATGGTGTTCTGCATGATCGTCGGCCAGTCGCGACGCCAGACCTTGGTCGAATACGAGACACCGACCGTGAGGTAGGCGACCTCAGCACCTTCCACGGCATTCATGACGGATGCCGCGTCGAGGAGATCAGCGACGACGGACGTCGCCCCGGCCGACACCGACGCCGAGCGGCCGACCGACGAGACGGAGTGGCCTCGAGCCAGGAGCGCCGAAATCGTCTCGCGACCGATGACGCCATTTCCTCCGAGCACTACATGGTTGGTCATTTCGCATCCTTCTCGTCGTGGATCGTGGTGTGCACGGGAAAGAGCTCCGCCGTCTCGTTCTCCTGCGCCAGCCGTCGGAGCCCGGCGATGAGCGCATCGCCGAGCACTGTTCCGACCACCATGAGTTCGGCGACGAGCTCGGGGCGATCGCGGGTCGTCAGTGCCATCAGGTCGGCTCGGGCGATGGTCGTCGCCGCCGAAGCGTAGGCATCGAGGAACTCATCGGATGGCGCGAAGCCGATCGTCGAGAAGGCGTCGAGGGCTCGCGCGGCGACGTCGAAGCCGGGGTTCTCGGCGGTCGTCCTCCAGCCGTGCCCGGTGGCCAGAGCTGCGACCCGATGGCGTGCTTCCGGCTGTGCCGTGCTGCTCGAAGCGCCACCGACGCCGAGCGCGTGCTGGGCTGCCTCGAAGGTGTGGGCCAGGGAGGTGTCGTCCGAATCGAGCGTGGCGAGCACGTGCTTCGTGTCGGCTATCGACAATCCGCCCGTCTCGATCAGCGCCCTCACCAGCTTGACCCGACGCACGTGCGTCTCGTCGTAGGCGGTCTGGTTGCTCCCCACTCGCTCACCGCTGTGAACGAGTCCTTCGCGAAGGTAGTACTTCATCGTCGTGGCGGTGACGCCGGTTCGCCGGCTGACCTCGGAGATCTTCACCTACTGATAGTACCACTATCGATAGTTTCAATACCGGTGTGGCGGATGAGCTCGTGCTCACGATCCGCCCACGAGAGTAAGCGGTTAGAATCGCCGCATGCGAGGGCGGTCGGAGCCTTCCCCCTCCCGTCACGCTGTTCCTGTGCGGCGATGTCATGCTCGGACGCGGCCTCGACCAGATCCTGCCGAACCCCTCCGAACCGACGCTGCACGAGTCGTATATGCGGAACGCCGTGGAGTACGTGGCGTTGGCCGAGCGCGCATCGGGCGGGATCGCGCGGCCGGTGGCGTTCCCCTATGTCTGGGGCGATGCCCTGGCCGAGCTGGAGCAGCGGCGTCCGGCCGTGCGCATCATCAATCTGGAAACCAGCATCACTCGCAGCGACCGCCCCTGGCCGAAGGGCATCCACTATCGCATGCACCCCGACAACGTGCCGTGCATCGCCGCCGCCGGCGTCGACTGCTGCGTGCTGGCCAACAACCACGTGATCGACTGGGGACGCGAAGGGCTCGTGGAGACCCTCGGAACCTTACGGCGTGCTCGGATCGAGGTCGCCGGTGCCGGTGCGGACCTGGCTTCTGCGCGGGCGCCCGCGATCCTGCCGTTGGCCGGCGAGGCGCGTGTGCTCGTGTTCGCCGCCGCGACCGACGACAGCGGAGTGCCCGAGAGCTGGGCGGCGGGTGCGGATCGGTCCGGCGTGCACCGCCTGCCCGACCTTTCGGCGACGACCGTCGCGCAGATCGCCGCAGAGGTGCAACGCCACCGGCGATCCCATGACGTGGTGGTCTTCTCACTGCACTGGGGCGGCAATTGGGGCTACGAGATCTCGCCCGAGCAACGCGCCTTCGCCCGCGGCCTGATCGACTCCGCCGGCGTCGACGTCGTCTACGGCCACTCCTCGCATCACGCAAAGGCGATCGAGGTCTATCGGGAGCGGTTGATCCTCTACGGGTGCGGCGATTTCCTCAACGACTACGAAGGCATCTCGGGCCACGACGAGTTCCGCGATGATCTCGGGCTCATGTATTTTCCGATGATCGATGCCGCCACCGGGCAACTGCGTGAACTGAACCTGGTGCCGACCCGGGTTCGTCAACTGCGCATCAATCGCGCCGAGGGCGCCGACCGCCGCTGGCTGCTCGCCACGCTGCGGCGCGAGTGCGGCAGTTTCGGTTGCGAGGTCACGGATGGCAGCGACGGCGCATTCTCGGTGAGGTGGCGGCCGAGCGCGGCGTGAATCAGGCACTCCCCCGCCCGGTCGACGATGGCGCGGGCGTCGCATCCGTCGACCGAGGGTGAAGCGGGATCCCGGCGGCCCGCGCCGGCTCCGCATATGCCCGCGCGAGATCAGCGACGGTGGCGTGGGCGTTCAGTCCGCTCGGGTTCGGCACCACCCACAGCAACGCACCGCCGATCCGCTCGTCCTGAAGGCCGGCGCGCGCCTTGGGTCGATCGAAACCCATTCGGTAGGCGGTGAGGCCCACGACGGCGACCACGCGCGGATGCCACCGGGCAACGTCATCCGCGAGGCGAGCCGCACCCTCGCGCAACTCGACCCGGTCGAGCTCGTCGGCGCGCGCCGTGGCCCGGTGCACGAGATTGGAGATGCCGATCCCCGCGTCGAGGAACATCCGGCGCTCCTCCTCGCTGAGCCCGGTTGAGAAACCGGGCACGCGCGGGATGATGCCGGCGGCCGCGAGCGCCGGGTAGAACCGGTTGCCGGGGTGCGCGAAATGCGTTCCCGTCGCAGCCGTCCACAGCCCGGGGTTGATGCCCACGAACACGAGCTTCGGATGCTCGGGCATGAGGTCGCCGACGTTCGCCCCGCGGTAGGACTCGAGCTCAGCACGCGAAAACCCCATACCGCGATTCTGCCGTGCGGCGCCCGCGGCGGCGACGCTGGCTGGCTGAGTCGGAGCGTGCTCGGGTCAGGAACCGGGCTCGTACTCGGACTCGACGAGCCGCTTGATGGTGTCATAACTCTGCTGGACGAGCGGCGTGATCTTCTCGGCCATCGACTGGTCCGCGCCATGAATGTCCACGTGAGTCGACAGTCGAGTACGGTTCGGCCCTTCGGGGATGAGGGTCGCGCGCCCGGTCATCTCGGTCTGTCCGTCGTGGATCTTCGCGCCCATCGCACGCAGAGGGTCGAATTCGACGATCTCCATGGTTCCCTCGACCAGCACTCCGAAGCGGACGTAGCGCCGCTTGAGAACGGTGCCGACGCCGATCGGACCGCTCGTCACCTGCTCGAGCGACATGTCGGGATCCCAGCGCGGATGGTTCTCCACGTGGTGCACGGCGTAGAAGTCCCAGACGGCCGCGGCCGAACGTTCGATGATCGTCGAAACCTCGAGCTCCATGATGGGGCCTCCCCCGACGAGGCGATTCTACGCTCGCGGCGACCGCGCGGCACTGGCCTGGGAAGACGCTTGGATCATCCTCCGAGCTCGAGCCGCTCAGCGGCCCAAGCTGCGGCCCCCGCCTCATCGTCGAACACGCCGTCGTCCTGCGCCTCGAGCGATTCACGGATGAGCTCGCCGAACCGCGGACCGGGCTCGAGACCGAGCGCGACCAGGTGCTCGCCGCGGAGCAGCGGCTTCGCCGGCAGCTGCCCGGTGTCGGCGGCGAGCGCCTCCCATCGATGAGCATCGAACGGCTGCGACGCCGCTCCGCGTCCGCCGACGTCGGCCGAGACGACGGGGATCCAGTCCTGGAGGGTGGCCGGATGCAGCCGCCGCACGAGTCGGCGTACGGCAGCACGTGTGGGCTGGTCGATCGTGTGGGCCATGTGCTCGCGGACGATCGGCAGCACGCGGTCGCGAACCGAAGCCGGTGCGCCGATGCGTTTCAGGAACGATTCGGCCGGGGCCACTCCGGCATCCGCGTGACCTCGTGAGGTGATGCGACCATCAGGTTCCACCACAGTGCACTCGGCTTTCCCGAGATCATGCACGAGTGCGCCGAGCACGACCACGTCCCGGTCGACGCCCGTGATTCCGCTGGTGCTGCAGATCTCGGCCGCGGCAGCTGCGGCGAGCGCGGTGTGCGCCCATACCGTTCCCTCCGGATGCCACGACGGATCCTGCGGGGTGTCGTGAATCGTCTCCAGCTCGGGGAACAGCGTCGTCCACGCGGTGTCGTCGAGCGCTCGGAGCGCCGCGGGCCAGTCCGTTGCCGTCCGGCCAAGCCGGCGCCACTCGGCCCAGATTCGATCGGTTGGCAGCGAGTCCCACTCGTCTCGAAGGGACTGGGCGATGACGGCCGTGTCGGCGTGGAACCGAAATCCGTGTGTTCCCGCGAAGCGCACGCCTCTGAGCACTCGCAGGGGGTCGGTGCCGAGGCTCTGCGGCGTGGTGTGACGCAGCACACCTTCTTCCAGATCGACCGCTCCCGCCCATGGGTCGATGAGCTCCTCGGTAGCCGGTGACCAGCCGATCGCGTTCAGCGTGAAGTCACGGCGTCCGAATCGACCCGCGGCATCCAGCTCCGGATCGACGATGGAGAGCTCGAACTCCCTTCCGTGCACGGCCACCACCATGAGCTCATAGCTGGCGCCACGCGTGCCGACATACCCGACCTCCGTCAACGCGGCTCGAAGCCGATCCCGGCTCGCCGGCGCGATCTCGAAGTCGACATCTGTGGGCTCTCGTCCGAGGAGTCGGTCGCGAACCGCACCACCGACGACGACCAGCTCGTCGCCGACCGAGCGGACCGCCTCGACGACGAGGAGAGCTTCCGGCGAGAGCTCGATGAGCCCAGGTGCCGCGCACCGGTGGTCGACGCCTCGCGCGCGATCCTGTCCGCAGTTCGGGCAGCGGAGCAGCTCGGATGCCTCCGGCAACTCTGGACGGCGATCTCGGGTGTCGCTCACCTTGCCGATGATAGGCGCGGCATCTACTGCTTGCCTCGCGCCTCACCCGCGAAGTCGGGGTATCCGGCGAACCTCTCCCGGCCCGTCGGAGTGGGGTCGTAGTGGACGAGTTCGTTGGCTCGCTCGAGCGTTGTGGCGGAAGCCATCAAGACCTGCTTCGCGGGGTCGACGTCCCACTTGATGACGAGGTAGACGTCGCCACGCTTCACATCCCTGAATCGGCGGATGATCGCCTTGGGGTGGGCTGGATCGTTCCGGATGCAGAGCCAAGTGTCGGCGTCGTAACGGATGGGTTTGCGGTCCAATGGCGCTCCTTGCTGATTCGAACATACATTCGAATTCAGGTGTCCGCCACTGGAATCGCGCCCCGCAGACAGGACCCCTAGTCGAGATGAGGGAAGTCGGTTCGAAGGCCGCGGCGGATGCGGGCTGCTTTCGCCGCCTGACGATGGCTGCTCACGTCAATGGAGACTCCGAGCACCACCCACAGCGGACCCCCGACGGCCAAGACAGCGATAACCCATGGCTCCCGGAGATCGAGCACGTTGTACAAGATGGAAGCCACGATCACGAGGGCAACACCCGCCAGCAAGACGATTGCCAGAACTTGCCGTTGTCGCACCTCACTCATGCCGCCAGCGTATCGCCGTGACCAGCACCTGCAGACGGGATCCCGACACCCTGTTCCCCGCGAACTTTCCGCCCGGTTTTGACTCTCGGCATGAAGAAAGCCCCGGCGGATCTTTCGATCTACCGGGGCTTCTCTGGTCGGGCTGACAGGATTTGAACCTGCGACCCCTTGACCCCCAGTCAAGTGCGCTACCAAGCTGCGCCACAGCCCGATGCCATCCGATTTCTCGGAAGACAACTTGACCATCATAGCGGCATCCGCAGTGGTGCTCATGCACCCGCAGCCCCTCGACCGCGGGCGATCGAAGGGGAAGACTGGAGGAGAGGCACCGCACGGAGGGGACACACCGTGGCACACACGATCGCCGACCAACTCGTCGAGCAGCTCATCGATGCCGGGGTCCGTCGCATCTACGGCATCGTCGGCGACTCGCTCAATCCCATCGTCGACGCGGTTCGGCGCAGCGGCGGGTCGAAGGAGGGCGGCATCGACTGGATCCACGTGCGGCACGAGGAGTCCGCCGCGTTCATGGCCGCCGCCGACGCGCAACTCACGGGCACGCTCGCGGTGTGCGCCGGCACCGCCGGTCCCGGCAACCTGCATCTCATCAACGGCCTGTACGACGCGCATCGCTCGGGAGCGCCAGTGCTCGCGATCGCGGCCCACATCCAGAGCACTGAGATCGGGGCCGGCTACTTCCAGGCGACGCACCCCGATCGTCTGTTCGTCGAATGTTCCAATTACTGCGAGCAGATCGCGACGGCGGCACAGTCGCCGCGGGTCGTGAACTCCGCGCTCCGGCACGCGATCGCCGGGCCCGGCGTGGCGGTGGTCGTGATCCCGGGCGATGTCGGCGAGCTCGAGGCATCCGCTTCGTTCCCGGCCCTGGTCGCGACCGGGCCGCCGACGCTCGTGCCCGACGAAGCCGACGTTCGCGCCCTCGCCACGGCGATCGACGATGCCGACACCGTCGCGATCTTCGCGGGCGCCGGCGTCGAGGGCGCCCACAACGAGGTCATCGCCTTTGCCGAACTCGTCAAAGCCCCGATCGGGCATTCGCTGCGCGGCAAGCAGTGGATCCAATACGACAACCCGTTCGACGTCGGCATGACCGGCCTCCTCGGCTACGGCGCCGCGCACGCGGGCATCCATGACGCCGACCTGCTGCTCCTCATCGGCACCGACTTCCCCTACGAGCAATTCCTGCCCGACGCCGACAAGGTCGTCATCGCCCAGATCGACACGGATGCCTCGCACCTCGGCCGCCGCGCGAGCGTCGCGCACCCCGTGCATGGCGATGTTCGTGCCACGCTCGCCCTCCTCACCGAGCTCGTGACGCCGAAGACGAGCCGCACCTTCCTCGATCGCACGCTGAAGAAGCAGGAGAAGCTCCTCGACACCGTCACCGACACCTACACGGATGTCGCGACCGTCACGCCGATCCATCCCGAGTACGCCATCACCGTCATCGACGACGCAGCCGCAGACAACGCGATCTTCACCGCCGACACCGGAATGGGAACGGTGTGGCAGGCGCGCTACATCACGCCCACGGCCGATCGCCGCATCATCGGCTCGTTCCTGCACGGCACGATGGCGAATGCACTCCCCCACGCGCTCGGCGCGCAGGTCGCCTACCCCGGCCGCCAAGTGGTCGCGATCGCCGGCGACGGCGGACTCTCGATGCTGCTCGGCGAGCTCATCACCGCGGTGATGTACGAGTTGCCCATCAAGGTATTCGTGTTCAACAACTCGACGCTGGGGATGGTGAGACTCGAGATGCTCGTCGACGGCTTCCCGTCGTTCGGCGTCGACGTGCCCGCCGTCGACTACGGCGCGGTCGCGAGGGCGATGGGCTTCCACGCCGAACGCGTCGAGGATCCCAGACGACTCGAGGATGCCGTCGCCGCCGCGTTCGCACACGACGGCCCCGCTCTCGTCGACATCGTCACCGACCCTCGCGCCCTCTCGTTGCCTCCGGCGATCACGGGCGAGCAGGTGAAGGGCTTCACACTTGGGATGTCGAAGACCGTGTTGCACGGCGGCGCCGCCGAGGCCGTGAAGATTGCACGGTCGAACATCCGGCATCTGCCGGGGATCGGATGAAGCGGCTCATGTAGCGGACACATCGGAAATACCAACCCCATCCATAGCTTTCGGCCATAGGCTCGCTGAGGCCGATCCGGCCGTACGCCAACCGATCCAGCGCGCACGCTGCGCAGGACCGATCCTCTGGAGGAACCTTGTCGAACGCCACCACGCGACGCCCCGCCCTGAACATCCCGCTCATCGTGCTGTGGGTCGCCGCCATCGCGGTCGCCGGGCTCGGGTTCTGGCTGCTCGTCGGCGGAAATGCCGCCCAGGCCGACTTCTACAACGAGCAGGGCGACGACTACCTCGAATACCTCAACCTGCAGACGCAGAGCACGGTCGGCGGCATGCTGCTCACCGCCGGCGTCATCGGGGTGTTCATCGCACTCGCGACACACGCACGCAACCGCGCCGCTGCGGTCGTGAGCGCCGCGGCTGTCGCAGCCGCCACCCAGCCCCCGGCATTCGCCGACTCGAGCCTCGATGACATCGAGGAGCCCGAGGTCGTCGAGGTCGCATCGCCCGCGTACGTCGAGACCGCAGAAGCTGCCGCACCCGAGGCACCTGAGCCCGTCGACGTCGCCACCGACGAGAAGCCCGTCGCGCCGAACGCCGCCGACGACGAGCCCACCCGGCCGTAACGCCTACTACGCCAGCTGCGCCGGTCGCCGACCCTGAGGGGTCGCGCGACCGGCGCGCTGTCGTCAGAGGTGCTTTCGCACCTCGTCCACGAACCCGCGCGGGTCGTCGACCCAGATGCGCACGCCCGTGATCGTCTGCTCGCCGCCCTTCGCTCCCCCGCCGGGCAGCCGTACGACGATGGGGCGTTCGAGTTCGATCTCGATGTCGGTCTCGTCTTGCATGCGGAAGACGAGGATGCGCGAGGCATCCGTCTCCTCGAATCTCGGTGACTTCGGCTCGTCGACTCGCTTGTTGCGCGCGACCGAGGCGATGTCGTCCCAGCTGAGTGCGACGTCGATCTCGAGGCCCTGCCGCACGCGGATTCCATCGGGGCCGACCGTGTGCGGTCGCAGCAGGTAGGCGCAGAGCAGGCCGAACATCCAGGTGACGCCCCAGATGCCGAGGATGAGGAACGCGATGCGCACGGCGGGCCACCGATGCACGATGAGGTCGACGATCGGGAGCTCGAACGCCGAGAGCGCGATGAAGATGATGAGCACGGTGAGCACCGGCTTGTGGTAGCTGAAGCCCACGGCACCGCGCGGGATCGCCGGTCGGCGCGCGATGAACCGGCCGATGTTCGCGTAGATGCTGAGCTCGAGCAGCAGCGCCCGCTTGAGGAATCTCCACGTGCGAAGGCCGAAGGATGCGTCGTGCCGAGTCTGCGTCTCGACGCTCATGCCCCGACCTCGATCCGGTCTGCCCGGCGCGCCTCGTCGGCGGCGATGAGTTCGCGCAGCCGCCCCGCGATGGCGTCGACGCCCCGCTCGAGGGCCGCACGATCGGCGGCGTCGACCGCGTCGAGCAGGGTGGCGGAGAGCTCGGCATGCTCGCGCTGCATCTCGCGCATCATCTCTTGAGCGGATGCCGCGAGCGAGACGATCGTCGCCCGCCGGTCGCTCGGGTGCGGCGACCGGGTGACGTACCCTCCGGCCTCGAGCGCATCGACGAGTCCGGTGATGTTGCGCGGGCTCACGCCGAGGCTCGTGGCGAGCGCGTGCTGCGTCGACGGTCCGCTGTGCTGGAGCTCCCAGAGCAAGCGGATGCGTGCGGCGGTGAGCGGCGTGCCGTCGAAGGCGCGAGCCATGTCCTTCTGGAAGAGCTCGCTGATCTCGAGGAGCCGGTCGAGCACGGTGATCGGGGTCGCAATATCATGATGGTACTACATCGTTACCTCACTTCACGATTCGTGGCGACGCGGGCTGCGCTCTGCGACTGCCGTCTTCCAACCGGCATTCAGCCTCATGTGGTCTACTCCGGCCATGAGCTCGGTTCGGGATCGATGGCGATCGCATCTCCTGCAGACCCTGTCGGGCACCGACGACGGGCGCCCGCCCTGGGTGGACGAGCTGGAGCAGGGCGACGACGCAGGCTACTTCGGCCCGGGCTCGGCGGCTTGGGCGGTGCACGGCGGCATGGCCACGATGGTTGCGGGGATCCGCGCCCTCCTCGTACAGGCGATGCACCCGGGTGCCCTCGCCGGCATCCACGACTGGTCACGTTACGAGGAGGATCCACTCGGGCGGCTCACGGGCACCATCCGTTGGCTCGTCACGGTGACCTTCGGCGATCGCGCCACCGCCGAGCGGGCTTCGGCGCGAGTGCGAGGCCTGCACCGGCGCGTGCAGGGCGAGTACACGGACGCGCGCGGCATCCGCCGCCCCTATCGCGCGAGCGACCCCGAGCTCATCGAGTGGGTGCACCTGGCCTTCACCGACTCGTTCCTGGCCTGCCACGAGTTGTGGGAGGGCCAGATTCCGGGCGGCGCCGACGCGTACGTGCGCGAGTGGTCGATCGCCGGTGAGCTCATCGGCGTCACGGATGCCCCGCGCACCGCCGCCGACCTCCGTGCACGCCTGGGCGCCTTCGCCGACGCCGGCGTGCTGAAGCGCGACGAACGCGTCGATCGGACCGTGCGCTTCATCCGCAATCCGCCGTTGGCTCGGGGCATGCTGCCGGCCTATCGCATCATGTTCGCGGGCGCGGTGCAGTCCCTCTCGATCGACCAGCGACGACTGCTCGGACTGTCGGCGGCGCCGTTCCCCGCCGTCGCTGCCACGGGCGCAGTGCTCCGCTCGGTGCGCACGATGCTCGGCGACCGCTCGACCTCGGAGGAGGCGGCGCTCAAGCGGATCGCGAGGATCGCAGCCGATGCCGACACTCGCGACGAGTCTGCCGCATGATCAGGAGATCCCGGATGACTCGTCGTGGACGCATCGCCGACTTCTGGTTCCGCTCCCTGTCGCGCGCGCACCGCGTGCTCCTGCGGCTGAGCCGCTGGCATCTCGGTGCCGGGATCGTCGGCATGCCGATCGTGGAGCTCAGGACGACCGGCAGGCGCAGCGGCCGGCCTCGGGCCGTCGTGCTCTCGTCTCCGGTGGTCGACGGCGAGCGGATCGTGCTCGTGGCGTCGAAGGGCGGCGACGATCGCCACCCCGAGTGGTATCGCAACCTCGTGGCCGATCCGCTCGTCGAGCTCACGGTGCACGGGTCGCGGCGGCCGATGATCGCGAGGACCGCCGACGCCGAGGAACGCGCCGAGCTGTGGCCGAGGGTCGTTGCCGCCTATCGGGGATATGCGATCTACCAGCACCGCACGAGCCGGGAGATCCCGATCGTCATCTGCGAGCCGCAGGGCTGATCGGGCAGCACGTTCAGGCCTCGTGGAACCGGGCGACTCAAGCGCGCTCGACGGCGCGGAGCACGCCGGTGTACGCCTCGCGATCGGCGGCGCTACCGGCGTCGGCGATCTGCGCGACCGTCGTCAGCATGGCCCAGGCCCGCACGCGTTCGAGGTCCGCGCCGAGCCCGTCGGCCACGGCGTGCAGCAGCTCGGTGCCGCCAATCGGGCCGTGGAACTGTTGCTTGAACAGGAAGTACCCGCCGTCGAAGGCGCGTTCGGCCAGCACCGGTTTGGGGTCGATCAGCAGCCAGGGCTCGCGTACGGCCGTGACGACATTGCTCAAGTGGTTGTCGCGGTTGGCGATCCCGATCTCGTCGGCGTCGGCGTCGGCGTCGGCGTCGGCCAGCGCGTCGCACAGGTCCACGCCGAGCGCGAGTTCGTTCGCCACGTCGGGCGATCGTCCTGCGGCCGTGTCGAAGTGCTCGGCCCAGCCCTTGAGGAGATCGACAGCCTTTGGGGGTTCCGGGTAGTCGGCGGCGGGGACCGGAGTGCGCCAGAGTCGGCGGAAGAGATCGCAGGCGATCGCGAAGCGCTCCCGTGCGGCGTGTTGTTCGCTCAGGCCGGGGAATTCGTGGTCGAGCAGTGCGGTGCCTGGTCGGGCGCGTTCGAGGAGCATCGCGCCGGAGTCGGGGTCGTATTCGAAGAGGCGCACCGCGCCGTCGCCGTCGTAGGCGCGCAGGGCGGTCGGCTCGGATCGGTTCTCCTCGTCGCTCAGATCGACCTTGAGTACGGCCGGGGTGCCGTCGGCCCGGTCGAGCGGCAGCACATAGGCGGTCGTGCCGCCGGTGAAGGGGTCTCCGGCGGGGTGCACGTCCCAAGCCGCGGCGAGGCCGGTGACGGTGGCGGGGAGTGCGTCGACCCAGTCCCGGCCCCGGTCGCCGTACCAGTCGAGGGCCCGTTGACGGACGGTGGCGGGGATCGGCGCGAAGGACATCGCACCAGTATCGGGGAGAACGCGGTTTCGACCCAATGTCAGCGAGACGCCCACTCTTCTTCGGCCCGGCGCAGGTCGTGCACCACCTCGTCGAGCCTGCCGAGCCGATCGACGGCCCGCCGTTCGGCTGCCTCCGCGAGTCGCGCGAGCGCATCGACGGATTCCCTGTCATGCACGGCGTGCGCCGCCGATCGGCGCACCTGCTCAGCGAACAACACCTCGTCGCGGTGGTCGCCGAGCAGGTCATGCAGCTGTTCGCCCGCGGTGGCGAGTGCGAGCACCCGCTCGTCGAACAACGCGACCGGCTCCTCCGTGAGGGCCTCGGCGGCGTACCGCAGGCGCCGGCCCGCCTTCCGCACGCCGTGCAATTGCTCCCGGTCGGCTGATGGGGTGACCCGGGTTGCACGGCGCAGAGCACGGCGAGCCTCCCGTTCGACGAGGTCGCCGAGCACTCCGGTGGCGGGTTCCGCGGCGAGCGGGGTGAGCGGCGGCGCCGCGAGGAACACGGCGAGCTCCACGCGACGGGCGGCTGCACGCGGCATCCGCTGCCGTGCCGCGAATCGCGCGTGCGCGAGCCGATGCGCCTCGAGCTCGGCGTCGATGAGCCGTGCCCGCACGGCCTCGATCCCGTCGGGCGCGACATCGGTCGCATTGAGTGCGACCTCCGATGCCTCGGATGCCTCCGATGCCTCCGATGCCTCCGATGCCTCCGATGCCTCGCGCAGCTCCCGCTCGGCGACCTGCACTCGCACCTCGATATCGCGCACCGTGCCGAGCTCCTTCCCGAACTCCTCATACGTCTGGCGCACCGCCCGGGCGACCGACGCATCGAACAGCGGCGCGTAGGCGGCGAGCACGTTGCGAAGGCGGCGCACGTGCGTCCGCAGCTGGTGCACGGCGTCGGGCTCGTCGGCGAGCGCAGCCGGCTCGAGGGCGTCGAGCCGTTCGCCGATCGCCCGGAGCGCCGTGACGACGGCGCTTCCGGCGTCCGGTTGCGTCACCTGCGCGGCCGAGTGCGTCGTCGGTGCGGCCATGACCACACGCTACGCCCGAGGCATCCGCTCAGCGCCACCATTCCGCCCGATATGGCGGAATCGACGGTCACGCAACCGGGTCGACGGATGTCGGATGCCGCAGCTACCGTGGACATCATGCAACACGTGGCGAGCGACACCGCGACCACCGCCGGCTTCCGCATCGTTCCCGCGAACGAGGCGCCGTTCGGCGATGTCGAAGCCGTCTTCGGCACCAAAGGCGACCCGGCGCACTGCTGGTGCCAGTGGTACAAGATCCCCGGCAGCGATTGGAGCTCGGTCGGCGACGAGCGGCTTCGCGGGCGGCTCGAGGCGCAACTGCATGAGGCCGGTGCCGGTCCTGGTCTCCTCGCCTACGACGGTGAGACCCCGGTGGGCTGGTGCGCAGTCGAGCCCCGCTCGCACCTCATACGCCTCCCGCGCACCCGCATCGTCGCGGGTGGCACGCCGAACCCCGACTTCGGCGACGACTCGATCTGGTCGGTGTCGTGCTTCGTCGTGCCGCGCGCCCACCGCAAGCGCGGCGTCGGGCAGGCGCTCGCCGTCGCCGCGGTCGAGTTCGCGGCTGCGAACGGCGCACGCATCGTCGAGGGCTACGCCGTCGATCCGAACGCGCGCAGCAAGACGCCGGCCAACGAGCTCTTCCCGGGCACCGTGTCGATGTTCGAGAGCGCCGGCTTCACCGAGGTCGCCCGCCCGAAGGCTGATCGGGCGATCATGCAACTGGTCGTCGGTGAGTAACGGGGGTCTTGAACCCGCAACCGGCGATGCCGCAGCCGAATACCGTTGGTCAGCTCGCGCGCCTGAAGCCGTGACGCTCCATGAGGTCGCCGTCGTGCTCGAGGCGGCGCAGCACCTCGTCGGGCCCGAGCTGCGTGACATCTGACACGAGCTCGTCCCACTCACGCGGCGCGGCGACGTGCGGCGCCGCCCTCCCGCGGAGCGTGTACGGTGTGGCCGTCGACCGCGCCGGATGATTCTGGCTCCAGTCGAGGAACACCTTGCCGACCCGCTTCTCCTTGCCGACGTCCGCGACGAGCTCCGGATGCTCAGCCGCGAGCTCCCGCGCGATCTTCCCGACGCTCGCGTGCACGGCCCGCGCTGTCTTCCGTCCGTCGAGTGCCGCATAGAGGTGGATCCCCTTGCTGCCGCTCGTCACGGGCCACGTCTCGAGCGCCTCCTCAGCGAGCCGCGCACGAATGACATGCGCGGCCGCCGCGCAGTCGCCGATATCGGCGCCCTCCCCCGGGTCCAGGTCGATCACGAGCCGGTCGGGATTGCGGATGCCGCCACGCGGACCCACCCGCCACTGCGGCGTATGCAATTCGATCGCCGCTTGGTTCGACATCCACTCGAGCCCGGCGACGTCGTCGATGAACGGATAGGTGACGGTCTTCGCGGGCCTCGACGATCCCGGGTTGGCCGTGAGCGGCATCCGTCGCAGCCATGCCGGCGCGTACTTCGGCGTGTTCTTCTCGAAGAAGCGCATGCCGCCGACGCCATCGGGAAAACGGATGCGCGTCACGGGCCGATCGGCGAGTTGCGGGAGGATGACGTCGGCGACCGTCCGGTAGTAGCCTGCCAGGTCGCCCTTCGTGAAGCCGGTCTCGAACAGCTGCTTCTCGGGATGCGTGATGCGCACGCGCTGGTCGCGGTCTCGTCGGTCACGTGTGCCGGTCATGGCTTCACGCTACGCCGCGGCATCCGAGCCGCAACGCCTTGACCGCCCGTTCAGCGGCTCAATACCTCGGTTCGTGCCGTTTCGGCAGCAGGCGCTGCGGCACCTCTGTTGCGTCGGGGAACTCGCACTCGAACCACCCTTCGTAGCCGAAGAGGAATCCGAACACCCGATTCCGCACTTCGAGCCGCACCCGGTAGACGCCGGCCTCGTCATCGAAACGCTCGCGCAACTCGGCGTACCCCGAGCCCAGCATCGGGAAGCGGAAGTCGAGAGCGCCCTCGCGGAACCGCTGCTGTCCTGATCGAAGCAAGAGCGACCCATCGGCCTCCACCTCGAAGGCCAGATCGACGGCGAGGTGCTGGTGGGTGCCGAGGTAGTCGACGACCGTGCCACGCGCCGGGTCGACGACCATCGTCGCGTCGAACCGGCTCGCACGGCGCCGGCCGGGGATCCGGTACTCCCGCACGAACGTGATCGTCTCGCGCCCGAACGGGTCGAGGTACGCGTGGTTCTCGATCGTGAACGGCACGTCGTGGCCGACATCCGGAATCAGGATGTTCCGCAGGCGCCCGAACTGCAGGAACGGCACTGTCCACCACGGCCCGCGGCGAACGCTCGTCATCACGCCGCGCCCGACGCAGGCATACCCGCCGTCGATCGAGACGCCGAATCGGCGCTGCATCATCGGATGCAGCCGCGCGAATTCATCGCCGAGAGCACGTGGGAAGACCGCGCCGACGGTCGTGACCGCTCGATCGGCTGCCTCGGTCACGGTGCCTCCAAGGTCGCAAGTGATTCGGGTTCGTGCGCGAAGGCGCCCTGCGCGGGCGGTTCTGTCGTGCACCGCGAAGCTCGTGGCCGTTCGCGGTTCCAGATGGCGAGCACGGATGCCGCGGGCCAGCGGTCGGGCTCGACGCCCGTCTCCGCCCAGATCCGCAGGCGATCGAAGCTCCACGCCGTCATCCATCGAACGAGCGGACGGATGAGGCGGTCGGCGAGGCGCCCGAACCCGGGTGTGTAGTCGTAGCCGGTGATGAAGCGCACACCCTCGGCTGTCGGCACGTATCGCCAGTAGCCGCGGCCGTCGCGGAGCGGCGACATCCGATCGTCGGTGTCGAACCGCAGCGCCGACGTACTCGACCCGTCGAGGTGGTGACGTTCGCCGATGGAGGTGCCTGTGCCGCGGATCGTGTGCACCCCGAGCGAACGCTCGTACCGGAAGCGATACCCGCCGCGCTCGAGCGGAGCCTCTGGCACGATCTTCGAGAAGCGCAGGTCCCAGCGGGCGTGCTGCTCAGGATCCTGCGTGAGCTGCCACAGTGTCTCGACATCGGCGCGCACGAGCACCTCGACGTAGATGCCGCGAGAACGCGTTCGTGCGGCGCGAGCTCGCGGCATCCGTGCCTCCTGCTACCGCTGGCGACGTTCGCGCACGCGCATGTTGATGACGATCGGCGATCCCTGGAAGCCGTAGATCTCGCGCAAGCGGCGCATGATGGAAGCGACGGTAACCCGGGTCGAGGAAGCCGGTCGTGAACAGCACGAATGTCGGCGGACGGCTCGCGGCCTGCGTGCCGAACAGGATGCGGGGCTGCTTGCCGCCGCGTACGGGGTGCGGGTGCTCTTGCGTGAGCTCGGTGAGGAACGCGTTGAACTTGCCGGTCGCGATGCGGGTGTCCCACGATTCGAGGGCGAGCTCGAGCGCGGGCACGAGCTTCTCGAGGTGGCGGCCGGTGCGCGCCGAGATGTTCACGCGCGGCGCCCACGCCACGTGGTGCAGGTCTTGCTCGATCTCGCGTTCGAGGTAGCGGCGACGGTCGTCGTCGAGGAGATCCCACTTGTTGAACGCGAGCACGAGTGCGCGGCCCGACTCGAGCACCAGGTCGATGATGCGCACGTCCTGCTCGGAGAGCGGCTGCGAGACGTCGAGCAGCACGACGGCCACCTCGGCCTTCTCGAGGGCCGCCTGGGTGCGAAGCGATGCGTAGAAGTCGGCGCCCTGCTGCAGGTGCACGCGACGACGGATGCCGGCGGTGTCGACGAAGCGCCAGATCTTGCCGCCGAGCTCGATCTGCTCGTCGACGGGGTCGCGAGTGGTGCCCGCGAGCTCGTTCACGACGACGCGCTCTTCGCCGGCGGCCTTGTTGAGCAGGCTCGACTTGCCCACGTTCGGGCGGCCGAGGATCGCGACGCGGCGCGGGCCGCCGAATTCGTCTTTCGCAATCGCCGAGACCTGGGGCAGCACCTTGAAGACGGCCTCGAGCATGTCGGCCACGCCGCGGCCGTGCAGTGCGGAGACCGGGTACGGCTCACCGAGACCGAGGTTCCAGAGCGCTGCGGCCTCGGACTCCTGGCGGGCGTCGTCGACCTTGTTCGCGAGCAGGAACACGGGGCGCTTGGTCTTGCGCAGCAGCCGCACGACGTGCTCGTCGGTGGACGTCGCGCCGACGGTGGCATCGACGACGAAGAGCACGACGTCGGCGAGGTCGATCGCGACCTCGGCCTGGGCCGCGACGGATGCGTCGATGCCCTTCGCGTCAGGCTCCCAGCCGCCGGTGTCGACGAGCGTGAAGCGCCGGTCGAGCCACTCGCCCTTGTAGGCCACGCGGTCGCGCGTGACGCCGGGGGTGTCTTCGACCACGGCCTCGCGGCGACCGAGGATGCGGTTCACGAGCGCCGACTTGCCCACGTTCGGGCGACCGACGATCGCGATGACCGGCAGCGCGGGGAGGTAGCGGATGCCCTCCTCACCCTCCTCGGAGATCTCGAGCACGTCGAGGTCGTCTTCGTCGAGCTCGTAGTCGGCAAGGCCGGAGCGGAGCGCTGCGGCGCGCTGTTCGGCGAGTCCCTCATCGACGTCTGCGAGCCGCTCGGCGAGGTCGTCGTCGGGAGCGTCGAATTCTTCGCTCTGGTCGGTCATGGTGTCTCCTCTGAAGTCTGGATGCGCTCGGCCGCCACCTGCGGTGGGCTACTCGACCATCTGCGGCTGCGCGGTGCGGATGACGCCGATCACGGCCTCGACGGTCTGGTCGAAGTCGAGATCCGTCGAATCGACGGTGGTCACTCCCTCGGCGGCGGTCATGAAGTCGACGACCTTCGAGTCGGCCTGATCGCGCCTGCGCAGCTGCTCCCCCGCGGCATCGGCCGATGGACCGACGAGCTCAGCGGAGCGCCTCGCTATTCTAACCGCCTCCGACGCGGTAAGGAGAATCCGCACGGGCGCATCGGGGGCGACGACCGTCGTGATGTCCCGTCCCTCCACCACGATGCCGGGCTTCGACGTTGTCGCCATGCTGGCCCGGAAGAGCTCGATAAGGTGCGCCCGCACCTCGGGCACGCGCGCCACACGGCTCACGACCGCCGAGATGGCGGGGTCGCGGATCGCCTCCGTCACGTCGACGTCGCCGACGTGCACGGCGTAGCCGGCCGGGTCGGTTCCGATGCGGTAGTGGAAGCTCGAGAGCGATGAGATGACGGATGCCGCGTCATCCGTATCGGCCCCGATGGCCAACGCATGCCACGCGAGCGCGCGATATGCGGCCCCCGTGTCGAGGAAGCCGAACCCGAGCCGGCGCGCGACCTCCTTCGAGATGCTCGACTTGCCGCTTCCGGCGGGGCCGTCGACGGCGACCACGAACGGGATGACGGGTGACACGTTCAACCTGCAATCCGCCAGCCGCGTGCGGCCAGCTCATCGGTGAGGCGCTCGAGCACCTCGGGAAGCACGGAGATCTCGGCGAGGCCGACCTGAGCGCCCGGCGAGTGCTCGAGGCGCAAGTCCTCGATATTCGCGCCGGCGTCGCCGACATCGTTGAAGAGGCGAGCGAGCTGCCCGGGGCGGTCTTCCACCATGACGATGAGGCTCGCGTAGCGGTGATCGACACCGTGCTTGCCCGGCAGCCGCTCGACGCCCGTGTTGCCGCCGAAGAGCTCCTCGGCGATGCGGCGGCGCGCGCCAGGGGCGTCCATGTTGTCGAGCGCGTCGATGAAGCGGTCGAGGTCGTCGCGGTAGCCGCGGAGGATGTCGGCGACGGGGGCCGCGTTCTGCCCGAGGATCTGCACCCACAGCTCGGGATCGCTCGCCGCGACGCGCGTGATGTCGCGGAGGCCCTGCCCTGCGAGGTTCACCGAGGAGTGCGGCGCGTCGATGAGGCGGCGTGCCATAAGGCTCGACACCACTTGCGGCACGTGCGAGACGAGCGCGACCGCCCGGTCGTGCTGCTCGGGCGTGAGCTCGACGAGCGTGGCGCCGAGATCGAGGATGAGATCGTCGATCGCCGAGCCGTCTTGGTACGACATGCCGCCGTGCGCCGCGACGACCCACGGCCGCCCGACGAAGAGGTCGGCGCGGCCCGACATGGGCCCGCCGCGTTCCCGGCCGGCCATCGGGTGCGTGCCGATGTAGCGGGAGAGGTCGGCGCCGCGCGCGGCGAGGTCGTCGTAGACGGCGAGCTTCACGCTCGCGACATCCGTGACGATCGCCTCAGGGTATGCCTCGAGCTCGGCTGCGACGACGTCAGCGGTGACGTCGGGCGGCACGCACACGACCACGAGCTGCGGCCGGTCGCCGGGCAGGGCGGCGCGGCCGGCCCCATAATCGACAGCGATCGCGAGATGCGTGGGCGACGCGTCGGCGAGGATGACGTCGATGCCCTTGGCGCGGAGCCCCAAGCCGATGCTCGCACCGAGCAGACCGACGCCGACGACGCGCACCGGCCCGGTCAGGCGTGATTCGGCCACGACTCTCCTTCTCCCGAGCCGTCGCTGCCCTTCTGGCCAGCGTCCGCGGCGCGAGAGATGGTGAGCAGCTGGCCGAGTTCCACTTTAGTCAACTCGCGCATGGCGCCCGATTTCAACGTTCCGAGATTGAGCGGCCCGAAGCTGCGTCGCACCAGATCGACGACCGGGTGCCCCACGGCGTCGAGCATGCGCCGCACGATGCGATTGCGGCCCGAGTGCAGCGTGAGTTCGACCATCGAGTGCCGGTCGTCGCCCTGCTGCTGCAGGATGCGCGCGCGGTCGGCCTTGATGAATCCGTCGTCGAGCTCGATGCCGTTCTTCAGCTGCTGTACGACCTGGGGCGTCACCCGGCCCCGCACCTTGGCGATGTAGGTCTTCGAGACGCCGAACGAGGGATGGGCGAGCACGTGCGCGAGCTCGCCGTCGTTCGTGAGGATGAGCAGGCCGCTCGTCTCGGCGTCGAGGCGGCCAACGTTGAACACGCGGTCCTCGAGGTCGGCGGTGAATTGCGTGAGGTCGGGACGGCCCTGTTCGTCGCGCATCGTCGAGACGACGCCGCGCGGCTTGTTGAGCATGTAGTAGCGCTTCGCCGCGTCGAGCTGCACGGCCACTCCGTCGACGGCGACGAGGTCGGTGGTCGGGTCGATGCGGTTGCCGAGCTCGGTGACGATGCGGCCGTTCACCTGCACGCGCCCGGCGACGATGAGCTCTTCGGAGACGCGGCGTGAGGCGACTCCCGCGGCGGCGAGCACCTTCTGCAGGCGTACGCCCTCGGGTGCGTCGGCGCCCGGGCTGGTGCCCTTGTCGGGTGCGTCAGTCAAGATCGAATCCTTCCTGGCCGTCGTCGAGCAACGGCGAGATGTGCGGCAGCTCGTCGAGCGAGTTGATGCCGAGGTTGGTGAGCAGCAGTTCGGTGGTGCCGTAGAGGATCGCGCCCGTCTCGGGGTCGCTCGACACCTCGGTGACGAGGCCGCGACCGAGCAGGGTGCGCACGACGGAGTCGACGTTCACGGCGCGGATCGAGGCGATCGACGACCGCGAGATGGGCTGCTTGTAGGCGATCACCGAGAGGGTCTCGAGCGCTGCTTGCGAGAGTCGCGTCGACGATTGGGTGAGCACGAACTCGGCGACGAGCGCGTCGTACTCGCCGCGCACGTAGAAGCGCCATCCGCCGCCCACCTCGCGAAGTTCGAAGCCGCGACGGATGCCGCGAGCCATCGCCTCTTCGGCGGCGACGTCGGTGCGCGGCTCCCCTGACGTCCCCATGCCGTCGTAGTCGGCACGAAGCCGCGCGATCGCGGCGCGCACCTCCGCCACGGGACGCGCGACGGCCGCCGCGAGGTGCACGACGCTCTGCGGCTCGTCGGCGATGAACAGGATCGCCTCGAGCGCCCGATCGAGGTCGAGCTGCGGCTGGCCCGGCACGTCGAGCGGCGTCGAGATGGAGAGCTCGGGTCCGTCGCTCTCGGCGACACCGCGCACGCCATCGACATCGGTCGCGGCATCCGTCTCACTCGTCATAATCCGCTCCAAGGCTTTCGAGGTTGTCATCAGTCCAGGTCTCTGCAGCCCACCGCAGGGTCAGCTCGCCGAGCGGCTCGATCTGCTCGAAACCGATGGCCGCGTGACGGTAGAGCTCGAGCACCGCGAGGAACCGCGCCACGACCACGCCAGGCTGGCCGACCCCCGCGATGAGCTCCCGGAAGGTCACGGGGTCGCCGCGCCGCAGGATCGACACGACATGGGCCGCTTGCTCGCGGATCGACACGAGCGGCGCGTGCAAGTGGTCGAGCCCGACGACGGGGATCTCCCTCGGCGTGAGCGCGAGGGTGGCCAAGGCTGCGAAGTCCTCGGCGCTGAGCGTCCAGACGAGCTCGGGCGAACGCTGGCGGAACTGTTCCTCGAGCCGCACGTTGCGGGGATGCCGCGACGACTCGGCTTCGAGGTGCGTGGAGAACCAGCGCGCCACCTCCTTGAAGGCGCGGTACTGGAGCAGGCGGGCGAAGAGCAGGTCGCGGGCCTCGAGGAGTGCGACGTCTTCGGCGTCGACGAGTTCGCCTTGCGGCAGCAGCCCGGCGACCTTCAGGTCGAGCAGGGTCGCCGCGACCACGAGGAACTCCGACGCACGGTCGAGCTCCTCCTCGGAGTCGACACCGCGCAGGTAGGAGATGAACTCGTCGGTCACCGCCGAGAGCGAGACCTCGGTGATGTCGAGCTCATGCTTCGCGATGAGCGAGAGCAACAGGTCGAACGGGCCCTCGAAGTTCGAGAGGGCGACCCGGAATCCCGCGTCGGATGCCTCGGCCGCGCCATCTTCTCCGGTCCCCGTCGCGCCGGGCACGCGTTCCTCGGAAGCCGAAGCCGCCTCAGGCGACCGCGCCACGGAAGACCAGCTCCCTGGCGAGCTGCCGGTACGCCTTCGACGCTTGGTGCTCGGGGGCGAACTCGGTGATGGGGGTCGCGGCGACCGTGGCATCGGGGAACTTCACGGTGCGCGTGATAACGGTCTCGAGCACTTGCTCGCCGAAGGCGTCGACGACCCGCTCGAGCACCTCGCGCGAGTGCAGCGTGCGTGCGTCGTACATCGTCGCGAGGATGCCGTCGAGCTCGATCGCGGGGTTCAGCCGGTCGCGCACCTTGTCGATGGTCTCGATGAGCAGCGCCACGCCGCGCAGGGCGAAGTACTCGCACTCGAGCGGAATGACGACGCCGTGGCTCGCGGTGAGCGCGTTGACGGTGAGCAGGCCGAGCGAGGGCTGGCAGTCGATGAGGATGACGTCGTAGTCGGCGGCGACACGGCGCAGCACCCCCGCGAGGATCTGCTCTCGGGCGACCTCGTTGACGAGATGCACCTCGGCGGCCGAGAGATCGATGTTCGCCGGGATCACGTCGAGGTTCGCGGTGCCGGTCTGCTGGATCGCGTCAGCCGGTTCGAACTTTCGCGACAGCAGCAGGTCGTAGATCGTGGGTACGTCGTGCGTCGGCACGCCGAGCCCCGCCGAGAGCGCGCCCTGCGGGTCGAAGTCGACCGCGAGCACCCGGCGGCCGGCCTCGGCGAGCGTGGCGCCGAGGTTGATGGTCGTCGTCGTCTTGCCGACGCCGCCCTTCTGGTTGCAGAGGGCGATGATGCGAGCGGGCCCGTGCGACGTGAGCGGCGCGGGCTCGGGGAAATCGCGGTGGGTGCGACCCGTGGGACCGAGCTCCGGCTCCAGCGAAGCGATTCCGTCCGCTGGATCGTGCGTCTGGTACGTCACGTGTCGTCTTCTCTCCTGTCGGGCGTGTGCTTGGTCGATTCTAGCGAGCGCGGGGGTGGGCCGCGGTGTACATCTCCCGGAGTGTGTCAGCTGTGACGAGCGTGTAGATCTGCGTGGTCGCCACCGATGAGTGGCCGAGCAGCTCCTGCACGACGCGCACATCGGCTCCGCCTTCGAGCAGATGCGTCGCGAACGAGTGCCGCAGGGTGTGCGGGGAGACGGATGCCGCGAGCCCGGCCCGCTCGGCGGCGCGGTGGATCGACGACCAGGCGGACTGTCGCGACATCCGCCTCCCGCGAAGCCCGAGGAAGAGCGCGGGCGTGGAGGTGCCGCGCATCGAGAGCAGCGGGCGCGCCCGCACGAGGTACGCGTCGACGGCGCGCCGGGCGTAGCTGCCGAGGGGCACGATGCGTTGCTTGCCGCCCTTGCCGAAGAGGCGGATCACCTCGTCGTCCACGAGGTCGTCGACGTTCAGGGACACGGCTTCGGAGACGCGTGCGCCGGTGGCGTAGAGCAGCTCGAGCAGGGCGGTGTCGCGCAGCTCCGCGACCTCCTCGCCGCCGGCCGCGGCGATGAGCGCCTCGACGTCTTCGATCGGGATCGCCTTGGGCAGCCGCATGGGCAGCTTCGGTGGGCGCAGGTCGCGCGAGACATCGGTGGGGATCGTTCCCTCTTCGGTGAGGAAGCGGTGCAGGCCCCGCACGGCCGAGAGCACTCGCGCGATCGACGACGTCGCGAGCGGCGGCACTCGCTCGGACCCGAGGAAGCGCACGAAGTCGGCGAGGTCCTGCTCGGTCGCGGCGCCCGGGCCGTCGAGGCCGCGGGCGAGCAGCCACTCGGCGTAGATCGCGAGGTCGCGCCGGTACGAGGTGATGGTGTTGCGCGCGAGGCCGCGTTCCACGGCGAGGTGCCGCAGGTACTCGTCGACCGGCGTCGCCGGGGTCATGGCGCTGCGGGCTCCCGCCGCGGGGTCGATCGGCCCGGCCACGCGGCATCCGCGGGCCCGAGGCTCTGCCATGCACGGGTTCGCGCGGTGTGCGCGGCGAGCACCCCGATCGCGAGCGAGGGGTTCTGCAGGCGGCGCGAGAGCACGGCATCGACGCACTCGTCGAGCGGCACCCAGCGGATCTCCATGTCGGCCTCCTCGTCTTCGCGGGCGAAGACGTCGGCGGTCGCGGTGAGTCCGCGTGCGAGGTAGATGCGGATCGCCTCGTCGCTGCCGCCTGGCGAGGTGAAGAAGTCGACGAGCACGGCCCACTCGGATGCCTCGAGGTCGGCCTCCTCGGCGAGCTCGCGCTTCGCCGCGGCGAGCGGATCCTCCCCGTGCACGTCGAGCAGCCCCGCGGGGATCTCCCATTCGCGAGTGCGCACCGGATGCCGGTACTGCTTGATCAGGAACGCGCGGTCGTCGTCGTCGAGCGCGAGCACCGCGACGGCGCCGGGGTGATCGACGTACTCGCGCTCGATGCGTGCGCCGCCGAGCTCGAACGCGTCACGGCGGACGTCCCAGACGCGCCCGTCGAACACCCGCTCGCTGCCGAGCAGGGGCACGTCGACCGGCTCGTCGGCGAGCGGTTCAGCCACGGTTGACATCGAACAGGAGGCTCGCACGCTGACGCTCGAGCGCCGCGCCGACGAGTCCGCGGAAGAGCGGGTGCGCGTCGTTCGGCCGGCTGCGGAGCTCGGGATGGGCCTGCGTGCCGACGTAGAACGGGTGCACGTCGCGGGGCAGCTCGACGAACTCGACGAGGTGCCGGTCGGGTGACATGCCCGAGAACTCGAGGCCCGCTTCGGCGATGCGGTCGCGGAAGGAGTTGTTGACCTCGTAGCGGTGGCGGTGGCGCTCGGAGACCTCCGATGAGCCGTAGAGCTCGGCGGCGAGGGAGCCCTCGGTGAGCTTCGCCGGGTACAGCCCGAGGCGCATGGTGCCGCCGAGGTCTCCACCCGCGATGATCTCGACCTGCTCCTCCATCGTCGCGATCACCGGGAACTGGGTGTCGGGGTCGAACTCGCTCGACGAGGCGCCGGGGAGTCCGACGACGTTGCGGGAGTACTCGATGACCATGCACTGCAGGCCGAGGCAGAGGCCGAGCGCCGGAAGGCCGTTCTCACGGGCGAAGCGCAATGCGCCGAGCTTGCCCTCGATGCCGCGCACGCCGAACCCGCCGGGCACGCAGATGCCGTCGAGGTGGGCGAGGTGCTTCTGGGCGCCCTCGGGCGTCTGGCACTCGTCGGAGGGGATCCACTCGAGGTTGACCTTGGTGTCGTTCGCGAAACCGCCGGCACGCAACGCCTCGGTGACCGAGAGGTAGGCGTCGGGCAGGTCGATGTACTTGCCCACGAGGCCGATCGTGACCTCGTGCTTCGGCTCGTGCACGACGCGGAGCAGATCGCGCCACCCCGACCAGTCGACGTCGTCGGCCTCGAGTCCGAGCGACTCGATGATGTAGGCGTCGAGTCCCTGCTCGTGGAGCATCGTGGGGATGTCGTAGATGCTCGCCACGTCGACGGCGTTCACGACGGCGGCCTCGTCGACGTCGCACATGAGCGCGATCTTCCGCTTGTTCGCCTCGGTCACCGGACGGTCGCTGCGGAGCACGAGTGCGTCGGGCTGGATGCCGATCGAGCGGAGCGCTGCGACGGAGTGCTGGGTGGGCTTCGTCTTCTGCTCGCCCGACGCACCCATGTAGGGTACGAGCGAGACGTGCACGAAGAACACGTTCTTGCGGCCGAGCTCATGGCGCACCTGGCGGGCCGACTCGATGAACGGCTGCGATTCGATGTCACCGACGGTGCCGCCGATCTCGGTGATGATGACGTCGGGCTTCGGCGTCTCGGCGGCCTGCAGGCGCATGCGGCGCTTGATCTCGTCGGTGATGTGCGGAATGACCTGCACGGTGTCGCCGAGGTATTCGCCGCGGCGCTCCTTGGCGATCACGGTCGAGTAGATCTGGCCGGTGGTGACGTTCGCCGCCTGGCTGAGGTTGATGTCGAGGAAGCGCTCGTAGTGCCCGATGTCGAGGTCGGTCTCGGCGCCGTCGTCGGTCACGAAGACCTCGCCGTGCTGGAACGGGTTCATCGTGCCCGGATCGACGTTGAGATACGGGTCGAGTTTCTGCATGACGACCCGCAATCCGCGGGCCGTCAGGAGATTGCCCAGGCTTGCGGCCGTGAGACCCTTGCCCAACGAAGAAACGACACCACCCGTCACAAAGATGTGCTTGGTCGTGTCGTTCGAATTGTCTCTGCCGCGTTGATCCACCACGGGCTTATAGTCTAACCGACGTTCTCGATCGTTCCGCACGACATGCCCCACTCGCTCCCCCTGTCTGCTCGGGATCGACTCCCGACCCCGTGTTCGAGCGGCGCTCGGCCGCACATCTCATGCCACGCGAACGGCGGCGATCTCCAAGAGTTCCCGGGCGTGCGCGAGTCCGCTCGCCGAGTCGGCGAGCCCCGAAAGCAGCCTTGCCATCTCCGCCTCGCGCTCGGCGCCGCCGAGCTGCCGCACGCTCGACGACGTGACCCGCCCGTCGGTGCCCTTCACGACGCTCAAGTGGTTCGTGGCGAATGCCGCGACCTGGGCGAGATGCGTCACGACGATCACCTGTGATCGCTCGGCGAGTCGGGCGAGGCGCCGCCCGATCTCGATCGCGGCAGCGCCGCCGACGCCGGCGTCGACCTCGTCGAAGACGAACGTGGGCACGGGATCAGTGCCGCCGATGACGACCTCGATCGCGAGCATGACGCGGGAGAGCTCGCCTCCGGATGCTCCGCGCGAGACGGGCCTCGGCTCTGCGCCGGGATGGGGGCTGAGCAGGATCGCCACGTGGTCGCGGCCGTGTGCTGCCGGCTCGAGCGTCGGCTCGACCGTGACGGAGAGCGACGCGTCGGGCATCGCAAGGGCGCCCAGTTCGGCGGTGACCGCCGCAGCGAGCGTGCTGGCAGCTGCAGTGCGCAGCTCGGTGAGCCGGCTCGCGCGCCGATCGACCTCGGCCTCGAGTTCGACGACGGATGCCTCGAGCTCGGCGATGCGCTCGTCGTCGCCCTCGAGCTCGAGCAGGCGCAGCCCGCCCGCGCTCCGGAACTCGAGCACCTCGTCGAGCGTGCCGCCATGCCGCCGGATGAGGCCGCCGAGCACCGCGCGCCGCTCCTGCACGATCTCGAGCTCTCGCGCGCCGTCGGCGTCGAGTCCGGTGAGGTAGCCCGAGAGCTCGACGGCGGCGTCGGCCAGGAGGAAGCCGGCGCTCGTCAGGGCCTCGGCGATCGGTGCGAGCGCGGCGTCGTGGGCGACGACGCGCTCGAGGTGACGGCGTGCGCCGTCGATGAGCGCCACCGCGTCGGGAGCGTCGTCGATCAGCTCGTCGGCCGAGATCAGGGTGCGCGCTTGCACCGCCGCCAAGCGGAGGTCTTCGAGATTCGAGAGCCGATCGGCGCGCTCCTGCAGTTCGGCGTCTTCGCCGGGTTGCGGGTCGGCCGCTTCGACCTCGTCGAGCGCCGCGCGGAGTTCGTCGGCCTCGCGGGCTCGGGCGTCGTGGGCCTCGCGGAGCCTGACGAGCTCGGCGGCATCGGTTCTCCACTTGGTGAAGACGGCTCGGTACTCGTCGAGGGCGACCTGGAGTTGGGGTCCGGCGAAACGATCGAGCGCCTCGCGCTGCGCCACCGCCGATCGGAGACGCTGCTGGTCGGCTTGGCCGTGGACGACGACGAGCTGATCACCCAGTTCGCCGAGCACCCCGATGGGTGCACTGCGGCCGCCGACGACTGCGCGGCTGCGTCCCTCGGCTGAGACCGACCGGCCGAGCAGGAGCTCGCCGGCTTCGATCTCGCCGCCGGTTTCGGCGACGCGCTCGGCGATCGCCCCGTCGTCGGAGACGAGCCAGCGTCCCTCGACCCAGGCCTGCTTCGCGCCGGAGCGCACCGCACCCGCGTCGGCCCTGGAGCCGAGCAACAGGCCGAGCGCGGTGACGACCATCGTCTTGCCGGCGCCGGTCTCACCCGTGACGGCGGTGAATCCGGGCCCGAGTGGCAGGGTCGCCTCCGCGATCACCCCAAGATCGCGGATGCCGAGTTCCTCAATCATCACAGCCTTCAATCACGGCCCACCGGTCCTCGCCATCCGGTCACCGGGAGCTGGAACTTGTTCACGAGCCGATCGGTGAACGGCGCTTCGTGGAGCCGAGCAAGTCGCACGGGCACGGGCGACTTGCGCACGATGACCCGTGCTCCGGGCGGCAGGTTGAACGAGCGCCGGCCGTCGCACCAGATCACGGCGGAGGCCTCGGTGCGCTGCAGGATCTCGACGGCGAGCGAGGATTCGGGGCCGACGACGAGGGGTCGAGCGAACAGTGCGTGCGCGCTCAGCGGCACGAGGAGGAGCGCTTCGAGGCTCGGCCACACGACGGGGCCGCCCGCGGAGAACGAATACGCCGTGGAGCCCGTGGGTGTCGACATGACCACGCCGTCGCACCCGAAGGTGGAGAGCGGCCGGCGGTCGACCTCGATCACCACCTCGAGCATGCGCTCGCGTTCGGCCTTCTCGACGGTCACCTCGTTGAGCGCCCAGCTCTCGTAGACCACCTCGTTTCCGACCTTGGCCCGCACCGAGAGCGTCATCCGCTCTTCGACCGTGTAGTCACGTGCGAGCGCCCTGGCGACTGTATAGCCGAGGTCGTCGCGCTCGCTCTCGGCGAGGAAGCCGACGTGGCCGAGGTTCACTCCGAGCAGCGCCACCGGGTAATCGCGCATCAATTCCGCGCCGCGAAGGATCGTGCCGTCGCCGCCGAGTACGATGACGAGTTCGATGACGGCGGGATCGATCTCTTCGAACCGCTTCACGGCGCCGTTCAGCTCGGGCACGAACGAGTGCACGTCTTCCCAGTGCTCGGCTGCGATGACCGGCACGGCGCCGGCCGCGAGGAGCTGCGTGCACACCTCACCCGTGGCTTCGAGCGCTGCCTGACGGCCGGTGTGGGAGACCACGAGGAAGTGCCGTGCGTCATTCACGCGTTCATTCCTCCTGCCAGCTGCTCCACCCGACGCATCCATTCTGTCGGATTCACACCCTCGTCGGCGCTGAGATGCACGAGGTACTCACGATTGCCGTGGGCGCCCGCGATTGGGGAGGACAAGATTCCGACCGTGCCGAGGCCCAGGTCGAACGCCGCCCACAGCACGTTCGCGATCGCCTCGGAACGCAGCGCCGCGTCGCGCACCACGCCTTCCCGGACTCCCCCGCGACCCACTTCGAACTGGGGTTTCACGAGCAGCACGAAATCGGATGCCGGAGCCGCGGTCGCCCGCAACGCGGGCAACACCGTCGTCAGTGAGATGAACGACAGGTCGGCCGTCACGAGCGTGGGCTGCTCTGCGACCCCGGTGAGCTCGGCGAGCGAAGCGGCATCGAGATTGCGCACGTTGCAGCCTTCGACGAGCACGAGGCCCGGCGCATCGTGCAGCTCAGGAGCAAGCTGGCCATGACCGACGTCGACCGCGAGCACGGTGCGCGCACCGCGCTCGAGCAGCACCTGGCTGAATCCGCCGGTCGAGGCGCCCGCGTCGAGCACCACGCGGCCGGCGGGCGACACGTCGAATCCGTCGAGCGCAGCGATGAGCTTGTGCGCGGCCCGGCTGACATAGTGATCGGATGTCGCGACCTCGAGTCTCGCATCGTCGCTCACCCTCAGCGCCGCCTTCACGGCGGGCCGGCCGTCGACCGTCACGAGCCCGGCGTCGATGAGCGAAGCAGCGTGGGTGCGGGAGCGTGCGAGTCCGCGAGCGGCGAGGGCGGCGTCGAGTCGCTGATCGACCATGTCTCAGCCGGTGTGACGCGACGGGTCGGACGGTCGCGACGGGTCGGACTGCTCGAGCTCGATGCGAAGCCGGTCGGCGAGCGCCTGGTATCCGGGCGCGCGCTCGGCGAGCGGGAGTTCCTCGATGTCGCGGAGAGCTGCAGTCGTCTCGTCGAATGCCGCTGCCTGCGCCTGCGTCGACGATGAAGCGGAAATCGACCGTTTCGAGCTCGCCATGCTCGTCGTCGCGGGTCGGCTCGTCAGTGCTCACCTGTTCAACGCTACCGTGCGTCGGCGACACGTCGCCCTTGTCGCGACGATGCGCTGCGGAAACCTCGCGCGCCGGTCGCTGCTCAGGCGTACAACCGCGGCGGCACGTCGAGGGCGTGGATGGCGATGCCCGATTGCCAGATGGCAGCGCAGGCGGCGCGGAGGAGATCGAGGCCACCGTCCCCCTCGTCCGCGATGACGACGCGCCTGCCGTCGAGGCGCACGCGCGCACCGCCGACGCGGATCGCGCCGTCGCGCACCTGCTCGGACGCCGGGTAGGGCTCGTGCAGCCCGCGCAGGTCGGCGAGGATGAAGTCTGGGCGGCTCGAGGCATCCGCGGCGAGCAGTTGTTTCGCGCGGTCGATGCCGGTGAGCACGACCGCGCTCGTCATGCCCGCGCGGTTGGCGCCCAGGATGTCGGTGTCGAGGCGATCGCCGACCACGAGCGGTCGTTCGCTCGCGAAGCGGCGGCGTGCCTCGTCGAAGATCGGCGTCTCGGGCTTGCCTGCGACGAGCGGGAACCGCCCGACGGCGGTGTGCACCGCCGAGACCAGGGTGCCGTTCCCCGGGGCGATGCCACGCGCCACGGGAATGGTCCAGTCCATGTTCGTCGCGATCCACGGGA
The DNA here is from genome assembly GCF_030815405.1 of Agromyces albus. Taxonomy (NCBI): domain Bacteria; kingdom Bacillati; phylum Actinomycetota; class Actinomycetes; order Micrococcales; family Microbacteriaceae; genus Agromyces; species Agromyces albus. The sequence goes on along the minus strand of NZ_JAUSWX010000001.1, from coordinate 1,364,317 downwards.
TGCCACCCGCGGCATCAGGTCCGCCGTGCGCGTTCAGGGCGAACGCCGCCTCGGCGAGCTCGCGCCAGCCGACCTCGGGAGCGAAGCCCTGCACGACGGCGTCGGGCCCGTCATCAGCGGATCGCGTCACGCGATAGCCGCGCTTGCCGAGCTCGGTGACGATGCCCTCGCCGCCCACCACGAGCACGAGCGCTCCCGGCGAGACGTGCTCGTCGAGCAGGGTCATGGCCGCTTGCGGCGACGTGACGACGTCGGTCGGCACGACGTCGAGTCCCAGCTCCGCGAGATGAAGGGCGACGGATGCATCGCTTCGCGAGGCGTTGTTGGTGATGTACCCGACGGCCCGCTCGCTCTTGGTGAGATTGAGGCTGTCGACCGCGTAGGGAATCGCGTGTGCCCCTGCATAGACGACGCCGTCGAGGTCGGCGAACACGGCATCGACCCCGTCGAGCGGGGTCGCCGAGTCAGTCCTCGTTCCGAACAGGCCCATCGGGCGCGCCCTCCGTGTCGTCGGCGCCTCCGGCGGCGTCGAGTTCGGCACCCTCCGCCAGCACCGCGGCGACATCGTCCTCGAGCACGGCACCGGGATCGAAGTCGTCGCCGTCGTCGTCGAGCGCCTCGTCGGGTGTCGCCGACTCGCCGGCCTCCGTCTCGCCGTCGGCGTCGGCGTCGGCGGGCACGCCCGCCTCGATGCTGGCCTCGGGCTCGTCGGCTCCAACAGGCTCGTCGGTCGGGTCGGCTCCAACGGGCTCGTCGGATTCGACCGACTCGTCGCGTGAATCCGCCAGAGCTGTCGCCGTCGGAACCTCCTCCTCGTCCTCGAGTTCGACCTCGAAGATCTCGAAGACCTCGGATTCTGCGGGCCCGCCGAGCGCCGCCTCTGCGCGTTCGGCGCGGGCGCGCCAGGTCGCGGCATCCGCTTTCCGGCCGAGTTCTTCGAGCACCTCTGCGTACGCGGAGAACAGCGCGGGGCTGTATGAGAAGGCTCGATCGGGATCGAGTTGCGGGATCTCGAGTTCGGCCAGCGCGAGCTCAGGCTGGCCGAGGTCAAGACGCGCGCCCGACATCGCGATGGCGAGGCCCACCTGCACCGCAGGCGCGAGCTCGGCACGATCGACGGCACGTCCGACCTCGAGCGCGCGGTCGGGGCGACCGACGCCGCGCTCACTGTCGACCATGAGCGGCAACTGGTCGTTGTTGCCGGAGATCCGGCGGTACGTGCGCAGTTCACGCAGCGCGAGTGCGAAGTCGCCCGTCGCGTACGCCGTGATCGCGAGCGTCTCGCGCACGACAGCGATACGACCGGCACGACGGCCGGCTGAGAGCGCGTGCTCGTGGGCGAGCTCGGGGTCGTCTTCGAGGAGTTCGGATGCGGCGACGAGATGGCGTGCCACCCAATCCGCGTTCTCCTTGCTCAGCGTGCGCAGCTCGCCGCGCGCGCTCTTGTCGAGATCGCGCGCTTCGATGCGCTCGGGGATGTCGGGTGCGTCGTGACGCGGACGGATCGCGAGGTCGCTGGCTCCGAACGTCTCGCGCGGCTCGTCGCGAGGTCCGCCCCGAGCATCGGGGCGTCCGCCTGCACCGCCACGACGGTCATCGGTCCGACCCGCACCACCGTAGGGACGCTTCGCATCACGGTCACCGTAGGGACGCTTGGCATCACGGTCACCATACGACGGACGCTTCGCATCACGGTCACCATACGCAGGACGCTTCTCGCCGCGGTCCGTCGCGGGACGCTTCGCATCACGGTCGTAGGGACGCTTGGTATCGCGATCACCGTACGGGCGCTTCTCGCCGCGATCGGTCGACGGGCGCTTGGCGTCACGGTCGAAAGGACGCTTCGCATCACGGTCACCATATGCCGGACGCTTCGCGTCCCGGTCACCATACGTCGACGGACGCTTCGCGTCTCGGTCACCGTAGGGGCGCTTCTCGCCACGGTCCGTGGACGGACGCTTCGCATCGCGGTCACCGAATGGGCGCTTCGCGTCACGGTCATACGGACGCTTGGCGTCACGGTCACCGTACGGCGGACGCTTCTCACCGCGGTCCGTCGCGGGACGCTTCGCATCACGGTCGCCGAATGGACGCTTCGCGTCACGGTCATATGGACGCTTGGCGTCACGGTCATATGGACGCTTGGCGTCACGGTCACCATGCGGCGGGCGCTTCGCGTCACGATCCGTGGACGGACGCTTGGCGTCACGGTCACCATACGGCGGACGCTTCTCGCCGCGATCCATGGACGGACGCTTCGCTTCGCGGTCACCGTACGGGCGCTTGTCGCCGCGATCAGTGGAGGGGCGCTTCGCTGGGCCGCCGGTTCGCCCTGCTGCACCACCGCCGGCGCCGTGCGGTCGCTCGGATCGCTTCGGACGCTCCTGGTCCCCCGAGTCATGCCTGGAATCGCTCACGATTGTCCTGTCGTATGTGGAGTTCTCGTCGAACTCAACCGTACTCGGCCGACATCGGATACCGGCCTTAACGCAGAATGGCCACCCGTCTTCGGGTGGCCATTCCACTTAATGATTGTCCGGCGGTGTCCTACTCTCCCACAGGGTCGCCCCTGCAGTACCATCGGCGCTGCGAGTCTTAGCTTCCGGGTTCGGAATGTGTCCGGGCGTTTCCCTCGCGCTATGGCCGCCGAAACTCTAGCCACACCCGCTGCCACGTGGTGGTGGGGTGTGTGGTCTCGGTGACCCGCCCGACACCGGGAACGACCGGGGTCGTTGCCTGGTGTGGGCAGGGTGGTGCTGTGTTGAATTATGTTGTGGTCTGTTTCCGTCTGAAGGGAACCACAGAGTGGACGCGAGCAATCTAGAGGGCCACTCACACGGCCTTTACATGAAATGTGTTCAAACGTTGTGAGTGTAGTGATTGTCAAGTTATCGGCTTATTAGTACCGGTCAGCTCCGACAGTCTTTAGTCCTGTCTTCCACATCCGGCCTATCAACCCAGTCGTCTGGCTGGGAGCCTCTCCCCCGAAGGGATGGAAATCTCATCTCGAGGCCGGCTTCCCGCTTAGATGCTTTCAGCGGTTATCCATCCCGAACGTAGCTAACCAGCGGTGCTCCTGGCGGAACAACTGGCACACCAGAGGTTCGTCCAACCCGGTCCTCTCGTACTAGGGTCAGATCCTCTCAAATTTCCTACGCGCGCAGCGGATAGGGACCGAACTGTCTCACGACGTTCTAAACCCAGCTCGCGTACCGCTTTAATGGGCGAACAGCCCAACCCTTGGGACCTACTCCAGCCCCAGGATGCGACGAGCCGACATCGAGGTGCCAAACCATGCCGTCGATATGGACTCTTGGGCAAGATCAGCCTGTTATCCCCGAGGTACCTTTTATCCGTTGAGCGACAGCGCTTCCACAAGCCACTGCCGGATCACTAGTCCCGACTTTCGTCCCTGCTCGACCTGTCAGTCTCACAGTCAAGCTCCCTTGTGCACTTACACTCGCCACCTGATTGCCAACCAGGTTGAGGGAACCTTTGGGCGCCTCCGTTACTCTTTGGGAGGCAACCGCCCCAGTTAAACTACCCACCAGGCACTGTCCCTGAACCGGATCACGGTTCGAAGTTAGATATCCAGAGTGACCAGAGTGGTATTTCAACAATGACTCCACCGACACTAGCGTGCCAGCTTCACAGTCTCCCACCTATCCTACACAAGCCACACCGAACACCAATACCAAGCTGTAGTAAAGGTCACGGGGTCTTTCCGTCCTGCTGCGCGTAACGAGCATCTTTACTCGTAATGCAATTTCGCCGAGTTCGCGGTTGAGACAGCTGGGAAGTCGTTACGCCATTCGTGCAGGTCGGAACTTACCCGACAAGGAATTTCGCTACCTTAGGATGGTTATAGTTACCACCGCCGTTTACTGGGGCTTAAATTCTCAGCTTCGCCTTGCGGCTAACCGGTCCTCTTAACCTTCCAGCACCGGGCAGGCGTCAGTCCGTATACATCGTCTTGCGACTTAGCACGGACCTGTGTTTTTAGTAAACAGTCGCTTCCCACTGGTCTCTGCGGCCCTACAGCGCTCCCGGAGCAAGTCCGATCACGCCTTAGGCCCCCCTTCTCCCGAAGTTACGGGGGCATTTTGCCGAGTTCCTTAACCACGATTCTCTCGATCTCCTTGGTATTCTCTACCTGACCACCTGAGTCGGTTTGGGGTACGGGCGGCTAGAACCTCGCGTCGATGCTTTTCTCGGCAGCATAGGATCACCAACTTTTTATCCGCATCGTGTCTCAGCCTTGATGAACCGCGGATTTGCCTACGGTTCGGCCTACGCACTTGCCCCGGGACTACCATCGCCCGGGATCGGCTACCTTCCTGCGTCACACCTGTTAATACGCTCACTCCACCAGATGGGGTCGCATGCCGCCCCGCGATCGTCCCCGAAGGGATCCACGCGGCTTGGGATGCTTAGCACTCCTGATTTCATGTGGGCGGTTCTTCGCCGGTACGGGAATATCAACCCGTTGTCCATCGACTACGCCTGTCGGCCTCGCCTTAGGTCCCGACTTACCCAGGGCAGATTAGCTTGACCCTGGAACCCTTGGTCTTCCGGAGGACGGGTTTCTCACCCGTCTTTCGCTACTCATGCCTGCATTCTCACTCGTGTGGCCTCCACGGCTGGTTCACACCGCCGCTTCGCTGGCCACACGACGCTCTCCTACCCATCAACACGGCTGGACCACGAAGGCCTACCACAAATGTCAATGCCACAACTTCGGTGGCGTGCTTGAGCCCCGTTACATTGTCGGCGCGGAATCACTTGACCAGTGAGCTATTACGCACTCTTTCAAGGGTGGCTGCTTCTAAGCCAACCTCCTGGTTGTCTGTGCAACTCCACATCCTTTCCCACTTAGCACGCGCTTAGGGACCTTAGTTGGTGGTCTGGGTTGTTTCCCTCTCGACGATGAAGCTTATCCCCCACCGTCTCACTGCTGCGCTCTCACTTACCGGCATTCGGAGTTTGGCTGACGTCAGTAACCTTTTAGGGCCCATCGGCCATCCAGTAGCTCTACCTCCAGCAAGAAACACGCAACGCTGCACCTAAATGCATTTCGGAGAGAACCAGCTATCACGAAGTTTGATTGGCCTTTCACCCCTATCCACAGCTCATCCCCTCCATTTTCAACTGAAGTGGGTTCGGTCCTCCACGACGTCTTACCGTCGCTTCAACCTGGCCATGGATAGATCACTTCGCTTCGGGTCTAGGACATGCGACTGAATCGCCCTATTCAGACTCGCTTTCGCTACGGCTGCCCCACACGGGTTAACCTCGCCACATATCACTAACTCGCAGGCTCATTCTTCAAAAGGCACGCTGTCACCCCAACAAGGAGGCTCCAACGGTTTGTAAGCAAACGGTTTCAGGTACTATTTCACTCCCCTCCCGGGGTACTTTTCACCTTTCCCTCACGGTACTTGTCCGCTATCGGTCATCTGGGAGTATTTAGGCTTATCAGGTGGTCCTGACAGATTCACACGGGATTTCTCGGGCCCCGTGCTACTTGGGATACCTCTCCGGCCGGCCAGGCATTTCGACTACGGGACTCACACCCACTCCGGTTGGCCTTTCAATGCCATTCGTCTATACCTGACGCGTCACCGTGAATGCGCGGCAGCACATTCCGAAAGGTCCCACAACCCCGACCATGCAACCCCTGCCGGGTATCACACATGGCTCGGTTTAGCCTCATCCGCGTTCGCTCGCCACTACTTACGGAATCACGGTTGTTTTCTCTTCCTGTGGGTACTGAGATGTTTCACTTCCCCACGTTCCCTCTACCCGCCCTATATATTCAGGCGGGAGTCACCAGGTCACCCAAAGGGCCTGGCGGGGTTTCCCCATTCGGAAATCCTCGGATCACAGCTCGTTTATCAGCTCCCCGAGGCTTATCGCAGATTACGACGTCCTTCTTCGGCTCCAGATGCCAAGGCATCCACCGTTTGCTCTTAAAAACTTGAAATCACATGAGATCGAATCGTGCAACACCACCCCGAAAGGCGATGCTGCGAAATTGACCAGTGAAACACCAAACAGAGCACCCCGAAAGGCACCCGATTGGCGATTCACCTTTTGTGAAACAGGACCAAAGTCCCGTTTCTAAGATGCTCGCGTCCACTATGTAGTTCTCAACAGACGGCCAGAACCCCCACACCCACACGGCCAAAAAGCCGGTCTCGATGAAGGCCTGTAAGAAACCATCACCCCCCACCCCGAAAGGCAAGAAGTCGTCCGGTCCCTCAGGACCCAACAGCGTGCACGTGCCGGCCTCCACCGACCAGAACCTTCCAACCCCCGAAGAGGCGTACTAGCTCCAGCCGGAATCAACCGGCACCTATGTCAATGTTCCACCCATGAGCCACCAGCAGGGAACGAACGCCCCTGATCTGGCATGCCTGGACAACCAAAGTTGCCAGATGCTCCTTAGAAAGGAGGTGATCCAGCCGCACCTTCCGGTACGGCTACCTTGTTACGACTTAGTCCTAATCACCGATCCCACCTTCGACAGCTCCCTCCCACAAGGGGTTAGGCCACCGGCTTCGGGTGTTACCGACTTTCATGACTTGACGGGCGGTGTGTACAAGGCCCGGGAACGTATTCACCGCAGCGTTGCTGATCTGCGATTACTAGCGACTCCGACTTCATGAGGTCGAGTTGCAGACCTCAATCCGAACTGAGACCGGCTTTTTGGGATTCGCTCCGCCTTACGACATCGCAACCCTTTGTACCGGCCATTGTAGCATGCGTGAAGCCCAAGACATAAGGGGCATGATGATTTGACGTCATCCCCACCTTCCTCCGAGTTGACCCCGGCAGTCTCATATGAGTTCCCACCATTACGTGCTGGCAACATACGACGAGGGTTGCGCTCGTTGCGGGACTTAACCCAACATCTCACGACACGAGCTGACGACAACCATGCACCACCTGTAACCGAGTGTCCAAAGAGTTCCACATTTCTGCGGCGTTCTCGGTTATGTCAAGCCTTGGTAAGGTTCTTCGCGTTGCATCGAATTAATCCGCATGCTCCGCCGCTTGTGCGGGCCCCCGTCAATTCCTTTGAGTTTTAGCCTTGCGGCCGTACTCCCCAGGCGGGGCGCTTAATGCGTTAGCTACGACACGGAAACCGTGGAAAGGTCCCCACATCTAGCGCCCAACGTTTACGGCGTGGACTACCAGGGTATCTAATCCTGTTCGCTCCCCACGCTTTCGCTCCTCAGCGTCAGTTACGGCCCAGAGATCTGCCTTCGCCATCGGTGTTCCTCCTGATATCTGCGCATTCCACCGCTACACCAGGAATTCCAATCTCCCCTACCGCACTCCAGTCTGCCCGTACCCACTGCAGGCCCGAGGTTGAGCCTCGGGATTTCACAGCAGACGTGACAAACCGCCTACGAGCTCTTTACGCCCAATAATTCCGGACAACGCTCGCACCCTACGTATTACCGCGGCTGCTGGCACGTAGTTAGCCGGTGCTTTTTCTGCAGGTACCGTCAAGCCGAAGCCCTTCTTCCCTACTAAAAGAGGTTTACAACCCGAAGGCCGTCATCCCTCACGCGGCGTTGCTGCATCAGGCTTGCGCCCATTGTGCAATATTCCCCACTGCTGCCTCCCGTAGGAGTCTGGGCCGTGTCTCAGTCCCAGTGTGGCCGGTCACCCTCTCAGGCCGGCTACCCGTCGACGCCTTGGTGAGCCATTACCTCACCAACAAGCTGATAGGCCGCGAGTCCATCCCAGACCGAAAAACTTTCCACCCAAAACCATGCGGTTCCAGGTCCTATCCGGTATTAGCTCCGATTTCTCGGGGTTATCCCAGAGTCCAGGGCAGGTTACTCACGTGTTACTCACCCGTTCGCCACTAATCCAAGGAGCAAGCTCCCCTTCATCGTTCGACTTGCATGTGTTAAGCACGCCGCCAGCGTTCGTCCTGAGCCAGGATCAAACTCTCCAAAGAAAACTGTTTGACCTGACCAAAGAACTGTCAATCACTGACAATCCATCAATCTCAAAGAAATCCCAAACACTCCCAAAAAGAGAATGCCCGAGGTTATTTGGCATTGAACATAGTGCACGCTGTTGAGTTCTCAAGAAACGGACGCACCCGGTTCAGCGCCGATCTCGGCGCCTCTTCCGAGGCAGTTTCGTTCTTCTCATCCGGCCATCCCGAAGGACGCATCCGAATGCATCAAGCTCCCGGAGATTACTCTCTTCGAGGCCTGGAATCGTTCCCGCTTGAGGCCGATAAGCCAAGGTCTTCATGGACCCTGTCGCTCTTCGTTCCTTTGGGGCAACGAGTGATTACATTACGTGGAATCGGGGGCGCCTGCAACTCAGCCCCACATCCCGGGCGTGTCGCGCTTCGACCGCCGATTCGGGCTGGTCGTGCCTACTCCACGAAGACGCCCGCGAGCGTCTTCTTGCCCCTGCGAAGCACCGCCATACCACCCCGCGAAACGCGCCCCTCGAGCGTGGCCGTCTCGTCTTCGACGCGCACATTGTCGAGCGAGACGCCCCCTTGGGCGATCGCCCGCCGGCCCTCGCTCTGGCTCGAGACGAGGCCGGTGTCGACGAGGAGCTGGACGATCGGCGCATCGGGTGCTGTCGTGGTGTTCGGCAACTCGCGAAGTGCGGCTTCGAGGGTGCTTGGATCGAGTGCCGCCAGATCACCCTGCCCGAACAGCGCTTGAGATGCGGCGATGACGGCGGCCGTGGCATCCGCCCCATGCACGAGGGTCGTGACCTCGGAGGCGAGCACCCGCTGCGCCTCGCGCTTGAACGCCTCACGCTCGACGATTCCGGCGAGCCGTTCGATCTCGGCTCGGCTGAGGAAGGTGAAGACCTTCAGCCGGTCGATGACGTCGGCATCATCGGTGTTGAGCCAGAACTGGTAGAAGGCGTAGGGACTGCACATCGCGGCGTCGAGCCAGATTGCATTCCCCTCGCTCTTGCCGAACTTCGTTCCGTCGGCGTTCACGACGAGCGGGGTGCCGATGGCGTGCACGCTCGCCCCCTCGACCTTGTGGATGAGGTCGGTGCCGCTCGTGAGGTTGCCCCATTGGTCGCTGCCCCCCGTCTGCAGCACGCACCCGTAGTGGCGGTAGAGCTCGAGGTAGTCGAAGCCCTGGAGGATCTGGTAGCTGAACTCGGTGTAGCTGATGCCCGCCTCGGAGTTCAGCCGGGAAGCGACCGCGTCCTTCTTCAGCATCGTGCCGACGCGGAAGTGCTTGCCGATCTCGCGCAGGAAGTCGATCGCGGAAAGGCCCGCGGTCCAGTCGAGGTTGTTGACGAGCCGCACCGCGTTCTCGCCTTCGCCCGAGAGGAACCGGCTCACCTGGCCCTGCAGGTAGCCGACCCATTCGGCGACGGTCTCACGCGTGTTGAGCGTGCGCTCGGCTGTCGGCCGTGGATCGCCGATCAGTCCGGTCGATCCCCCGACGAGGCCGAGCGGCCGATGGCCGGCGAGCTGGAGCCGGCGCATGACGATGAGCTGCACGAGATTGCCGAGATGCAGGCTCGGCGCGGTCGGGTCGAAGCCGCAGTAGTACGTGACGGGCTCCCCCGCGAGCAGCTCCTTCAGGGCGGCCCGGTCGGTCGACACGTGCACATGGCCGCGCCACACGAGCTCCTCCCAGACATCGTCGAACGAGGCGTCGTTCTCTTGGGAAGCGAGGATCACGGGGTCTGGCACCCCGACAGATTATCAGCGCGATCCAGTCAAATCGGATATAGTCCTCAGCATTGAGTCATGTCAAGTAATGATGTAGCCTTTATCACCTGAAGCACTAGGCTCCAAGTTTCACTGCCTCACCTCAATGCCTTGGCCTTCAGTAGAGGAGACACATGTTCGTCATCACCGCCGACCAAGTCGGAAGCCGCCGTGAACCGGATCGAACCGGCGCACTCGTCGCCGACCTCACCGAGAAGTTCGGCGACGGGCTCATGCTCCCGGTCGACCAGACCGCCGGCGATGAGGTGCAACTCGTGACCACGTCAGCGGAGACCGCGCTCGCGATCGTGCTCGACACCACGCGCACCGGCCGCTGGAGCGTCGGGCTCGGCGTCGGAGACATCCGCTATCCCGTGCCCGACGCGGCACGCAAGGCGAGCGGCAGCGCATTCATCGCCGCCCGCGACGCCGTGGGCGCGGCGAAGCGAGCGGATGGACGATTCGCGTTGCGAGCAGCGCCGCTCACGACCCGCGTCACCGTGGCCGACGTCGAACCGCTCGTGCGGCTCCTCGTATTGCTGCGCGAACGCCGGACGGAGCCGGGCTGGGAGGTCGTCGAGCTCGTCAGGTCGGGCCGACAGCAGAAGGAGGCCGCCGCCATGCTCGACATCAGCCCAGCCGCGGTCAGCGCACGCCTGAAGGCGGCGATGTGGCGAGCCGAGGAGGAGGCTGTTCCTCCGCTCATCCGACTGCTGCAGGAGCTCGACGGCGAGGCCACGCACACTCCCCCCGAATGACGAAGCGGGAGTCGACGGCCTCGCTATGCTGCTCGAAGGCCTCGGACCGCACGGTCCCGGTTCGGAAGGAGCTGCGTGAACCTCGTCGACCTCGCCGCCGTCATGACCTGGTCGGCACTGCTGCTCGCGCTGATCGCGTCGACGGCGTTCTCGGTGCTCGCCTACCTGCGGCCGCGCCGCTCCTACGTGTGGTTCGCGGCCGGCACCCTCGGCATCGCGCTCCTCGCAGCAGCGACCGCGAGCGCACCGGCGCAGTTCGGGCTGGCACCGCTCGTCACCATCCTGGGCCTGACGATCGCGCTGTTCGGTGGCAGCCCTGCCGCAGCGACCGCACTCGACCTCGCGATGGGCGGCACGGTCGCTCCCGGACTGCACGGTGGCATCATCGTCGCCGAGAAGCCCTCCGCTAGTGAGGAACGCCAGGGAATCGCGTCGACGAAGCGCCGTGAAGTGCTGCGCGGCGGGCTGACCATCGGCGTGCTCGAACGCATCGCCACGGCGGGCGCCATCGTCGCCGGCTTCCCGGAAGCCCTCGCCATCGTCGTCGCCGTGAAGGGCGTCGGCCGATTCACCGAGCTCGAGGCACCCGAGGCACGCGAGCGCTTCATCATCGGCACGTTCGCCAGCCTCATCTGGGCGAGCGCCGCAGCACTCGTCGTGCATCTCGCGATCCGCTGAGTAGGCGCTCGCGACGGAGCGCGACGCCCGCCAGCCGCTACAACCCGGCGAAGTACCGTCGGCGCAGGAACCTGTCGGTGCCCGCGCGGAAGTACCCGGCATCCGCCCACTTCGTGGTTTCGACGAGATGCTTGCGACGGAGGGCCTCGACAGGGCTGGTGGCGCCGCTGAACTTGAGCGACTCGCGGAACGCATAGTGGGAGAACAACCGCATGTACTCGCCCAGGTACACGTCGGCGACGGCGGAGTTGCCGCGGATGACCAGCATGTTCTCATCGTTCGTGTCGGTCGAGGCCTTCGAGAAGTTCGCCGAGCCAACGACCACGATGGGGTCGGCGCCCAGCGGGTCGATGAGCTGGTACTTCGTGTGGATGTACAGCACGTGCGCTTCCGCTGTGGCGCGATCGGTCTCGGCGAGCCAACGGTCGAAGGTGTTGATCTGCACTCGTGCGCCCACCGAGACGGTGGTGTTCGGTCGGCGACGGATGCGGTCGATCGTCGCCGCCTGCTGCGCGAAGGTCGACCCGTTGCCCTTCTTCTCCATGAGTGCGAAGCGCAGCACGTCATCGGTCCTGTCGTAGACGTTGACGAAGCGATCGTCCATCCCGAAGGCGAAGGTCATGAAGAGCGCACGCGACGCATCGCCGGCGAGTTCGGCATACCAGTCGAGGGCCGCGAGATCCGTGCGAGGTGAGAAGACCACGGTGGTATCCATCGCGCCGACCGGTGCGGGTGCGGGGGTCATCGCGGTCGCCTCCGTCGCGGTCGGCTTCCGGGTGACGTCACGTTCGAGCAAAGCCCAGTAGTCGGCGAACGTCGCCGCGACCCCCGCGTCGCGCACGAGGTGGGCGTTGTTGGAGTGGCCGAAGATGCCGTTCTGCGACAGGTTGGTCGAGCCCGTCCACACCTCGGTGGGAGCGCCCGAACGGCTCAGGACGAAGAACTTGTTGTGGGCGAAACGCCCCGACCGCTCTCGCGCTGCCACGGCGCCGTCGAGACCGCTGCCGACGAGCGCCGCTTCATTGCCCGCCTTCTGCGAGTCGCCGTCGTAGAGCACCTTCACCGTCGCACCGCGGGCACGGGCCGCAGCGAGGGCGCTGAACACGCGCGTGTTCTTGAACTCGAAGATCGCACCGTGCAGCGCATCACCCGGGCCCGCTTGGCCGATGAACGCCTCGAGTCCCTCGACGAGGCCGCGCGAGAGCCAGTCGAACGCAGCCTGGCCGACCTCATCGGGCGGCCGGTTCTGGAACCGTCGCGCGTACTCCTGCGATGCGATGGACCCCCGGTTGAAGAAGACAGCATGGCGGCCGAGGTCGACCGGTTCAGTGATGACCGAGACATCGACCGTGGCGCCGGGGACGAGCGCTCCGGGGGCGCCCGTCATCGCCGAGACTCGATACGTATAGTGCTCGTTCGGGCTGACGGAGTAGTCAGCCCACTGGAACGATTGAAACGGATGATGCCGCGACGAGCGGCCCACACCCGGCGGCGGATTCGGTTCGACGCTCGCGAACGTCTTCATGCCCGTCATCCATCGAACGTCGCCGTCAGAATGGCGCGTGCGGCGCACGGCGAAGCCGAGGACCCTCTCGGTACGGATGTCGGAACGCTCCATGTTGAAGCCGAGGAGCACCACGTGGTTGCCGGCGATCGCCTGCACGGTCAGACCGTCGCGGCTGTCGGAGTTGCGCATGAGTGGAGCGTGCCGCAACTGCTTCGTCCCCACAACAGTGCGGACCCGGAGTGCGTCGGGCGGTTACTCCGCGGCGAGCCGGTGCCGCCGGTACGGCGAGACACCCGGTTCGCCCACGACCCAGAACCGCCAGGGGAACGCGGTTCCCCCGCCGGCACCGCTGACGCCCGTGCGCGGTCCGCTCTCGAACGGCAGCGGTGCGACCGGCACTCGCATCGAGAACGGTGGCGAGAGGAGGTCTGCGCCGGTGGCCGAGAGCGGCACGCCGAGCGTGAGCGACAATCGTGCCGGACCGCGAGCGAGATCCCGATCGGATGCGCCCGCTCGCCGCAGGCGCGCCAGCTCGAGCCCTTCGACCACGGTGCCGCCCCGCAGGAGCACGGCGGCCGAGGCGCCCGGATGCCCCGCCACGACGTTCAGGCACACGTGCATGCCGTAGCTGAAATACGCGTAGAGATGCCCGGCCTCCCCGAACATCACCGCGTTCCGAGGAGTCCTGCCACGAAAGGCGTGCGAACCGGGATCATCACCGCCGCGGTATGCCTCGACCTCGGAGAGCCGCACGGCGACGCGGCCCTCGTCGGTATCGTGTGCCAGCACCGCCCCGAGGAGCAGGGGCGCCAGTTCGAGCGCGTCGCGGGCGAAGAACTCCCGGCTCGCGTCGACGAGCTCGAGGCCCGACGCGCCGGTCAGGGGCGTTCCTCGGGAAGCCCCGCCACGAGGTGCCGCACTCGGTCGGCGAGGCGCGCGAACTGCTCGGCGACACGAACCGGGGCCGTGCCGCCGATGCCGTCGCGGCTCGCGACCGAACCCTCGACCGTGAGCACCTCGCGCACGTCGGGCGTGAGGTGGGGCGAGATCGCGGCCAGCGCGTCGTCGTCGACGGCGTCGAGCTCGAGCGAGTGCTCCTCGGCATAGCGCACGAGCGCGCCAGTGATCTCGTGGGCGTCGCGGAACGGCACGCGGCGCTTCACGAGCCACTCCGCGACATCCGTCGCCAGTGAGAACCCCGCGGGTGCGAGCTCGGCCATGCGCTCGGTGTGGAAGGTGAGCGTCGCGACCATGCCCGTGAACGCGGGCAGCAGCACTTCGAGCGTCTCGACGGAGTCGAAGACGGGCTCCTTGTCTTCCTGCAGGTCTCGGTTGTAGGCGAGCGGCAGCGCCTTCAGCGTCGCCATCAGGCCCGTGAGGTTGCCGATGAGTCGGCCCGACTTGCCGCGCGCGAGCTCGGCGATGTCGGGGTTCTTCTTCTGCGGCATGATCGACGATCCGGTGGAGTAGCCATCGTCGAGGGTGACGAAGCCGAACTCCCGCGTGTTCCACAGGATGATCTCCTCGGCGATGCGCGAGAGGTCGATGCCGATCATGGCGGTGACGAACGCGAACTCGGCGACGACGTCGCGGCTCGCGGTACCGTCGAGCGAGTTCTCGGCGGGCCCGGCGAAGCCGAGGTCGTGGGCGACGGATGCCGCATCGAGCCCGAGCGTCGAGCCCGCGAGCGCTCCCCCGCCGTAGGGCGAGACATCCGCGCGCCGGCCCCAGTCGACGATGCGCTCGAGGTCGCGGGAGAGCGCCCACCCGTGCGCGAGCAGATGGTGGGCGAGCAGCACGGGCTGGGCGTGCTGGAGGTGGGTGCGACCCGGCATGACGGCCGCGCGGTGCGTATCGGCCTGGGCCGCGAGCGCATCGATGAGGTGCACGAGCTGTTGGCCGATGACGGTGGCGTGGTCGCGCAGGTAGAGACGCACGAGCGTGGCGATCTGGTCGTTGCGACTGCGGCCGGCCCGGAGCTTGCCGCCCAGCTCGGGCCCCACAATGCCGATGAGCGCCGCCTCAAGGGCACCGTGCACGTCTTCGTCGCTGTCGGCGGCGGTGAGCTCACCCGAGTCGACCTGCTCGGCCAGGCGATCGAGACCGGCGAGCATCTCCTCGAGTTCCGTCTCGGTGAGATACCCGGCCGTCGAGAGGGCGCGGGCGTGGGCGCGCGAGCCGGCGATGTCGTACCCGGCGAGCTGCCAGTCGAAGTGCGTCGACTTCGACAGCGCCGCGAGCTCGGGCGACGGGCCCGAGGCGAAGCGGGCGCCCCAGAGTGAGCCCTCGTTCGTTCCCTGCTGATCCGACATCAGGCGTCCTTCCGCTCGAGCAGCCACACGAGCAGCGCCTTCTGCGCGTGCAGGCGGTTCTCCGCTTCGTCCCAGATGATCGACTGCGGCCCGTCGATGACGTCGGCGGACACCTCGTAGCCGCGGTCGGCGGGCAGGCAGTGCAGGAACACGGCGTCGGATGCCGCGAGCGACATGAGCTCCCGGTCGACCCCGTAGGCGCCGAACGTGGCGACCCGATGCGCCTTCTCGTCTTCCTTGCCCATCGAGACCCACGTGTCGGTGACGACGACGTCGGCTCCGGCGACGGCCTCGGCGGCGTCGGTGAAGAGCGAGACGGAACCGCCGGTCGACGCGGCGATGCGGTCGCCATCGGCAACGACGGATGCCGCCGGCACGAACTCCTCGGGCGACGCGACACGCACGTGCATCCCGGCGGTGGCACCGGCGAGCACGTAGGACTGCGCCATGTTGCTCGCCCCGTCGCCCAGGAAGGTCACCGTGAGGCCCGCGAGACGGCCCTTGTGCTCACGGATGGTGAGCAGGTCGGCGAGCAGCTGGCACGGGTGGAAGTCGTCGGAGAGGGCGTTGACGACGGGCACCGAGGTGCCGGCGGCCATCTCCTCGAGCCCCGCCTGGCCGTACGTGCGCCAGACGATCGCGGACACGAGCCGCTCGAGCACGCGCGCCGTGTCGGACGGCGTCTCCTTGCCGCCGAGCTGGCTGTTGGCCGTCGAGATGATGAGGGGCGAGCCGCCGAGGTCGGCGATGCCGACAGCGAATGACACCCGCGTGCGGGTGGACGACTTGTCGAAGATCACGGCGACCGTCTGCGGGCCCGCGAGCGGCTGCTCCGCCCAACGGTCCTGCTTCAGTCGTGCCGCGAGATCGAGGATCTCAGCCTGCTCGGCCGGGGAGATGTCGTCGTCGCGGAGGAGGTGGCGGGTCATGCGGTTCCGTTCGGTGTGGGTCGAGGAAGGTCAGAGGGTGGCGGCGACGGCGGCGAGCGAGTTGCCGAGGCGTGCGGCGAACTCGTCGATGTCGTGGTCGTCGATGATGAGCGGCGGCGCCATCCGGATGGTGGAGTCGTTCGCCGCGTTCACGATGAGGCCGCCGCGCATCGCCTCGGCGACGACAGCCGCGGCGACGGGCTCGGTGAGGGCGATGCCGATGAGCAGGCCGCGGCCGCGGACCCCGGCGACGAGCGGCGATTCGAGTGCCGCGACCCGTTCGCCGATCTGTCGCCCACGTCGCGTCGCGTTCTCGAGGAGGCCGGCGCGCTCGATCTCGCCGAGCACCGCGTTCGCGACGGCCGTCGCCAGCGGGTTGCCGCCGAACGTCGAACCGTGCTGGCCCTTCGAGTAGAGCGAGGACGCGCGCCCGAACGTGACGAGTGCGCCGATCGGGAACCCACCGCCGATGCCCTTCGCGACGGTGATCGCATCTGGCGTGATGCCGGCGTGCTGGAAGGCGAACCACTCGCCGGTTCGCCCCGCGCCCGTCTGGATCTCGTCGACGATGAGCAGCGCGCCGTGACGGTGGGTGAGCTCGCGCGCGGTCTCGAGGAAACCGTCGGGAAGCTCGACGACGCCGGCTTCGCCTTGGATCGGTTCGACGAAGAGGGCCGCGACCGCATCGTCGATGTTCGCCTCGAGCGCCTCGATGGTCGCGGGGATGTGCTCGACGCCGCCGGGCAACGGCTCGAAGGCGTCGCGCATGTGCGCCTTGCCGGTGAGCGCGAGCGAGCCCATGGTGCGTCCGTGGAAGCCGTCGACGAGCGAGAGCACGCGAGTGCGTGCGCCCCCCGAGTTGTTGAGGCGGGCGAGCTTGAACGCCGCCTCGTTGGCCTCGGCGCCCGAATTGCCGAACCACACGCGTCCGGCGTCGCCGGCCCCCGCGAGGCGGGTGATGCGCTCGGCGAGCTCGAGCGCGGGCTCGGTGGTGAAGTAGTTCGACACGTGGGCGAGCTTCGCCGCTTGCGCCGACACCGCCTCGATGAACACGGGATGCGCGTGGCCGAGCGCGTTGACGGCGATGCCGGCGAGGAAGTCGAGGTACTCCTTGCCCGTGTCGTCCCACACGCGGGCGCCCTGTCCGCGCTCGAGCTTCGCGAGCGGCATGGCCATCGAGCGCATGAGGCGTCGGTCGAATCGGTCCTGCCAGACGTTCATGCGGGCACGACCTCCGTTCCGATGCCGGATTGCGTGAACACCTCGAGCAGGATCGAGTGCGGGATCCGGCCGTCGATGATCGCCGCCTTCGCGACCCCGCCCTCGACGGCGTCGAGGCACGCGCGCATCTTCGGGATCATGCCCGATTCGAGGCCTGGCAGCATCGCCTCGAGCTCGGGCACCTCGATGACCGAGACGAGCGACTCGCGGTTCGGCCAATCACGGTAGAGGCCTGCGACATCCGTGAGGATCACGAGCTTTGCCGCGCCGAGCGCTGCCGCGAGCGCGGCAGCGGCCGAGTCGGCGTTCACGTTGAGCGATTGGCCGGGCACGTCGCCGTCGGGCGCGATCGACGACACGACGGGGATCCGCCCTGCTGCGAGGTCAGCGTGCACGGCCGCAGGATCGACGGAGATCACATCGCCGACGAGTCCGAGGTCGACCTCTTCGCCGTCGACGACCGCGCCGCGACGGCGACCGGTGAAGAGGCCCGCGTCTTCGCCCGAGAGGCCCGAGGCGAACGGTCCGTGCTCGTTGATGAGCGACACGAGCTCGCGGTTCACCTGACCCGAGAGCACCATCCGGACCACGTCCATGGTCTCGGGCGTGGTCACCCGGTAGCCGCCGCGGAACTCGCTCTCGATGCCGAGCCGCGCGAGCATGGCGGAGATCTGCGGCCCACCGCCGTGCACGACGACGGGCTTGATGCCCGCGTACCGAAGGTAGACCATGTCTTCCGCGAAGGCGCGCTGCAGCTCTGGGCTCACCATCGCGTTGCCGCCGAACTTCACCACGATCGTCTCACCGTGGAAGCGTTTGAGCCATGGCAGCGAGTCGATGAGCACTTGCGCCTTGTCGGCCGCGGTGGACGGAGCCGTGCCGATCTGCTCGGCGTCATCAATCTGGGTCACATCGTTCCCGTTCATGCTCAACTCGCGTACGCGCTGTTCTCGTGCACGTAATCGTGGGTGAGGTCGTTCGTGCGAATGGTGGCGGATGCCTCACCGGCATGGAGTTCGATGAGCACGTGCGTGGCTCGTGGCGTGAGGTCGACCTGCTCGCGCGGCGCGTCGGGGCGTCCGGCATGGCAGACGCGGACCCCGTTCATCGAGACGTCGACGAGATACGGGTCGAACGGCGCCGTCGTCGTGCCGATCGCGGCGAGCACACGGCCCCAGTTCGGGTCGTTGCCGAAGATCGCGGCCTTGAAGAGGTTGTTGCGCGCGACGGAACGGCCCACCTCTACGGCGTCGTCTTCCGTCACGGCACCGCGGACCTCGATCGCGATGTCGTGGCTCGCGCCCTCGGCATCCGACTGCAGTTGCAGCGCGAGTGACGCACACGCCTCGGTGAGCGCGGTCGTGAACGCCTCGAGCGAGGGCGCGACGCCCGATGCGCCCGAGGCCATGAGGGTGACCTGGTCGTTCGTCGACATGCAGCCGTCTGAGTCGAGGCGATCGAACGTGACCCTCGTCGCGGCGCGCAGCGCTGCATCGAGATCGGTGGCCGCGAGATCGGCATCGGTCGTGAGCACGACGAGCATCGTCGCGAGGCCCGGCGCGAGCATGCCGGCGCCCTTCGCGATGCCGCCGATGCGCCATCCGTCGCCCTCGATCACGATCGTCTTCGGCACGGAGTCGGTGGTCATGATCGCCCGCGCCGCGTCGTCGCCGCCGGTCGCCGAGAGCCGCGCGGCCGCCGACAGCACGCCCTCTTCGAGCACCTCACCGTCGAGCTGGTCGCCGATGAGCCCGGTCGAGCAGACGAGCACGTCGCCGGCGGCGATGGCGAGGGCGGATGCCGCGGCCTCGGCCGTGCGATGGGTGACCTGGAATCCCTCGGGGCCGGTGAAGCAGTTCGCGCCGCCGGAGTTCAGCACGATCGCCGAGACGTGCCCGTCGTCGATCACCCGCTCCGACCAGAGGATCGGGTTCGCCTTCGCGCGATTCGACGTGAACACCGCGGCCGCCGACTGCGAGGGGCCGCGGTTCACGATCAACGCGAGGTCGAGCGCTCCCGAGCGTTTGATGCCGGCGGCGATGCCGGCCGCCTCGAATCCGGCGGGAGTGGTGACGGTCACGGGGCGACTCCGTTCACGGGCAATCCGGTGGACTCGACGATGCCGAGCGCGATGTTCGCCGACTGCAGGGCGGCGCCGGCCGTGCCCTTCACGAGGTTGTCGACCGCGGCAACGACCACGACCCGGCCGGCGACCTCATCGATCGCGAGGCCGAGGAGCGCGGTGTTCGCACCGAGCACGTCGGCGGTGCGCGGGAACTGCCCCGCCGGCAGGAGCTGCACGAAGCGTTCGCCCGCGTACGCGTCTTCCCATGCAGCGCGAACGGTGGCGGCATCCGTTCCGGGCACGATTCGGGCCGTCGACGTGGCCAGTATGCCCCGCGACATCGGCACGATGACCGGGGTGAACGAGATCGTCGGCGAAGCCGCGCCCGCCCACCGCAGCGCCTGCGTGATCTCGGGGATGTGCCGGTGCACGCCGCCCACGGAGTAGGGGTTCGCGGAGCCGAGGATCTCGCTCCCGAGGAGGTGCGCCTTGAGGCTCTTGCCTGCGCCCGAGGGGCCGACGGCGAGCACCGAGACGAGGTCGCGGTCTTCGATGACGCCCGCACGGATGCCGGGTGCGAGCGAGAGCGAGACCGTCGACGCGTTGCAGCCCGGTGCGGCGATGCGGCGCGTCTTCGTGAGCCGGTCGCGCTGGGTGCCGTGCATCCGCGGCAGTTCGGGCACGCCGTACGCCCACGCGGGATGGAAGTCGCCGCCGTAGAACTCGGCCCACGCCGCCTCGCTCTCGAGGCGATGGTCGGCGCCGCAGTCGATGACGAGCGTCTCGGGCGAGAGCTGCTCGGCGATCGCTCCCGAAGTGCCGTGCGGCAGCGCGAGGAAGACGACGTCGTGGCCGGCGAGCGTCTCGGCGGTCGTCTCCTGCAGCGTGAGGTGCGTGTACGTGCGCAAGTGCGGCTGCACCGAGACGAGGGGCTGACCGGCGTTCGAATGCGCGGTGACCGTGCGCACCTCGAACTCGGGATGATCGGCGATGAGGCGCAGGATTTCTCCTCCGGCATAGCCGGACGCGCCGGAAACGGCGACGGAGTACGTCATGAATCCACCTTAGGGTCTGAGCGGTCGAGGGATGATCCGGCGACGCCCGCGGCAGACGGTCTAGACCGCAGCAGGGGTCGCCGAGATTCGGCGCTCGCCCCGGCGTCGGCTGCGCACGATTGCGGCACGCGAAGCGCGTGCGGCAATGGCGAACCGAGCGGTGGACATGCAGCGACCCTATCGGCTGGGAGGGACGCTTCGCAAAACGAGGGGGCCTCCACCCCAGGGGTCGGCTGCGGATCCCGCAGGCATAGGCTCGGATCTGCGCCCACCATCGTCGTTCGAGGAGGATCCATGGCCCTGCGAGTGCTGTTCATCGGCGGCAACGGCATCATCAGTTCCGCATCGAGTGCGCTCGCCGTCGAGCGCGGGCACGAGCTCACCCTGCTGAACCGGGGCCAGAGCACGCTTCGGCCCCGGATCGACGGCGTACGGCACCTCGTCGGGGACGCCGGCGATGCGGCATCCATCACCGCGGCGATCGGCGATGAGACCTTCGACGTCGTCGCGAACTTCCGGTCGTTCTCGCCCGCCCAGGTCGCCCGCGACCTCGAGTTGTTCGAAGGGCGCTGCCGCCAGTACGTGTACATCTCCTCGGCATCCGCCTACCAGAAGCCCATCGCTCGGCTCCCCATCACCGAGTCGACGCCGCTTCGCAACCCCTACTGGCAGTACTCGCGCGACAAGATCGCGAGCGAGGACCTGCTCGTCGCGGCCTACCGCGAGCGCGGGTTCCCGGCGACGATCATCCGCCCGTCGCACACCTACGACGGCACGAGCGTTCCACTGCTCGGCGGGTGGACGGCGATCGAGCGGATGCGTCGTGGTGCACCGGTCGTCGTGCAGGGCGACGGCACGAGCCTCTGGACCATGACGCACACGCGGGACTTCGCCGTCGCCTTCGTCGGACTGCTCGGCAACGATCGCGCGATCGGCGAGGCGTTCCACATCACGTCCGACGAGGTGCTGACCTGGAACCAGATCACCGAGCTGCTCGCCCACGCAGCCGGCACGAGCGCCCGAGTCGTGCACATCGCGAGCGAGTCGATCGCGCGCGAACTGCCAGAGCACGGGCCAGGGCTCCTCGGCGACAAGGCGCACTCGGTGATCTTCGACAACAACAAGGTGAAGTCGCTCGTGCCGGAGTACCGCGCGATCACCCCGTTCTGGCAGGGTGCTCGCGAGATCGCCGAGTGGCACGATGCCGACCCCTCGAGGCGCATCGCCGACTCGCAGCTGGATGCCGCGTTCGACCGCCTCGTGGCACGCTTCGGCGGCTGACGGCGGAGCGTCGGCTGCTTCGACGTGGCTGCCGGCGCTACTCCCGGACCGCCGCGCCCGTGCGCTCGGCGGCGAGGGCGGCACCCGCGAGCTTCGCATCGCTCGCTTGCGCCGCCGTCAGCGTGCGATCGAGCGCGCGGAAGCGCAACGCGAAGGTGAGGCTCTTCGAGCCTTCGGGGACACCCGATCCGCGGTAGTCGTCGACGAGCCGCAGGTCTTCGAGCAGCTCACCGGCGCCCTCGCGCACGGCTTCGGCCACGGCCGCAGCCGGCACCTCGAGTCCGACGACGAGTGACAGGTCTTGCGTCGCCGCCGGGAAGGTCCCGATCTGGCTGGCTTCGAGGCCGGGCTCCGTGAGTTCGATGACCGCGTCGAGGTCGAGTTCGACGATCGCCACCACGCGAGGCAGGTCGGCCTCTTCGGCAAGCGCGGGCAGCAGCTCCCCCGCGTAGCCGACGTTGTGGCCTGCGACGCGCAACTCGGCGGTGCGGCCCGGGTGCAGCGCCTGGTGCGACCCCTGCATGACCTCGATCTCGGCGCCGGTCGCGAGCGCGATCTGGCGCACGGCGTCGAGTGCGTCGACGATGCCCGCGGGAATGGCCGGCTGGCCGGGCTGCTTGGCCACGGCGTCGCCGAGGAGGAGCACGCCGACGTGGCGCGGCTGCGCCGGGATGCCGGCCTGCAGGGCGTCGAGCTCATCGTCGCTCGGCTTCGCGTTGCCGACGGGCAGCTCGGCGGTGCCGTACTTCCGGTCGGGCTCGGGCAGGAAGACGAGCCCGAGCTCGAACAGCGAGAGGTCGGTGAGTCCGCGCGAGAGGTTGCGTCGGGCCGCGCCGATGAGTCCGGGCAGCAGCGAGCGGCGCATGAAGGGTGCTCCTGCGTCGAGCGCGTTCGCGAGGCGCACGGATGCCACGGGGCCACCGTCGGCGCTGCCGTACGTGGCGTTCTCGTGCTCGGTCGCGAACGGGAAGGCGAGCACCTCGGTGGAGCCGGCCGAGGCGAGCGTGTCGGCGACCCGGCGGCGCAAGCGCTGCGAACGCGTGAGCCCACGGCCGGGGGGTGCGACGGGAAGCACCGACGGAATGCGGTGATACCCGGCGAGCCGCGCCACTTCCTCGGCGAGCTCGGCCTTGCCGGTGAGGTCGGGTCGCCACGACGGAGGCACGACCTCGAAGCCGTCGTCGGTCGCCGTGATGATGCCGCCGACCTCGGCGAGTGCGTCGTGCACCTCCTGGTCGGTGTACTCCACTCCGATGAGCTCGGAGACGAAGCCGCTCGGCAGCGTGATCGCCTCGCGCGCGGCGATCTCGCTGAAGATCGAACCGCCACCGTCGGCGGTGCCGTCGGCGAGGTCGACCATGAGCTGGGCGACCCGCGACACCGCGGCCGGCGGAATCTCGGGATCGACACCGCGCTCGTACCGCTTCGCGGCCTCGCTCGGAAGCTTGTGCCGCCGCGCGGTGCGGGCGATCGAGACGGGATCCCAGTTCGCCGCCTCGATGAGCACGTTGTGCGTCGACTCGCCCATCTCCGTCTCGCCGCCGCCCATGACACCGCCGAGGCCGATCGGGCCGCGGTCGTCGGTGACGACGAGATCCTCGACGTGGAGCGTGCGCTCCTTGCCGTCGAGCGTCGTGAGCTTCTCTCCTGGCAGCGCACGACGGACGCGGATTCCGCCGCGCAGCGCGTCGAGGTCGTACCCGTGGATCGGCTGGCCGAATTCGAGCATCACGTAGTTCGTGATGTCGACGAGGAGCGAGAGCGAGCGGATGCCGGCGAGCTTCAGCCGCGCGACCATCCATGCCGGCGTCGGGCGTGTGGGGTCGACCCCGCGAACGATGCGCGTCGCGAACACGGCCGAGCCGGCCCTGCCGCGGATCGGCGCGTCGTCGTCGATGACGACCGAGAAGCCGTCGGCAGTGGCATCCGTCGCCGTGACCTGCTCGACGGGGTCGCGGAACCGTGCACCCGTGGCGTGCGCGTACTCGCGCGCGACGCCGCGGATCGAGAACGCGTAGCCGCGGTCGGGCGTGACGTTGATCTCGACGGCGGCGTCGTCGAGCCCGAGCAGCGCGATGGCGTCGGTGCCGACGGGCGCGTCGATGCCGAGCGTCGAGAGGCGGAGGATGCCGTCGTGGTCGTCGCCGAGACCGAGTTCGCGGGCCGAGGCGATCATGCCGTCGGAGACGTGACCATAGGTCTTGCGCGCGGCGATCGGGAACGGGCCGGGCAGCACGGCGCCTGGCAGTGTAACGACGACCTTGTCGCCGGCGAAGAAGTTGCGGGCGCCGCACACGACACCGTGCACCGCGGCGCCGCCGTCGGCAGCCGTCTCGCCCTCGGGCGCCACGCGCACCTGGCACCAGCGGATGGTCTTGCCGTTGGACTGCGGCTCCTCGACGAACTCGAGCACCTCGCCGACGACGATCGGGCCCTGGAGCTCGAACGTGTGCACGTCCTCCTCTTCGAGGCCCACCTTCACGAGGGCGGCATGCACGTCTTCGGGCGTCGTGCCTGGCACGAGTTCGACGTACTCCGCGAGCCAGCTGAGCGGCACTCGCATCTTCTAGACCACCATTCCGAACTGCTGGGAGAAACGGATGTCTCCCTCGACCATTTCGCGCATGTCCTGCACGTCGTTGCGGAGCATCAGGCCGCGTTCGATGCCCATTCCGAAGGCGAACCCGGTGTAGACCTCGGGATCGATGCCGGCGGACTTCAGCACGTTCGGGTGCATCATCCCGCAGCCGCCCCACTCGATCCAGCGCGCGCCGCTCTTGAAGGTCGGGTGCCAGAAGTCGAGCTCGGCAGAGGGCTCGGTGAACGGGAAGAAGCTCGGCCGCAAGCGGATCTTCGCCTCGTCGCCGAAGATCGACTTCACGAAGTGGTCGAGCGTGCCCTTGAGATGCGCCATGGTGAGGCCCTTGTCGACCGCGACGCCCTCGAACTGCATGAACACGGGCAAGTGGGTCGCGTCGAACTCGTCGGTGCGGTACACGCGGCCCGGCGCGAGCACGTAGAGCGGCAGCTCACGTTCGAGCATCGAGCGGATCTGCACGGGGCTCGTGTGGGTGCGCAGCACGAGATGCGCCTCGGGCGGGTCGACGAAGAACGTGTCCTGCATCGCGCGCGCCGGGTGGTCGGCGTCGAAATTCAGCGCGTCGAAGTTGAACCACTCGCTCTCGACCTCGGGGCCGTCGGCGATCTCCCAGCCCATGCCGGTGAAGACGTCGCACACCCGGTCTTGCAGAAGGGAGAGCGGATGCCGCGCGCCGGGCGTGTACCGCGACGGCAGTGCTGTGACATCCACCGTCTCGGCCTCGAGCTGCGCTGCCGCCTCGGCCTCGACGATCTCGGCCTCACGAGCGGCGAACGCCTGGTTCACTCGCCCGCGCGCGCCGCCCACGAGCTTGCCGAGCGCGGCCTTCTGGTCGTTCGGCACATTGCGGAGCTGGGCATTCAACTGCGCGAGGGTCGACTTCTCCCCCGCGTGCTCACTGCGGACGGTCTTCAGCGCGGCGGAGTCGCCGGCCGACGCGATCGCCTGGAGGGCGGCATCGACGGCCGATTCGACGGCGTGCTCGGTGATTTCGAGGGGCTCGGACACGAAGAACGAGTCTAGCGGCGCAGGCTGGCGACTCGCGTCAGAACTGGGGCGTCTGCTTGGAGGCTGCCGAGGCCTGGGCGACGAGCATCGCTTGGCCGGGATCGGTCGGATCGAGCCGCTTGCCCGACGACTTGCTCGCAGTGCGCTTCGAGAGCCAGCGCGCGAACCACGACAGCGAAAGGTTCATCGCGAGGTACAGCACGAGCGTGATCACGAACAAGGAGAACAGGTATCGGTTGCCGTAGAAGCTCCCGAGGTTGTTCATATCCACGCGCAGCAACTCGGTGTACCCGACGATGAAGCCGAGCGACGTGTCTTTCAGCAGCACGACGAGTTGCGCGACGATGATCGGCAGCATCTGCCGGAACGCCTGCGGGAACTCGACGAGCATCTTGGACTGCAGTGGGCGCATGCCGAGGCTGAGACCGGCTTCGCGTTGCCCTCTCGGCAGCGCCGCGAGTCCGGCGCGAAGCGCTTCACCGATGAGCGCCCCGTTGTAGAGCGAGAGGGCCGCAACGACGGCCCAGAACGCCCCGGTGTTCAACACCAGCAGGATGAAGAGCATCATGAGCAGCACCGGCATGCCGCGCACGAACTCGAGCACGACGGCGACCGGCACTCGGATCCATGCGGTCTCTGCACTGCGCAGCAGCGACAGGATCACGCCGAGGATGAGCGCGAAGACCGACGCCGTGAGCGCCGCGCTGAGCGTGCCGACGACGCCCTGGAAGATGATGAACGACCACACCTCGGGGTCGGCGAAGATGTTCCATCGAGTCGGATCGAAGAACCCCGGGAGCGTGATGCCGCCACTCTGCCGCGGGGCGGCGAGCGTGAGCGCGATCCAGCCGAGTCCGGCGAGGATCAGTAGCCCGGCGACGATCGAGGAGATCAGCGAGCTGCGACGGGCCTTGGGACCCGGCACATCGAACAGGACACTCGGGCCGCTCATCGCTGCACCACCCACTTGCGCTCGAGTTGCCCGGCGATCACGCCGAGCGGGACGGTGATCAGGAGATACAGCGTCGCGACGCCGAGGAGGATGGCGATGACGGCGTCACCCCTCGCGTTCGCGAGTTCGCGGCCTGCCGCGAACAACTCGAAGACGAAGAAGCCGCCGGCGACCGACGTGTTCTTCGTGAGGGCGATGAAGACGTTGATGAGCGGCGGGATCGTCATGCGGAACGCCTGCGGAAGCACGATCATGCCAACGGTCTGACCGAACCCGAGCCCGACACTGCGCGCCGCTTCAGCCTGGCCGACCGGCACTCCGTTGATGCCCGATCGGAGTGCCTCGGCGACGAACGGCGAGGTGTACACGGAGAGCCCGATCATTGCGGCCACCTGGTACTCGAGCCTGGAGCCGAGATACGGCAGGATGATCGCGCAGAAGAGCAGCACGAGCGTGAGCGGGGTGTTCCGCACCAGTTCGGTGTAGACCGTGGCGAACCCTCGTAGCGACGCAACCGGTGAAATGCGCATCGCGGCGATGATCGTGCCGATCACCAGAGCAGAGAGGCCGCTCACCCCGAGCAGCAGCAAGGTCATGCTGAAGCCGCGCCAGTACGTCGGCAGATTCTCGATGACCGCGTCCACGAGTCTCCGTTTCCTGTCAGATGTGGGTGGGGTGCGGCCCGGGCCGAGCTGGCCCGGGCCGCAGACCGATCAGTAGCGGTCGACTGCCGGCGGCTCGACGTACGGCAGCACCGTGCCCGCCGTGGAGTTCCACGCCTCTTCGTAACGACCGTCTTCGTACGCCTCTTCGAGGACGTCGTTGATCCAGTCACGGAACTCGGTGTCATCCTTGGCGAGGCCGATGCCGTAGGGCTCCTCGGTGAACGGCTCGCCGACGACCTTGAACTCGCCCTCGTTCTGGGCTGCGAGGCCCGCGAGGATGACGTTGTCAGTCGACACGGCGACCACCTGGCCGCTGCGCAGCGGCTCGAGGCAGTTCGTGTAGGTGTCGGTGAGCACGGGCTCCGCGCCGATCTCGGTGAGCTTCGCCGCGGGCGTCGAGCCCGTCACCGAGCACACCGGCTGGCCGACGAGATCTTCTTCGCTCTCGATGTCGTCGTTGTCGGCGAGCACCAGGATCGACTGGCCGGCCATGTAGTACGGGCCGGCGAAGGAGATGACTTCCTTGCGCTTGTCGTTGATGGTGTACGTCGCCACGACGAAGTCGACCTGGCCGTTCTCGATGAACGGCTCGCGGTTCGCCGAGACGGTCTCGACCCACTCGATGCCGTCTTCCTCGATGCCGAGCTCGCTCGCGATGATCTTGGCGATCTCGACATCGAAGCCCTCGGGCACGCCCGACGGGCCCATGAGGCCGAACAGGGGCTGGTCGAACTTGGTGCCGATCGTGACGGTGCCCGCCTCAGCGAGCTCGGCCATGGTCGTGCCGGCCTCGAACGTGGGCGCCGGCTCGGCCGTCGGCTCGTCAGCCGCGTCGTCGCCGCCTCCAGCGCAACCGGCGAGCGCGAGCGCCGACACCGCGGCGGCCGCGACGAGTGCGATTCTCATGCGTTTCATGTCTCTGCCTCTTCTTCCTGTGGGTGTTTCCTCGCCGCTCGTGGCAGCGCAGGTCTAGTGCTCGAGGATCTTCGAGAGGAAGTCCTTCGCGCGGTCCGACTTCGGGTTGTCGAAGAACTCCGCGGGAGTCGCCTCCTCGACGATGCGGCCACCGTCCATGAAGAGCACCCGGTCGGCCGCCTTGCGGGCGAAGCCCATTTCGTGGGTGACGACGATCATGGTCATGCCGTCTTTCGCGAGGCCGACCATGACGTCGAGGACCTCGTTGATCATCTCGGGGTCGAGCGCGCTCGTGGGCTCGTCCATCAGGATGAGCTTCGGGTTCATCGCGAGCGATCGCGCGATCGCGACGCGCTGCTGCTGGCCGCCCGAGAGCTGGGCGGGCATCTTCTTCGCCTGGTTGGCGACACCGACGCGGTCGAGGATCTCCATGCCCCTCGCGTCGGCGTCTTTGCGCGACATCCGCCTCACGCGGATCGGCGCGAGCGTCACGTTCTCGAGCACGGTCTTGTGCGCGAACAGGTTGAACGACTGGAAGACCATGCCGACGTCGGCTCGGAGCTTCGCGAGCGCCGCCCCCTCTTCGGGAAGTCGCTCGCCGTCGATCGTGATCGTGCCCGAATCGATCGTCTCGAGCCGGTTGATCGCTCGGCAGAGCGTGGACTTGCCCGAGCCGCTCGGTCCGATCACGACGACGACTTCACCACGATTCACCACCGTGTTGATGTCGTTCAGCACGTGCAGATCGCCATAGTGCTTGTCGACCTGGTCGACCACGACAAGGGGTTCGCCGCGACGAACGGAGATGTTCGAGGTCGCGGGCGCCGGTTGGGTTGGCTCCATATCCCCAAAACTAGTGGTCCGACAGAGCCCGCGGCCAAGCAACCGGACGGAGGTTACCTATTCGTAACCCGGCTGCGCTGCGCGAAAGCACTCTCATAGAGGCACACGGATGCCGCGGTCGCGAGGTTCATCGACTCGGCATGCCCGTAGATCGGAACCGTGACGACGCGATCGGCGAGCGCGAGCTTGTCGTCGGGCAGCCCGTGGGCCTCATTGCCGAACAGCCAGGCCGTCGGTTCGGCGAGCACACCCTCGTTGCGCGCGGCGAGCAGGTCTTCGCCCTTGACGTCGGCGGCGATCACCACGAGGCCCGCGGCACGGGCTCGCTGCAGCACGTCTTCGAGTTCGGCGCCGACAGCGACCGGGAGGTGGAAGATCGAGCCCGTCGAGGCCCGCACCACCTTCGGGTTGTAGAGGTCGACGGCGCGGCCGGTGAACACCACGGCGTCGGCGCCGGCGGCATCCGCTGCCCTGACGATCGTGCCGGCGTTGCCCGGATCGCGCACCTCTTCGAGGATGGCCACGAGTTTCGGGCTGCTCGCGAACACGTCTTTCACCGCGGTCGGGAACTGGTGGCACACGGCGACGAATCCCTGCGGCGTGACCGTGTCGGCCATCGAGTCGAGCACTTCTTCGGTGACGAACTCGACGTCGACGCCCGCGTCGACCGCCGTCTCGGCGATGTCGGTGTAGCGCTCGAGCGCACTCGGGGTGGCATAGAGCTCCACGACGAGCTGCGGGCGGAACGTGAGCGCCTCGGCGACGGCCTGCGGACCCTCGAGCAGGAAGAGCCCGCTCTCGGCGCGCGCGGTCTTCTTCGCGAGCTTCGCAACGGCCCGCACGCGCGGCGATCTGGGGTTCTCGAGCATGGCACCAGTCTAGGGTCGAGACGCCGAACGGCCCGGCACCACGAGGGGTGCCGGGCCGTTCTGAACAGACGTGCCTATGCGGCGGTCTTCGGGGCCGAGGTGTCGGCCGGGAGCGCCTGCTTGGCGCTCTCGACGAGAGCCGCGAATGTCGCGGGCTCGTTGACGGCGAGCTCAGCGAGGATGCGGCGGTCGACCTCGATGCCCGCAAGGCCGAGACCCTGGATCAGGCGGTTGTACGTGAGGCCGTTCGCGCGCGACGCGGCGTTGATGCGCTGGATCCAGAGGCGTCGGAAGTCGCCCTTCTTCTGGCGACGGTCACGGTACGAGTAGACGAGGGAGTGGGTGACCTGCTCCTTCGCCTTGCGGTACAGACGCGACCGCTGCCCGCGGTAACCTTCGGCGCGCTCGAGAATGACCCTGCGCTTCTTGTGGGCGTTGACCGCCCTCTTCACTCTTGCCATGACTCTGTTTCTTCCTTAATCCGGCGGCTCAGCGGCCGAGAAGCTTCTTGATGACCTTGGCGTCGGGAGCCGACACGACCTTGTCCTGGTTCAGTCGGGCCTTGCGCTTCGAGGCTTTGACCTCGAGGTGGTGGCGCATCCCGGCCTGCTGCTTCTTGATCTTGCCGCTGCCGGTGATCTTGAAGCGCTTCTTGGCCCCGGAATGGGTCTTCTGCTTCGGCATCTCGTCTTTCTCCTTGATTCTGCCGCCACGCGAGTGGCGGACGGGGGTGCTGGCCTAGCCCTCGGCGGGCTCTGCCGTCTGCGGCTCTGCGTCGGCCGGGGCATCCGCCGGTCGCGCCTTCGCCGCAGCACGCTGTGCGTTCGCCTCGGCCTTGGCCTCGGACTTGTTCTTG
Organism: Agromyces albus; assembly: GCF_030815405.1. Classification (NCBI taxonomy): domain Bacteria; kingdom Bacillati; phylum Actinomycetota; class Actinomycetes; order Micrococcales; family Microbacteriaceae; genus Agromyces; species Agromyces albus. The sequence continues at coordinate 1,334,077 of NZ_JAUSWX010000001.1, read as the reverse complement.
AGGGGCCCGATCACCATGACCATGTTGCGGCCATCGATCGTGGGGTTGTGCTCGACGGTGCCGTACTCTGCCACGTCTTCTGCGAAGCGCTGCAGGAGGCGCACGCCCATCTCGGGGCGCGACTGCTCGCGGCCTCGGAAGAGGATCATGGCCTTGACCTTGTCGCCGGTCTTCAGGAAGCCGATGGCGCGCTTCATCTTGGTCTCATAATCGTGCTTGTCGATCTTGAGACGGAACCGAACCTCTTTGAGGATCGTGTTCGCCTGGTTGCGCCGGGCCTCTTTCGCCTTCTGCGCAGCCTCGTACTTGTACTTGCCGTAGTCCATGATCTTGGCGACCGGCGGCTTCGAGTTCGGCGCGACCTCGACGAGATCGAGATCGGCCTCCTGCGCGAGCCGCAGGGCCACCTCGATCTTCACGACGCCGACCTGCTCTCCGCCGGGGCCCACGAGGCGGACCTCGGGGACGCGGATACGGTCGTTTGTACGGGGATCGCTGATGCGTATACTCCTCTACTCAAGCTGTTTCGCTCGACGGGAGGCGGATGTCGCCCGTCGACGAGAGCGGAAGATCCACGCAAACCTGCACGGATTCACACCGTGCGGAACTGCGGCACCCTGTCTGCTTCCACGCCTTGCGACGCGGAAGCGGAGTGCAATCGACCCGGTAACCTTGATGAAGCGGTATGCGCGGGTGGGAGAATCTCCACTTTCGTACCGGGGACTGGCCCCGGGCCCGCAGTAGTCTAACAGAGGATGTCCGTGAGCGACAGTTCAGACGAGTCCACCGTCGTGGGGGCCACCCGTGACATCGCCGAGGTCCCCGCGGTCGAGATCATCACGACCGCTGCAGTGCACCTCATGAGCGCCGCCGCGGTCAAGGTGGGCCTCGCCGACGATCCCGGCGAGCAGGTCGATCTCGACGAGGCACGCAAGCTCATCAACGCCCTCGCGGGACTCATCACCGCCGGTTCGCCGGAGATCAGCGACATGCACGCCCGGAGCCTGCGCGACGGCCTGCGCTCGCTGCAGCTCGCGTTCCGCGAGGCATCCGTGATCCCCGACCCGATCGGGCAGGGCCCGGGCGAGAAGTGGACCGGACCGGTCACCTGAGCGCGCCCGTCGGCTGAGCAGGCGCCCTGCTCGACGACTCGAGCGCGCGAGCAGCCTCGCTCAGGTCTGGCAACTGGGGCACCACCAGGTCTCGCGTCGTTCGACGTCGATGCGACCGAGGCGACCGTGCTCGATGCGCGTGCCGCAGCGCCGGCATGCCTCGCCGCCGCGCCCGTAGACCCACAGCCGTGCCCCGCGCCGCAGGTCGCCGGTGGTCGTGCGCTCGAGGCGCTCGCGATTGGCGCGCATGACTCGGCTCGCGAGGTCGACGAGCGGCTCGAGCGGCACCTCGCCTGCCGGCCGCGTCGGCAGGACACCACGGAGGAAGCACAGTTCGTTGACGTAGACGTTGCCGAGTCCGGCGAGGTTGCGCTGGTCGGCGAGCGCGACGGCGATCGGGGTCTCGGGAGCGGCTGCAAGCCGGCGCACTGCTTCGGCGGCATCCCAGTCGTCGCCGAGGAGGTCGGGCCCGAGGTATCCGAGCCGCTCGCCCTCCTCGGCCGCCGGGAACACCTCGAGGAGGCCGAGGTCGAAGCCGACCGCGAGCACTCCCTGCGTCTCGATCACCGCACGTGCGTGCCATGCCGGCCGGCGCCACCGCTCACCCGGGCGATAGACCCACCACTCCCCCTCCATCTTCAGGTGCGAGTGCACGACATGATCGCCGATGCGCATGAGCAGGTGCTTGCCGCGGCTGCCGACCGATCGCACGGGATCACCCGAGAGGTCGACCGTGGCGAACGCGGGCACGCGGAAGTCGGAGCGGGTCACGAGCTGACCCGCGAGCACGTCGTCGAGGAGTCGTGCCGACCGGAACACCGTGTCACCTTCTGGCATCGAAGCGGAGCCCCCTCGGCGTCTCGCGGAATCCGGCCGCGCGCAGCGGCAGGTCGAGAACTGATCCGTAGATGCCGGCACCGTTTACCGTCTCCACCCGGAGGCGCGGCACGCGCGCTCGCGCCAGCGCGTCGGCGAGCGCGGAGGCGCCCGCGACGAGCGTCTCGTCATCGCTCGAGAAGACGAGCGCCGTGCGCCCGCCCCGCTCGAGGTAGAAGACCGCCTCGCCGTCGACCATGGCGACGAAGGCTCCGGCCTTCCGGGCCGGGCGATGGCCGTCGGCGGCGAGCTCGGGCCAGTCGAGGGCTGCGCCGAAGGGATTCGCGGGATCGGTTGCGGCGAGGGCGATCGCTGCGCCACGAGGCGCGCTCCGCAGCCGGTCGACGGCCGCACCGGTCGCGAACTGCGCGCCGCCCTGGCCGTCGATGAAGTAGCCCCGGCGCACGCGACCGGACTCCTCGAAGCCGGAGAGCGTGCGGTACGCGAGCGCGAACCCGCCGACGACCCCCTCGGCCATGACGGAGCCTCGCGTGACGATGCCGTAGCGCTCGAGGAGGGTCTCGCCGAGCGCATGGGCGCGGGGGGTCGCGGCGGAACTGGCGAGCGGCAGCACGGACCACCGCCCGGCGGCGCGCGGCGGGTTGGCTCGCGCCGTCGCGGCCCGGCTGGAGGTCACGCTCGCCGCGAGTGCCCGGCGGGAGAGCGATCCACCCCGAAGCCTGGCCCTCGGCGTGGGCGGAGCGGTCTTGTGCGCGCCGCCCACGGCCAGCAGCCCGCGCACCGGGGCGAAGGTGTCGTTCGTCACCAGGCCGGCCCAGACGAGCCGCCAGAGGGCGTCGACCACCGGTTGCTCGTCGGTGGCGCCGATCGACTCGACGAGCTGGCGGAAGAAGTAGCCGCCCCCGGTGCCGAGCACCGCGAGCAACTCGGTCTCGATGGGATCGAGCGGTGCGGATGCCGGCATGGGCAGGGTGAGCTCCGCCGTCTCGGCGAGGTGCAGGCTCAGCCAGCCGTCGTCGCCCGCGAGGGTGCCGGCGCCCGCCCAGACGACCTCGCCCGAGGCGGTGAGTTCATCGAGCATGTCGGGTCGGTAGTCGGAGACGCGTGCGGGAAGCACGAACGCCTCCCAGGCCGAGGCGGGAATGCGCGCTCCCTCGAGCTGCTCGATCACGGCGGCCACCCCGTCGACGCCGCGGAGTCTGCCGCCCACATGCTGCCACTCGGGGAGGAACCTCGCGTACTCGCGGGGCACGACCGGTTCGATCTCGTTGCGCAGCACCGCGAGCGAGCGGCGCCGCAACCTCCGGAGCACCTCGCTGTCGCACCACTCCGTGCCGCTGCCGCGTGGTGAGAACTCGCCCTCGACGACGCGGCGCTCGGCGGCGAGGCGCCCGAGCGCGGACGCGGCGACGGCGGCACCGATGCCGAACCGCTCGGCCACGGCGTTCGCGGTGAACGGGCCGTGCGTCCGGGCGAACCGGCTCACGAGGTCGCCGAGCGGATCGCGAACGGGCTCGCCGAATACCTCGGGGAGGCCGGGCGGGATCGGCACGCCGAGCGCATCGCGGAGCCGGCTCAGGTCTTCGACGGCCGCGAACCACGGGCTGCCCGCGAAGCGCACGACGGCCACGCGCCGGGCGTCGACGAGCGCGTGGAGCGCCGCCGCGGCATCCGTCTCGCCGTCGACGCGCTCGGCGACCTCCTCGGCTGTGAGCGGACCGACGTCGCGGAGGAGATCGACGACGCCCTCGTCGCCGCGGGCGGCGCGCTCGGGGGCGAGGCGCTGCAGCATCCGCTCGATCTCGTCGACGACCTCGGGATCGAGCAGCTCGCGAAGCTCGATCGTGCCGAGCAGGTCGGCGAGGAGTGCGGGATCGAGCGAGAGCGCGGCAGCTCGACGCTCGGCGAGCGGCGCATCGCCCTCGTACATGAACGCGCCGACGTATCCGAAGAGGAGGCTCGAGGCGAATGGGCTCGCCACCTCGGTGGTGACCTCCACGAAACGGATCTCGCGAGCGGTGATGCGCTCGGCCAACCGAGTGAGCGCCGGCAGGTCGTAGACGTCTTGAAGGCACTCTCGCACGGCCTCGAGCACGATCGGGAAGTCTGGGAAGTCGCGAGCGACCTCGAGGAGCTGCGAGGCACGCTGGCGCTGCTGCCAGAGCGGCGAACGCTTGCCGGGGTTCACGCGCGGCAGGAGCAGTGCCCTCGCCGCACACTCGCGGAACCGTGATGCGAAGAGCGCTGACCCGCCGACGTGGAGCGTGACGAGCTCGGCGAGCTCGGCCGCCTCGAAGGCGAACAGCTCGGCGCCGGGCGGCTCGTCGGCGGTGTCGGGCATGCGCAGCACGATGCCGTCGTCGCTCGCCACCGCGTTCGCGTCGACGCCGAACCGCTCCTGCACTCGAGCGCCCGCGGCGAGCGCCCACGGTGCGTGCACCCGCATGCCGTATGGCGAGTGCAGCACGATGCGCCAGTCGCCGAGCTCGTCGCGGAAGCGCTCGACCACGAGGTTCGTCGCGTCGGGCACGATGCGCGTGGCCCCGCGCTGGTCGTCGATGAACGCGAGCAGGTTCTGGGCGGCGCGCTCGTCGAGGCCCGCGGCACGAGACCTCGCCACGCCGGCCTCGGTGGGTGAGTTCGCGAGGTCGGCGATGAATCCCCCGATCGCCTCGCCGAGCTCGGCCGGCCGGCCGATTCCGTCGCCCTTCCAGAAGGGGAGGCGGCCGGGCTCACCGAACGCGGGCGACACGAGCACGCGGTCGTGCGTGATCTCCTGGATGCGCCAGCTCGTGGCCCCGAGCGCGAAGACGTCGCCGACTCGCGATTCGTACACCATCTCCTCGTCGAGTTCGCCGACGCGTCGCCCGGGCCCGGCTTCGCCGACCATGAAGACGCCGAAGAGACCGCGATCGGGGATGGTGCCGCCGCTCGTGACGGCGAGGCGCTGTGCGCCGCGACGGCCCACGAATGTGCCGGCATCGCGATCCCACACGATTCGGGGGCGCAGCTCGCCGAAGCGGTCGGACGGGTAGCGCCCGGCGAGCAGATCGAGGGTGGCATCGAACGCCGATCGCGGCAGCGTGGCGAACGGCGCTGCGCGACGCACGACGTCGAACCACTCCTCGACGTCCCACTCGTCGACCGCCGAGGCGGCGATCGTCTGCTGCGCGAGCACATCGAGGGGGTTCGTCGGCACGCGCATCGCCTCGATCGAACCGGCGGCCATGCGTTCGACGACGACCGCCGAATGCAACAGGTCGGCCCGGTGCTTCGGGAAGATCACGCCCTTCGAGATCTGGCCCACCTGATGCCCCGCGCGCCCGATGCGCTGCAGGCCGCTCGCGACCGACGGCGGCGACTCCACTTGCATGACGAGGTCGACGGCGCCCATGTCGATGCCGAGCTCGAGGCTCGACGTGGCGACGACGCACCGCAACCGCCCGGACTTCAGGTCTTCCTCGACGAGGGCCCGCTCCTCTTTGCTCACCGAGCCGTGATGTGAGCGGGCGAGCACGGGCGCGGCGCCGCCGGTGATGCCCGACGCGCCCACTGCTTCTGCCGGCGCACGCGTGGGGGCTTCCGAGGCATCCGCCGGAACCAAGACCGGGGCGTCGACCTCTGAGAGGGCCGCGCCGACCGGCACCGGGATGCGCTCGGCCCACAGTTCGTTGAGCCGCGCCGTCAGGCGCTCGGCGAGGCGCCGTGAGTTCGCGAACACGATGGTGGAGCGGTGCGCGAGCACCTCGTCGAGGATGGCCGCCTCGACGTGCGGCCAGACCGAGCCCGAGCCCGACTCACCGGCGAGATCGGACAGGTCGTCGACCGGCACCGTGACGCTCAGATCGAACCGCTTGCCGCTCGGCGGGGCGACGATCGACACCGGGCGTGCGCCGGCGAGGAAGCGAGCGACCTCCTCGTGGGGCCTGACCGTGGCCGAGAGCCCGATGCGCTGCACCGGTCGCGCCGCGAGTGCGTCGAGGCGTTCGAGTGAGAGCGCGAGGTGCGCGCCGCGCTTCGAACCCGCCAATGCGTGGATCTCATCGACGATGACGGTGTCGACCCCCGCGAGCGTCTCGCGGGCAGAGGACGTGAGCATGAGATACAGCGACTCGGGAGTCGTGATGAGGATCTCGGGCGGATGCTTCACGAGCGTGCGCCGCTCGGCGGGCGGGGTGTCGCCCGAGCGCACCCCCACCGTCACCTCGGGCACGGACAAGCCGTGCGTCATCGCGGTGCGGGCGATGCCCACGATGGGCGCGCGGAGGTTGCGCTCGACGTCGACGCCGAGCGCCTTGAGCGGCGAGATGTACAGCACCCGAGTGCCCGCGGCCGCCGCCTCTGCGCCACCCGCGATCATGCGGTCGATGGCCCAGAGGAACGCCGCGAGCGTCTTGCCCGAACCCGTAGGTGCCACCACGAGCGCGTGATCGCCCTTCGCGATCGCCTGCCACGCGCCGTGCTGCACCGAAGTGGGCGCGGCGAACGACTCCGTGAACCACGCCCGCGTCGCGGGCGAGAACGAGTCGAGCGCCTCAGGCATGACTCCATTCAACCTGATGCCGCCGACTCCGCCGCCTGCGCCGGCATCTCAGGCTTCTGCCACCGCGCGCCGGACGGCGCCGACCGTGCGAGCGACGTGCTCGGCATCCGTCGCCCAATTGCTCACCGAGAAGCGCACGACAGTGCGCCCTTGCCACTGCGAGGTGAGGGCGAGCACTTCGCCGTCGGCCCAGAGCCGATCACTGAGCGCCGCCGTCGCGGCGTCGCTGGGCAGCGCGATGCAGACCTGCGTGAAGACGACCTCGTTCAGCACCTCGATGCCCGGCAGCTCGGCCACGCCGTCGGCGATGCCGCGCGCCGCCGCGACGAGACCGTCGACGAGGCCGGCGACGCCGTCACGACCGAGCGCTCGCAAGACGGCCCACGTGGGGATGCCGCGCGCCCTCCGGGAGAGCTCCGGCACCTTCTCGTGCGGATCGGCTCCACCCTCGATCGTCTGCAGGTAGCTCGCGTGCATGCTGAACGCGCGATGCATGGCGTCGGGACGGGCGACGATCGCGATGCCGCAGTCGTAGGTCACACTCAGCGTCTTGTGCGAGTCGGTCGCCCACGAATCCGCCCGTTCGTACCCGGCGACGAGATGTCGCAGCGACGGAGTCGCCCCGGCCCACAAGCCGAACGCGCCGTCGATGTGCACCCAGGCGCCGACCTCGTGTGCCGCGTCGATCGCCGAGGAGAAGTCGTCGAACGCGCCCGAGTGGATGTTGCCCGCCTGCAGCACGACGATCGTCGGTCCACCGCCGGCTGCGAGCGTCTCCCGCAGTGCCCCCACCTCGATGCGTCCCTGCTCGTCGGCCGGCACGGCGATGGGTGAGCCGAGTCCGAGATAGCGGGCGGCGAGGTCGACGGTGCCGTGGCGCTCCTCCCCCACGATGAAGCGCACGCGCGGCCCGCCGGCGAGGCCGTCGCGTTCGACGTCCCACCCCGCCTCACGCAGCACCTGATCGCGAGCGGCCGCGAGGCAGGTGAAGTTGCCCATGGTCGCGCCGGTCGTGAACCCGACCTCGCTGTGCGATGGCAAGCCGAGCAGGTCGACGATCCATTCGCCGGCGAGCTCTTCCGCGGCGACCACCCCCGGGGTGTTGAAGCGAAGGCCGGCGTTCTGGTCCCACGCCCCCGCGAGCCAGTCTGCGGCGAGTGCCACGGGTTGGGTGCCGCCCATCACCCACCCGAAGAAGCGCGGTGAGCCGATCGCCATGAGTCCCGGCTCGGCGTTCACGGCGAGACGCGAGATCACCGAGACGGGATCCTCACCGCCGTCGGGCAATGCGCGGCCGAGGGCGTCTTTCAGGTCTTCGATCGTGGCGCTCGCAGGGATCTTCCGCTCGAAGACCGACGACAGCCACGCCCGCGCGTGGTCGTTCGCTGCGTCGAGCACCGCGTCGTATCGGCCATCGCCGGCTGCCGCAGCCTTCGTCTCCCTCGTCTGAAAGCTCATGGCGGACCTGGATTCTGCGCTCCGACGCGCGCTTCCTATCGTGCTCCCAGGTGCGCGCCGGGTCAATGCCCACGGTTCGGGCCGCGGATGCTGCACGTGGTCGAACGGAGCCGGAAACCCAGCGAACGCGGCCGGTCAGTCGCCGGCGCCGGTGAGGCGGACCGTGAGCGAATCGACGAGGGTCGCGATCGCGTCATCCGCCGCCCAGCGCGCCGCGAGCCGTTGCAGGACCGCGTCGAGCTCCTGCCGGGTGAGGCCGGCGACGAGCGTGAGCCGCACCACCAGTTCGGGGCCACGGAGCCGGGCCGTAGGGTCGCCCGGTGAGAGCGAGACGCCGAGCACCGCGAGTTCGGTGCCGATGGACCGTTCGAATGCGGCGTGCACGTCGGGCGACTCGAACGGAGGACGCCACGGCAGCGATTGCGCAACCGACCAGACCGCTGGCCGGCGCAGTGCGAACTCCGTCTCGGAGCCGGGGTCGAGGACGATGAGGTCGGTGCCGTCGTCGGCGGCCGCGAGCGCGACCCGAACGCCGTCGGCGGGAACGGGCCGCGCAGCTGGATTCCAGCGCGACATCGCCGCGACTGAGGAGAACACCGGCAGCACCTTGCGGCCGTCGGGACCCTCGACCGTCACGATCGAGAGCTCCTGGCTCTTGTCGACGGCGAGCCCGTGCGCGCCGACCTCCGCGCCACCGTCGCCGAGCTCGGCGAGGAGCGGGATCAGCAGGCGCGACCGGCCGAAGACGTCGACGACCGCTGCCTGGCCGGCCTCGCCGGCGTGGAACCTGCGAAGGGCGTCGGCGAGCTCGGCCGGTGCGCTGCCGTCGTCCGCGGCATGCGGGTTCGAGTCGAACGACCGCCCGGCCCAGGGCACGCCCGCCGAGTCGGCGGCGGCATCCGTCGGGCCGTCAGTTGGCTCGGGGTCGGGCCCAGTCCTGGGCTCAGCGTCATGCACGGGCTCCGGCACGGGCACGGGCTCCGGCGCGCGCTCGCGCTCAGTGCGAGGCGACATCCAGCGCCTCGGGCAGCGTGAACGCGCCGGCGTAGAGCGCCTTTCCGATGATCGCGCCCTCGAGTCCGAGCGGCACGAGTTCTCGGAGCGCGACGATGTCGTCGAGGCTCGAGACACCGCCGGATGCGACCACGGGGTGGTGCGTGCGATCCATGACCTGCCGGAGCAGCTCGAGGTTCGGCCCCTGCAGGGTGCCGTCTTTCGTGACGTCGGTGACGACGTAGCGCGCCGCGCCGGCCTCCTCGAGGCGTTCCATGACCTGCCAGAGGTCGCCGCCGTCCTGCGTCCAGCCGCGAGCCGCGAGTGTCGTACCGCGCACGTCGAGGCCCACGGCGATCGCGTCGCCGTACTGGGCGATCACCGATGCCGCCCACTCGGGATTCTCGAGCGCCGCCGTGCCGAGGTTGATGCGCTTCGCACCGATGGCGAGGGCGTGCTCGAGCGACGCGTCGTCGCGGATGCCTCCCGAGAGCTCGACGTTGACGCCGCGCACCTGCCGGATGACCTTCTTCAGGATTCCCGCGTTGCTCCCGCGGCCGAACGCCGCGTCGAGGTCGACGAGGTGGATCCACTCGGCGCCCTGCTCGGCCCAGTCGACTGCCGCGTCGACCGGGTCGCCGTAGTTCGTCTCGGTGCCGGCTTCACCCTTGGTGAGGCGCACGGCCTTGCCGCCCGCGACGTCGACTGCAGGTAGCAGCACGAGGGCCGGGGTCTTGTTGAACTCGCTCATTCACTGTCCTCGATTCCGAGCCGCGGTGCGCGGCGATCGGCACAGTCACAGCATCCTAGTCCGATTGGATCGGAGCGGCGCGAACTGCGCCGTATGTGCCTCAGCCGAGCGTGCCGAGCCAGTTGCCGAGCAACCGGATGCCGGCATCCGACGACTTCTCGGGATGGAACTGCGTCGCCGACAGCGGGCCGTTCTCGACGGCCGCGAGGAAGCGCCCGCCGTGCTCCGACCAGGTCAGCCTCGGCTGCGGGAACGGCGGCTGGACATCGAGCAGCCACTCCTGCGCGGCGAACGAATGCACGAAGTAGAACCGCTCATCCTCGAGGCCCGCGAAGAGCGCGGATCCCTCGTCGGGCTCGACGGTGTTCCAGCCCATGTGCGGGAGCACGGGCGCCGGCAACTCGGTGACGATGCCCGGCCACTCGCCGAGTCCCTCGGTGTCGACGCCGCGCTCGACACCGCGCTCGAAGAGCACCTGCATGCCGACGCAGATCCCGAGCACCGGCCGCCCTCCGGCGAGGCGACGGTCGATGATCTCGTCACCGCGCACCTCTCGCAAGGCGTTCATCACGGCGCTGAACGCACCGACGCCCGGCACGACGAGTCCGTCGGCATCGAGCGCAGCTGATCGATCGGCCGTGAGCTCGACGTCGGCTCCGGCGCGCTCGAGCGCCTTCGCGGCGGAGTGGACGTTGCCCGACCCGTAGTCGAGCACCACGACGCGTGGGGTTCGGCTCACAGTGCACCCTTCGTCGAGGGGATGCCGGCGACGAGCGGATCATGCGCCTTCGCCTGCCGGAACGCACGCGCGAACGCCTTGAACTCGGCTTCGGCGATGTGGTGGGGATCGCGGCCGCCCAGCACCGTCACGTGCACCGTGAGCGCGGCGTTGAACGCGATGGCCTCGAACACGTGGCGCACCATCGACCCGGTGAAGTGCCCGCCGATGAGGTGGAACTCGAAGCCCGCGGGCTCGCCCGTGTGCACGAGGTACGGTCGACCCGAGATGTCGACGACGGCTTGCGCGAGCGCCTCGTCGAGCGGCACGAGCGCGTCGCCGTAGCGCGAGATGCCGCGCTTGTCGCCGAGCGCCTGCCGAATGGCCTGGCCGAGCACGATGCCGACGTCTTCGACGGTGTGGTGCACGTCGATCTCGATGTCGCCCCGGGCACGCAGCGTGAGGTCGGTGAGCGAGTGCTTCGCGAAGGCGGTGAGCAGGTGGTCGAAGAACGGCACGCTCGTCTCGATGTCGCTCACCCCGGTGCCGTCGAGGTCGATCGAGAGATCGATGCTCGATTCGCTGGTCTCGCGTTGCACACGGGCGGTGCGCGGTGCGCTCGCAGGGGTCATACGGCAATCCTATTCGGGCGTTCGGGCGCGAACAGCGCGATCGCCTCGAGGAACGCGCTCGTCTCGGCCTCGGTGCCGGCGGTCACACGCAAGTGCCCCGGGATGCCGATCTCCCGGATCAGGATGCCGCGCTCGAGCAGCGCCTCGAACACGGCGTGCGGCTCGTCGACGCCGCCGAAGAGCACGAAGTTCGAACCGCTGCGGTACGGGTGGAACCCGAGGCGGGAGAGCTCGGCGGAGATGCGCTCGCGCTGGCCGCGGATCTCGTCGACCATCGCGAGCATCTCGCCCGAGTGCGCGAGTGCGCCGAGGGCGGCCGCCTGAGTGAGCGCGGAGAGGTGGTACGGCAAGCGCACGAGCCGGAGCGCGTCGATCGCGGCGGGGTCGCCGGCGAGGTAGCCGACGCGGGCTCCGGCGAACGCGAATGCCTTGCTCATGGTCCGGGAGACGAGCAGGCGCGGTCGCCCGTCGAGCAGCGTGAGAGCGCTCGGAGTGCCGGGCTCCGCGAACTCGAAGTACGCCTCGTCGACGACGACGACGCCTCGCGCCGCGTCGGCGACGGCGCGGATCGTGTCGAGCGCGAGGGGCGTGCCCGTCGGGTTGTTCGGAGCGCAGAGGAGCACGACGTCGGGATCGTGCTCCTGCACGGCCCTGACCGCCGTCTCGGTGCTCACCTCGAACTCGTCGTCGCGCGGTGCCGTGATCCAGCCGGTGCCGGTGCCGGAAGCGAGGAGCCCGTACATCGAATAGGTGGGGGCGAAGCCGAGTGCCACACGGCCGGGCCCGCCGTAGGCCTGGAGGATGTGCTGCAGGACCTCGTTCGATCCGTTCGCCGCCCAGATCTGCGCTGCTTCGAGCCCGTGACCGAGGTACTCGGCCAACGATCGTCGGAGTTCGGTGAACTCCCGATCGGGATACCGGTTCAAGTGCAGGATCGCCGCAGCGACGCGGGCGATGATGTCGTGAGCGACATCTTCAGGGATCGGATGCGTGTTCTCGTTCACGTTGAGCGCGACCGGCACGATCTTCTGCGGAGCGCCGTACGGCGACTTGCCGCGAAGGTCGTCACGGATGGGGAGCTCGTCGAGACTCGTCACCGTCCCATGCTAGCCACGCGGTACCGGCTATCTTCACCGCCCAGCCTTCATCGCGCAGCGGTCAGGGCACGACGGGGAGGGCGAGGCGCTGGCCCGGCTCGACGACCGCGCCGTTGAGCCCGTTGAGCCTGATGATCTCGTCGATGACGACACGAGGGTCGCCATTGGGAGCGATCGACTCGGCGATGGCCCACAAGGAGTCGCCCTGGTCGATCGTGACGTACTCGAACATCGCTCCGGTTGCGTCGACCTCTGCGGCTGCACCACCGGCGCCGAGCACCGTCACCAACGCCCACACGACGACGGGAACGGCAGCCAGGGTCGTGAACACGATGCGCCCACGGCGGGTGAGCCGAAGGCGGGCGTGCGATTGCCCGCCGGCAGGCGACGCGGCGCTCTGTCGCGGCATCGCCGCCGTGCTGAATCCGGTCGTCACGATCGTTGCACTCATCTCACACCTCCTGTGGGAGACGCATCCGACCCTCGGCCGGGAGGGCCGGATGCGAATCTCTGTTCCGAATATATCTTCGAATGTCGGATGCCGCAAGCACCCACGCGTGAGAAAGATCGCCCGCGAATACCGCGACACACTCGAACGAATGTTTGCCGCACCCGCGTAAGGCGGATACAGTTTCGAATGTTCGACCTCAGTCGATCAGAGACCACCGACATCCGGTCGCCGTGCGGCCGCAACGAGGGGCGGAGACGTTGAGCACCGACATCGACGAAGCGCGCGATTCCGGACGGGCGCGCCGCCGCAAGAGCCTGAGCGCGAAGCAAGTCGCCATCCTCGAGATGATCCAGCGGTCGGTGTCGAGCCGCGGCTATCCGCCGAGCATGCGCGAGATCGGCGACGCCGTCGGCCTCTCCTCGCTCTCGAGCGTCACCCACCAGCTCAACCAGCTCGAGCTCGCCGGCTACCTGCGCCGCGATCCCAATCGTCCGCGCGCCCTCGAGGTGCTCATCGAGGTGCCCGACTCCGAGTCGCGCGCGCCGTCCGAGTTCGAGCCGACGCCCGTCGGGGATGCCGCCATGGTGCCGCTCGTCGGCCGCATCGCGGCCGGCGTGCCGATCATGGCCGAACAGCAGATCGACGAGATCTTCCCGCTCCCCCGCCAACTCGTCGGCAAGGGCGAGCTCTTCATCCTCAAGGTCGTGGGCGACTCGATGATCGACGCGGCCATCTGCGACGGCGACTGGGTGGTGGTGCGTTCGCAACGCACCGCCGAGAACGGCGAGATCGTCGCGGCGATGCTCGACGGCGAGGCCACGGTGAAGGTCTTCCGCCAGCGCGACGGCCACACGTGGCTGCTCCCCCGCAACAGCGCGTTCGAGCCGATCGTCGGAGACCACGCCGAGGTGCTCGGCAAGATCGTCGCCGTGCTCCGCGCGGTCTGAGCTGCATCGAGCACCAGGGCCGTGAGCGCTACGCCCGCGAGCGCACCGCAGCGACGTCGGAAACGGTGAGGGGCGCGATGCCCCGCAGCCAGGTCACGACTGCCTCCATGAACCCGCCGTGGTCGTCGCGGAAGACCGTGTGGCCGGTGCCTCGCAACGTCTTCACGGTCATGCCCTGATGCCGCAACTGCGAGGCGACCCTCGCGGTGATGAGCAGGCTCTTCTCCGCGAGCACGACGAGCGTGGGCGCGACGAGTCGAACGGGCGGCACGAGTGGCCGGGTGTCCGCGAACCCGAGCACGGTGCGCTTGTCCCAGTCGCGCAGCGTCGCGAGCTCGATGTCCACGTCGACCGCGCTCCACTTCGGGTTCATCCGCACGAGCGCCGAGCGCGGCGGCCTCGGTGCGATCGCGAAGGCGAGCTTGTAGGCGACGCCGCGGATGCCACGCGGGAACGAGAACGCCGGGTCGACGTAGATGGCGGCGCGCGGCGCCAGCTCATCGGCGACGAGACTCGCGACGAGCGCGCCGAGGGAGTGTCCCATGACGAGATCGGGCGGCCCCTCGAGCAGTGGCGCGAGCGTCTCGACGACGTCGTCCGCCCACGCCGCCGGCGAATAGCGGCGTGCCCTCGGGCTTCGGCCGTGCCCGGCGAGATCGACCGCGAGAACTCGGAAGTCGTGCGACTCGAGTTCGGCCGTGACGCGGTGCCACGCTCGCGAGTCCGACATGATGCCGTGGATGAGGACCGCAGTCCGGGCGCCGCCACCTGATTCCCGAACCGCCAGTTGCATGGGCCGACGATAGGCGGCGCTCCTGTGCGACCGCCCGACGGCACATGGGGAACCGCCGAGTACGACACGGGTCGGGGCAGGGCGCGGAACAAGCAGGCGGAACAAGTTGGCAGGGCGGATGCCGGTCCCGCGGCACCCGCCCTGCCTACCTGCGCTGCAGTGCTACTCGACGAGCGCCGGAGCCTCCAGGCGCGCCCGAACGGCGCGAGTCGCTTCGAGGATGTGCTCGAGCGACGCGACCGTCTCGGCGTAGCCGCGGGTCTTCAGGCCGCAGTCGGGGTTCACCCAGAGTCGCGACGCCGGGATCTCGGCGACCGCCCGCTCGAGGAGCGCCTGCACCTCGGCGGCACTCGGCACTCGCGGCGAGTGGATGTCGTAGACGCCCGGGCCGATGCCGTGGTCGAACCCGCTCGTCGCGAGGTCGTCGACCACCTCCATGCGGCTACGGGCGGCTTCGATGCTCGTGACATCCGCGTCGAGGTTGCGAATCGCATCGATCACGACGCCGAACTCCGAGTAGCAGAGGTGCGTGTGCACCTGGGTCGCGGATGCCGCGCCGCCGGTTGCGAGCCGGAACGAGCCCACCGACCAGTCGAGGTAGGCCGGCTGGTCACGACGCTTCAGCGGCAGCAGTTCGCGGAGCGCGGGCTCGTCGACCTGGATGACGCGGATGCCCGCGCCCTCGAGGTCGGCGATCTCGTCGCGGAGCGCGAGTGCGACCTGCCTCGCGGTGTCGCCGAGAGGCTGGTCGTCGCGCACGAAGGACCACGCGAGGATCGTGACCGGACCGGTGAGCATGCCCTTCACGGGCTTCTCGGTGAGCGACTGCGCAAAGGTCGACCACTCGACCGTCATGGGCGCAGGCCGCGACACGTCACCCCAGAGGATCGACGGACGCGTGCACCGCGAGCCGTACGACTGCACCCAGCCGTGCTTCGTGACGGCGAAGCCATCGAGCAGCTCGGCGAAGTACTGCACCATGTCGTTGCGCTCGGGTTCGCCGTGCACGAGCACGTCGAGCCCGATCTCCTCCTGCAGGCGCACGACGCGTTCGATCTCCTCGCGCATGAGCGTGCGGTACTGGTCGTCGGAGAGCGAGCCGTTCAGGAGTCCGGCGCGCGCGCGACGGATGTCGGTCGTCTGCGGGAACGAGCCGATCGTCGTGGTCGGCAGCTCGGGAAGCGCGAGCGCTTCCTGGGCGGCGACGCGCTCGGCGTATGCGGCACGGGAGAAGTCCCCGTCGGCGAGGGCCGCGAGACGTTCGCGCACGGTCGGCACGCGAACGCCCGGTGCCGCGCTGCGATCGGCGAGTGCCGCGGATGCCGCTGCGAGCTCCTCCTCGATCGCCGCGCGACCCTCGGTGAGCCCGCGCGCGAGCACGGCGAGCTGCGCCACCTTCTGGTCGGCGAACGCGAGCCAGCTGACCAGACGCGCATCGAGCTCGGTCTCGTCGTCGACATCGTGCGGCACGTGCAGGAGCGAGGTCGAGCTCGAGACGGCGACGGCACCGGAGAGGGCGCGCAGCGCCTCGGCACGTTCGAATGCCGCGGCGAGGTCGCCCCGCCAGATGTTGTGGCCGTCGACGACGCCCGCGACGAGCGTCTTCGCGGCGAGCGACTCGCTCGTCGCCGGGTCGAGCTGCTCAGGCAGCGAGCCGCGCACGAGGTCGAACCCGATCGCCTCGACCGGCGTCGCCGCGAGGGCGGGCAGCGCGTCATCGAGGGCGCCATAGGGCGCGGCCACGAAGATCGCGGGACGAGGTCCGGCAGCGCCGAGCGCGTCGTAGGCCGCACCGATCGCATCGATCACGCGATCGCGCGGCTCGTCGATGCTCTCGCTCACGAGCGCCGGCTCGTCGAGCTGCACCCACTCGGCCCCCGCCTCGGCGAGTTCCTCGAGGAGCTCGGCGTACACCGGCACGAGGTCGGCGAGCCGGTCGATCGGCCGGAAGCCCTCGGGCGCGCCGTCGGCGGGCTTTGCGAGGAGGAGGAACGTCACGGGTCCGACGACGACGGGGCGCGTGAGGAACCCGGCCGCTCGCGCCTCGGCGAACTCGCCGAGGATGCGCTCGGCGTGCAGGGCGAAGTCGGTGTCGGGGCCGACCTCGGGCACGAGGTAGTGGTAGTTCGAGTCGAACCACTTCGTCATCTCGAGCGGCGCATCGTCGCCCACGCCACGGGCGATCGTGAAGTAGGTGGCGAGATCGACGCTGCCGTCGTCGGCCAGCAGGTGGCGGAACCGCTCGGGAACCGCGCCGACCGCGACCGCGGCGTCGAGCACCTGGTCGTAGTAGGAGAACGACTCGGGGATCGACGAGTCGTCACGGCCGAGTCCGAGTTCGGCGAGGCGCTCGCGAGTGGCCGCCCGGAGTTCGAACGAGCGCTGCTCGAGCTCGTCGGCGTCGATCGAGCCGGCCCAGAAGGCCTCGACGGCGCGCTTGAGCTCGCGGCGCCGCCCGATTCGCGGATATCCGAGGATGGTTCCCGTGGGGAAGGCGTATGCAGTCATCGTTGCGTGGTGTTCCTCTCGTTGACGAGCTGGTCGGGATTTCTGAGATCGAGTCGGTTGAGCACTTCGAGCACGACCTCGTGACGGTTGTAGGTGTAGAGGTGAAGTCCGGGTGCGCCACCCTCGAGCACTGCGGCGGCGAGCCGGGCGGCGAAGGTGATGCCGAGTTCGGCCTGCGCCGCGGCATCCGGCTCGATCTCGAGGTCGATGGCGAGTTCGGCCGGCGGCTCGACTCCAGTGAGCTCGGTGAGTCGTGCGAGCCGGGCCGGCGTGGTGACGGGCATGATGCCCGGGACGATCGGAATCGTGACGCCGCCTGCGCGAGCGCGGTCGACGAACGTGAGGTAGTCGTCGGCGCGCCAGAAGAGCTGGGTGATCGCGAGGGTCGCCCCCGAGATCTCCTTCGCAAGCAGGATGTCGACGTCGTGGGCGATCCCCCGGGATCGCGGATGCCCCGTCGGGAAGGCCGCGACCGCGACCCGCTCGGGGCGGGCGCGCTCCCGGATTCGAGAGGCGCCCGGCATGCCGGGCATGCCGACCTGAGCGAAGGGCTCACGCTCCTCCTGGACGCGGTGGATGAGTTGCACGAGCTCGGCAGCGCTCGCGAGATCGCCGATTCCGGCGTCGGGGTCGGCGCCGACCGGCGGATCGCCGCGCAGGGCGAGGAAGCTCGTGACCCCCGCGTCGAGGAACTCGCGCACGAGTCGGTTGGCCTCGGAATGCGACGAACCGACGCACGTGAGGTGCGCCATCGGCTCGACGTTCGTGTGAGCGAGCATGTAGCGGAGCACCGTGAGCGAGCGGTCGCGCGAGGTACCTCCCGCGCCGAACGTCACGGAGATGAAGGCGGGATCAGCCTCGGCGAGGCGGTCGATCGTGCGGCCGAGCGCCAGCGCCGCAGCATCCGTTCGGGGTGGGAACAGCTCGAACGAGATCGGCGGTCGAGGCCGACAGTCCGCGCCCTCGGGGGCGGATCCGGTCTCTGCCATGGTGCTCCTGCGTGGCATGCTGCGACGGGCGGAGGCACGGCATGCCGCGTCCCCCGGCCGAAACGGCGGGTGGGTCTCGCGGGCGGGTGCCGGGCTCGGCGGTCGCTCCAGGCGAGACGGCATCCGGCCGCTCGCCAACGATCAAGAGCGACGATACGCCTCGGGGGCGATGCTCGCGCGCACATGACGTGGCGTGACGCGGATCAGGCGACGACTGGTGCGGCCGTGAACTCGGCGAGCTGGGCCGCCTGCTCCGGCGATGCGAGGGCGCGGATGCGGGTGCCCTCTTCGTTGTACTCGACCGACAGCACGCGACCCGTCTCGTGCAGCGTCGACACGATGTCGCCACGGTCGTAGGGCACGAGCAGGTCGATCTCGACCGCGGGGTCGGGCAGCATTCGCGCGATCGCCGCGAGCACGTCGCGCACGCCTTCGCCCGTGCGGGCGGAGGCGAAGATCGCGTCGGGCTCGAGACCGCGAAGCACGAGCCGGTCTTCGGGCGACACGAGGTCGGCCTTGTTGAAGACGACGAGTTCACGGATGTCGCGAGCGCCGAGCTCGCCGATGACCTCGCGCACCGTGGCGATCTGGCCGGCCGGGTCGGGATGGGCCGCGTCGACGACATGCACGATCAGGTCGGCGGCGGCGACCTCTTCGAGGGTCGAACGGAACGCCTCGACGAGCTGGTGCGGCAGGTTGCGCACGAATCCGACGGTGTCGGCGATCGTGTAGACGCGCCCGTCGGCCGTCGTGTTGCGTCGTACCGTCGCGTCGAGCGTGGCGAAGAGGGCGTTCTCGACGAGCACGCCCGCGCCCGTGATGCGGTTGAGCAGGCTCGACTTGCCGGCGTTCGTGTATCCGGCGATCGCGACGGACGGCACCGCGTTGCGCTTGCGGTTCGCGCGCTTGGCCTCACGTGCGGGCTTCATGGCCACGATCTGCTTGCGGAGTCGGGACATGCGCGTGTGGATGCGGCGCCGATCGAGCTCGATCTTCGTCTCACCGGGGCCACGTGAGCCCATGCCGGCGCCGGCGCCGCCGACCTGGCCACCGGCCTGGCGTGACATCGACTCGCCCCAGCCGCGCAGGCGGGGAAGCAGGTATTCGAGTTGCGCGAGTTCGACCTGCGCCTTGCCCTCACGGCTCTTCGCGTGCTGGCTGAAGATGTCGAGGATGACGGCCGTGCGGTCGATGACCTTGACCTTCACCACGTCTTCGAGCGCGCGCCGCTGGCTGGGCGCGAGCTCGGTGTCGGCGATGACGGTGTCTGCGCCGAGTGCGGCGACGACGTGCCGGAGCTCTTCGGCCTTGCCGCTGCCGAGGTACGTGCTGGGGTCGGGATTCGGACGGCGCTGCAGCAGCCCGTCGAGCACTCGCGCGCCGGCCGTCTCGGCCAGGGCGGCGAGCTCCCGCATGGAGTTCTCGGCGTCGTCTTGCGCACCCTGCGCGTACACGCCGATGAGCACGACGTTCTCGAGCCGCAACTGCCGGTACTCGACCTCGGTGACGTCTTCGAGCTCGGTGGAGAGGCCGCTGACGCGGCGAAGGGCGGCGCGCTCTTCGCGCTCGTACTGCTCGCCGTCGGTCGAGCCGGCGGATGCGTCATCCGACCCGGGAGCCATGAGTGCTTCGGCGGGTGCGCCGAAGCGCGTGACGCCCGCCTTGGAAGCTGCGCCTCTCAGCACACGCTCGACGGCGTCGTCGCCCGTGTCGTGTTCGGCTTCATTCATCGTGTTAACCCTAGTTCCAATCGCTGCGATAGGTTCCCCTGTATGCCCTCGGACCACTATTTCTCCTCGAATCCGCGGAGCGGCCGCGCTCCTCGCACCATCCGGGTGCAACTCGCGGGGCGAGAGGTCGAACTCGAGACCGCGGGCGGCGTCTTCAGTCCCGAACGCATCGACGCCGGCACCCGGGTGCTGCTCGGTAACGTGACCGAGCCCCCGAAGCACGGGCACCTGCTCGATGTCGGGTGCGGTTGGGGTCCGATTGCGCTGACGCTTGCCCTCAAGGCGCCTGAGGCGACCGTCTGGGCGGTCGACGTGAACGAGCGGGCGCTCGATCTCGCGCGACGCAACGCACGTCGCCTCGGCCTCGACAATGTCAACGCCGTACTGCCCGACGATGTTCCCGACGGGATCCGCTTCGCAACCATCTGGTCGAATCCGCCGATCCGCGTCGGCAAGGCGGAGCTGCACGCGCTCCTGCTCCGCTGGCTGCCCCGACTCGACGCCGACGCGATCGCGTGGCTCGTCGTGCAGCGCAACCTCGGCTCGGACTCGCTCCAGCGCTGGCTCGACGAGGCATTGCCCGCAGGCTTCGAGGTCGATCGCGCTGAGCTCTCCAAGGGGTACCGGGTCCTCACGGTCAACGCGCCGAGCGACCCCGCGCCCGGTCAGGGCACGAACCCGGATCTCACGCGAGGCTGAGCACGCCGTCGAACACGAGTTCGGCCGGGCCCGACAGGGCGATGTGCTCTCCGTCGTCGCTCGAGAACATGCGCACGCCGAGCACTCCGCCCGGCACCTGCACGCGCCATTCGTCGGGTGCGCCGGCCCCGGCCCAGTGCCGGACCGCGAGCGCCGCGGCCACCGCGCCGGTGCCGCACGAGAGCGTCTCACCTGATCCGCGTTCGTGCACCCGCATCCGGATGCGTCCGACCCCGTCTTCGACGAGCGGATCGGCCGGCACGACGAACTCGACGTTGGCGCCGGCTTCGGGCACCGGTTCGAGCATCGGCTGGTAGGCGAGGTCGAGCCCGTCGAGCTCTGCATCGTCGGCGAGCGCCACGACGACGTGCGGATTGCCGACGTCGATGCCGATGCCGGGCCGGGCGACGGGAAGATTCTTCGCCCGAACGAGCAGCTCTCCGCCTTCGAGTCGCCAGCGACCGAGATCGGCCTCGAATCCGACGCGGTTCGGCGTGACGGTGCGAACGCCTGCCCTCGTGCCGATCGCGATGGAGTCTCCGGGGTGCAGCTCTGCGAGGCCCTGGTCGAGGAGGTACTTCGTGAAGACGCGGATGCCGTTGCCGCACATCTCGGACACGCTCCCGTCGGCGTTCCAGTAGTCCATGAACCAGGTCGCGTCAGAGTCGGCGGCAAGTGCCGAAGCGCCATCGTCGAGGTTGCGGGAGCGCACGGCCCGGATGACCCCGTCGGCGCCCACGCCGAAACGACGGTCGCACACCGCGGCGATCTGCGTCGGAGTGAGCTCGGTGTCGCCCGCGGGATCGCTGAAGAGCACGAAGTCATTGCCCGTGCCCTGCCCCTTGGTGAACCGCAGATCGAACGACATGACGTCAGTCTATGGCCGCCTGGCGGGCCAGTTCCGCGCCTCGGGCGACAACGTCGTCGGCGTCGATCGTCTCGGCGTGCCGGTACCGCTTGAACCAGGCGACCTGGCGGCGCGCATAGGTGCGGGTGAGTTGCCGCGTCTCATCGATCGCCTCGTGACGGGTGAGGCGCCCTGCCAACTCGCCGAGTGCTTGCGCGTAGCCGATCGCCTGGCGCGCGGTGACCCCGCGCTCGATGCCCTGCGGAATGAGCCCGCGCACCTCGTCGAGGAGCCCGCCCTGCCACATGGCGGTCGTGCGCTCGTCGAGAC
This sequence comes from Agromyces albus, assembly GCF_030815405.1. Classification (NCBI taxonomy): domain Bacteria; kingdom Bacillati; phylum Actinomycetota; class Actinomycetes; order Micrococcales; family Microbacteriaceae; genus Agromyces; species Agromyces albus. The sequence continues at coordinate 1,312,642 of NZ_JAUSWX010000001.1, read as the reverse complement.
GCTGCACGAGGCGCGCCCGGTCGCTGCGAAGGTGCACGATGCGGTGCTCGCGCCACGGAACCGGCTCGTCGGGCAGCCGCGCCGCCTTGGGCTCCCCCGTGAGCTCGATCACCTCGAGAGCGCGCACGATGCGGCGGCCGTTCTGCGCGTCGACGCTCGCGGCGGTCTCAGGATCGATCGCACGCAACCGAGCGTGCAGGAGACCCGGACCCTGGTCGGCGAGCTCCTGTTCGAGCCGCGCCCGCAGCGCGGCATCCGTGCTGGGGAACCGGAAGTCGTGGATCACCGACGACACGTAGAGTCCGGAGCCGCCGACGAGGAGCGCGACGCCGTCACGCGCCAAGATCTCGTCGATGGCGGTGCGAGCACTCGATTGGTAGGCCGCGACGGATGCCTCCTCGGTGACGTCGAGCACGTCGAGGAGGTGATGCGGCACGCCCCGTCGTTGGGCTTCCGTGAGTTTCGCCGTGCCGATGTCCATGCCGCGATAGAGCTGCATCGCGTCGGCGTTCACGACTTCGGCGCCGCGGCCGACCCGGCCGAACGCCTCGGCGAGGTCGAGCGCGAAGTCGGACTTGCCGGTGCCCGTGGCTCCGACGATCGCGATGAGGGTCACGTCAGCGTTCGGCGTCGGTGGGGTCGTAGATGGGCATGGTGCCGACGCCGGGAGCCACGAGCGGCTCGGTGCCACGGGCGCGCAGCGTGGGGAGGCCGAGCGAGACGCGACCGGCGACGGATGACGCGGGGCTCGCCGGCACGCCGCAGCTCTCGGCTTGCGCGCGGTCCCACGCGTCGCCGGCTCGCGTGCGGCGGATGCGAAGCGGAGCATCGTCGACGGAGTCGGCGAGGAGGTGGAACGGCGCCGCTTGCGTGACGGTGACCGAGACCACGTCGCCGGGACGCGGAAGCTCGGAACCCGGGGGCACTTCGAAGTGCACGAGCCGACTGTCTTCGGCGCGGCCGCTCAAGCGATGCGTCTCTGCGTCTTTCTTGCCCTCGCCGTTGGCGATGAGCACCTCGACGGGGCGGCCGACGACGTGCAGGTTCTCCTCCCAGGAGATGCGCTCCTGCAGCGCGATGAGCCGCTCGTAGCGCTCTTGGACGACGGCCTTCGGCACCTGGTCGGGCATCGTCGCAGCCGGGAGTGCCGGGGCGGATGGAGTACTGGAAGGTGAACGCGGAGGCGAACCGCGCGGCTTCGACGACGCGAAGCGTCTCTTGGAAGTCCTCCTCGGTCTCTCCGGGAAAGCCGACGATGATGTCGGTGGAGATGGCCGCGTTCGGGATGCGGGCGCGAACGCGGTCGAGGATGCCGAGGAACTTCTCGGAGCGGTAGGAGCGGCGCATGGCCTTGAGGATGCGGTCGGAGCCCGACTGCAGCGGCATGTGCAGCTGGGGCATGACCGCGGGCGTGTCGGCCATCGCGTCGATGACGTCGTCGGTGAACGCAGCCGGATGCGGGCTCGTGAAGCGGATGCGCTCAAGGCCGTCGATCTCGCCGGCCGCGCGGAGCAGCTTGCCGAACGCCTGACGGTCGCCGAACTCGACGCCATAGGAGTTGACGTTCTGCCCGAGCAGCGTGACCTCGATCGCGCCGTCGTCGACGAGGGCCTGGATCTCGGCGAGGATGTCGCCGGGCCGCCGGTCTTTCTCCTTGCCCCGCAGCGCCGGGACGATGCAGAACGTGCAGGTGTTGTTGCAGCCGACGGAGATGGACACCCATCCGCTGTAGCTCGAATCGCGCTTCGTCGGCAGCGTGGAGGGGAAGACCTCGAGCGAGTCGAGGATCTCGAGTTGCGCCTCGTCGTTGTGGCGTGCACGCTCGAGCAGGCTCGGGAGCGACCCCATGTTGTGCGTGCCGAAGACGACGTCGACCCATGGCGCCTTCTCGAGGATGACGTTCTTGTCCTTCTGCGCGAGGCAGCCGCCCACCGCGATCTGCATGCCGGCGTGGCGGCGCTTGACGCTCGCGAGGTGACCCAAGTTGCCGTAGAGCTTGTTGTCAGCGTTCTCGCGGACGGCGCACGTGTTGATGACCACGATGTCGGCCTCGGCGCCGTCGGCAGGCACGTAGCCCGCGGCTTCGAGTGAGCCGCTGAGCCGCTCGGAGTCGTGCACGTTCATCTGGCATCCGAACGTGCGAACCTCATAGGTTCGCGGCGCGGGTGCCGACTCGGTGGCCTCGACGCGCGAGACCTCGTGAAGGGTGCTCATGATCGCACCAGTTTACGAGCCTGGGGCTGCGAGTGCGGACGACACCGCCTCACGCACGACATCGCCGGGGTACCCCCGCCGCTGGAGGAACGCCGACAGGCGGCGCTCGGCCGTCTTGCGATCGAGTCCGGTGAGCTGGCGAGCGCGTCGCTCGGCGACCGCGTGGGCGTTCTCACGCTCCACCTCGGGATCGAGCTCATCGACGGCTGCGCGCGCGGCCGACGGATCGACGCCGCGTCGTCCGAGTTCTTGCATGATGGCGCCGCTCCCCTTGCCGCGACGCGCACCGTGGCTGTGCACGACCTGCTCGGCGAGTCGGGCATCGTCGAGATAGCCGAGTCGCTCGTAGCGCTCGATCCACTCCTCGACCTCGACTTCGTCGAGGCCGTGCTCGACGAGCACCGATCGCACTTCGGTGATCGAAAGCGCGGACCGCCGGAGCCGCGACACGACGAGCCGGTCGATGCGCTCATCGCGCTCGGCACCGGACTCGGCGGACTCGTCGTCGTCATCGACGGCGGCAAGGCGTGATCGCCGACTGAGTCGACTCTGCCCACCGAACTCCCGACGCTGGGGGCGCTCCGCCGGCGCTTCGGTGGCCGACGACTCCACGGGCTCAGCTCGGGACTCGGGCGATGCTCGCTGTGCCTCCCCTGCCGGCGTCGCCCATGGCAGGTACGAGACCGGGGCGAGGTGCTCCGATGACTCATCACTCATGTGTCGCTCCTCTCCCCGGTCTTCGTGCAGAACAGTGTCAGGCGCCCTTGCGCCCGAGCTTGGGCGCGATCGGCTCGACATTCGACGGCTTCTCGGCCGCAGCGGCGCCGGCCTCACCGATGCCGAGCTTCGTGAGGATCTTGCGCTCGATATCGAGGGCGATGTCGGGATTCTGCAGGAGGAAGTTGCGCGAGTTCTCCTTGCCCTGGCCGAGCTGGTCTCCGTCGTACGTGTACCACGCACCCGACTTCTTCACGATGCCCTGGTCGACGCCGTAGTCGATGAGGCTGCCCTCACGCGAGATGCCGATGCCGTAGAGGATGTCGAACTCGGCCTGCTTGAAGGGCGGAGCCATCTTGTTCTTCACGACCTTGACGCGCGTGCGGTTGCCGACCGCCTCGGTGCCGTCTTTCAACGTCTCGATGCGTCGGATGTCGAGGCGCACCGAGGCGTAGAACTTGAGCGCCTTACCGCCGGCCGTCGTCTCGGGGCTTCCGAAGAAGACGCCGATCTTCTCGCGGAGCTGGTTGATGAAGATCATCGTGGTGTTGGTCTGGTTGAGACCACCTGTGAGCTTACGGAGTGCTTGCGACATGAGCCGGGCCTGGAGACCGACGTGCGAGTCGCCCATCTCACCCTCGATCTCGGCTCGAGGCACGAGGGCCGCAACCGAGTCGATGACGATCAGGTCGATCGAGCCGGAACGCACGAGCATGTCGGCGATCTCGAGCGCCTGCTCGCCCGTGTCGGGCTGGGAGACCAGGAGGGCGTCGATGTCGACGCCGAGCTTCTTGGCGTAGTCGGGGTCGAGCGCGTGCTCGGCGTCGACGAACGCCGCGATGCCGCCCGCGCGCTGTGCGTTGGCGATGGCGTGGAGCGTGAGCGTGGTCTTGCCCGACGACTCCGGTCCGTAGATCTCGATGATTCGGCCGCGAGGCAGGCCGCCGACGCCGAGTGCGACGTCGAGGGCGATCGATCCCGTTGGGATGACCTCCACAGGAGCCCGGTCTTCGCTGCCGAGCCGCATGACCGACCCCTTGCCGAACTGGCGGTCGATCTGTGCGAGCGCGGTCTCGAGTGCTTTCTCGCGATCTGCTGCTGATGGCATTGCTGGCTCCTTTGATGCTCGACGTTGCTGCCTCTAGGCTGTCGTTCCACGTTGCGGGCCGTGACCCGCGGCGTCTCGCGACAAGGCGGTTGCGGTGTGTTCCGACGCTTCGACCGTATGGCCGACCACCGACATCCGACGCCGTGTTCGACGGGGATGTGGAGGGAAACGCCGATCCTCCTGCTGTTGAGGAGCCTATCGCAGCAACCGAACGCATGTTCGAAGGATCGCCCGCGTGTCGAACACGTCTTCGGGCGGTTGTCGCGGCGGAAGAGGCCACCTGCAGCGAGAGTTCAGCCGGCACCGCGGGCGTCATGCGAGCCGGGCTGGCGCCGCCGGCCCACGCCGTGCCGGCGAGCAGGCGGCACGTCGGCGGCATCGCAGAGCGCGAGCCAGACCGCGCGCGGGTCGACGCCGTCGGCGAGCGCCTGGCGGGCCGTGCGCCCGTCGAACGTCGCGAGCACCAGGTCGTTCACGAGCACGCCGGCATAGCCGGGGCCGAACTCCTCTTCGACGGCGATCTGGAACTCGCTCAGTCTCAACGGGTGCCTCCGGGCATGCAATCGGCCGGTCCGAGGACCGGCCGATGCGTTGGAACGAACTGGGTCAGCGGACCATCATGTCTGCGTCGAACTCGGCAACGAGCTCGTCGGGCAGGCTGTCAGGCACCACCGAGAGGCCTTCGAGAACCGCGATGCGGTCTCCGACCTCGTGCATGATCACGGAGATGGGCGTGTCGAGGGCGTCGGCCACCGAAGCGAGAATCTCGGAGGAGGCCTCTTTCTGGCCGCGCTCCACCTCGCTCAGGTACCCGAGCGCGACGCTTGCCTTGCTCGCCACCTGCCGAAGGGTGCGGCCCTTCTGCAGACGGAAGTCCCTCAGCACATCGCCGATCTCTTGTCGAACCAGAACCATCGGAACCTCCTTCTCTCCGCCTTGCGACTCCGCCGGTATCAGAACGGGAAGCTCGTCACTTCGGACTTCCCGTGTCTTCTAATCTAGCGTCGCACACTGGGCCTTCCGTGTGAACCTGCCACATGTAACAGGGTGTTCACGAAGACTATTCCTCACGCCGGCCGTGCCCTGTTCGGCTCAGGATTTCTCGGGTTCGCGCTCATCGAGGGCGGCGATCGCGCCCGTTGGCACCAGAGTGGGGGTTGACTCCAGGCGCGCCTTGCGCCGCTTCAACCAGACACCCAGTCCGATGATGAGCGCGAGCGTTGCGTAGGCGACGATCGCGAACGGACTGTGCACGAGGTACAGGAGGTCGCCCTGGCTGATGGCCATGGACTTGCGCAACTGCTCTTCGGCCATCGGCCCCAGGATGCCGCCGACAACCATCGGCGCCACGGGATAGCCGTACCGCCGCATGAGGAAACCGATGAGTCCGATGACGAGCAGGATGAGCGTGTCGAACACGTTGAAGTGCAGTGCGTACGCACCGAGCGCGGCGAACGAGAGGATGCCCGCGTACAGGTACGGCCGCGGAATCCGGAGCACCTTCACCCACATGCCCACGAGCGGCAGGTTCAGCACGAGCAGCATGACGTTGCCGATGTAGAGGCTGGCGATGAGCGCCCAGACCAGCCCTGCTTGCGTCTCGAAGAGCTGCGGGCCCGGTCGGATGCCATAGGTCTGGAACGCGGACAGGATGATCGCCGCGGTCGCGGTCGTCGGCAGGCCGAGGGTGAGCAGCGGCACCAGGACGCCCGCTGCGGCCGCGTTGTTCGCCGCCTCGGGTCCGGCGACACCCTCGATCGCGCCGCGACCGAACTCGGCCTTCGCGCCGCCCTTGGCGAGCTTGCGCTCGGTCGCATAGGACAGGAACGTCGCGACATCCGCACCGCCTGCAGGGATCGTGCCGATCGGGAAGCCGATCGCCGTGCCTCGCAGCCATGGGCGCCAAGAGCGGGCCCAGTCGCGACGGGACAGCCAGTTGTGTCGTCCACGAGTCACCGGGATGACGGCTACCGCCCCGTGGCGCAAACGGGATGCGACGTAGAGCGCCTCGCCGAGCGCGAAGAGGCCGACCGCAATGAGGACGACATCGATGCCGTCGGAGAGGGTCGGGATGCCCAGGGTGTATCGCTGCTGGCCGCTCAGCACCTCGGTGCCGACGAGGCCGAGCATGAGGCCCAGGCCAAGGGAGACGAGCCCGCGCGGCACGCTCGAACCCAGCAGGGCACCCACCGTGAGGAAGGCGACCACGATGAGCGCGAAGTAGTCGGCGGGGCCGAGCTGGACCGCGAGTCTCGCGATGCCGGGGGCGAGGAACGTGAGCGCGACGGTCGCGATGGTGCCCGCGACGAAGGAACCGAGCGCGGCGGTCGCGAGCGCAGCGGCTCCGCGCCCGGCCTTGGCCATGCGATTGCCCTCGAGCGCGGTGGCGATCGACGAGGACTCCCCCGGCGTGTTCAGGAGGATCGACGTCGTCGAGCCGCCGTACATGCCGCCGTAGTAGATGCCCGCGAACACGATGAGCGCGCCGGTCGGGTCGAGCGTGTAGGTGAGCGGCAGGAGGAGCGCGACCGTCATGGCCGGCCCGATGCCGGGGAGCACGCCGACGGCGGTGCCGATGAACACTCCGAAGAGTGCGTAGAGGAGGTACTGGGGCTGGAGCGCGGTGGCGAAGCCCTCGAGCAGTGCGTTGAGGCTATCCATGGAAGATCGGGATCCAGTCGAGTAGGGGGCCGGCGGGCAGTGAGAGCCCCAGCCAGCCGCCGAAGACGAGTTGCGTCACGAGGCCGAGTCCGAGCCCGATGAGCAAGGCCACCCACCACCGCTTCGCACCGAGCGACCACGCCGCCCCGCCGAAGAGCACGGTGACGGCGATCGGCCACCCCGCGAGCTCGATGAGCACCAGTTGGGAGAGGAAGAACGCGATGAGCTTCGCGACGGTGAGCCAGTCGGTGGGGGCATCCGGATCGACGTCCTCCCCTTCGTCGGGGACTCCGCGGTGCCCGCGTACGACCTGGACGATGACCACCAAGGCCGCCGCGACGAGCAGTATTCCCACGCCGTAGGGGAATACGCGAGGACCGAGCACGCTCGCCGAACCGGGCGGCACCCGGATGAATCCGGCACCCACGATCGCGTATACGCCGAGCGCGGCGCAGACTGCCGCGAACGCGTACTCGCCGATGGGCGTGCGGGCGCTGCACGGCACGCGGGCTCCCCCCGACGCCGAGGCGTCGAGGGGAGCCGGTGCCTGACCGGTCATGATTCGACCAGGCCGATCGTCTTGAGCGTCTCCGTCACTTCGGCGATGTTGCCCTCGAGGAAGGCCTGGAACTCGTCGCCGACGAGGAACGCGTCAGCCCAGCCCCGCTCCTCGAGCGTCGCCGCCCAGCCTTCGGAGTCGTGCATCTCGGTGACGAGTGTGGTCAGCGCCTCGATGTCGGCCTCGGATGCCTCGCTGGGCGCCACGACGCCACGCCAGTTGGTGAGCTCGACGTCGTAGCCCTCTTCGATGAGGGTGGGCGTGTCAGGAAGCAGCTCGACCGGCTCGGGCGAGGAGACCGCGAGGGCGCGGAGCTCCCCCGCCTCGATCTGCTCGACGAACTCGCCGACGCCCGAGATGCCGGCCTGCACCGTGTTGCCGAGCAGCATCGTGACCGCCTCGCCGCCACCCGCGTTCGGGATGTAGTTGAGGGTCGACGGGATGTCGGCCGGATCCACGCCCGCCTCGGTGAGCAGCATGCCCGCGAGGATGTGGTCGGCGCCGCCCGCTGAACCGCCAGTGACCGAGATCGCCGCGCCGTCCTCGACGATCGCGTCGACGAGGTCCTCGGTGGTCTTGTAGGGCGAGGACGCCGGCACGACGAGCACGAGCGCCTCCTCCGTGAGCTTCGCGATCGGCGTGACATCCTCGATGCGCACGTCCGAGGCGTTCGTCTCGACGGCACCCACCATCACAAGACCCATGACCATGAGCGTCGCAGGATCCCGCTCATTCGCGAGCGACGCGAGGCCGACGGTGCCACCGGCACCGGGGATGTTCTCGACGGGGGCCGAGCCGACGAGGTCCTCGGAGGTGAGCACCTCCGACATGGCGCGTGCCGTCTGGTCCCAGCCGCCGCCGGGGTCGGCCGGCGCGATGAGGTTCACGGAGTCGAGCGAGACCGCCTCGCCCTCCGCATCACTGCCGCCCCCGGCATCCGGGGCAGCGCAGGCGGCGAGGCCCAGCATCGTGACGACGCCGATCGTCGCCAGCCCGCCACGGGTGGCCCGCTTGCGCGAGTTCGAGATTTCGGCCGAGGTACGCGGCCTGCTGTGTGATCGCAAAATTCTCCTCCTTGAGCGCCCGAGTCCATCCGCGGGCAGAACGATCGATGTGCGGATGACGCTAGAAGGATGTGCCCGCCCGTGGAAGGCTGCGGACATAAGGGTCGTACTGGTCATTTTAGTTCTTTACGGTCATATTGGTCACTCGCGCCGGTGCTGACGTGCGTATCGGTGGGGCACACTTGATGAGTGGGCCGGTCGATGACGCTTGGCATGCAGCTCTTGCTGCTGCAGGTCGCCATCGTGCTTATCACCGTGATCGGCACGGGGCTCACGGCGGTGTGGCTGCAGGAGCGACAACTGCGCGAGGCCTACCAGGACCGCATGATCGCGGTCGCGCAATCGGTCGCGGGATTGCCCGCGATCACCGATGCGTTCGACGACGACGACCCGTCCTCGACCATCCAGCCCGTCGCCGAGGTCATCCGGCGCGCCTCCAAGGTCACCTATGTCGTCGTCGCGAACGACCTCGGGATCCGCTATTCGCACCCGAACCCCGACCGCATCGGCGAGAAGGTGTCGACCGACCCCGCGATCCCGCTGTCGGGCGAGATCTACGTCGGCACGCAGACGGGCACCCTCGGCGAATCCTGGCGCGTGAAGGTGCCGATCTTCGACGATGAGGGCGAGGTGATGGGGCAGGTGTCGGTCGGCATCCTCGAGTCCGACCTGCGCGAGGACTTCCTCGGAGGCCTCAGCGAGCTCCTCATCGTGCTCGTCATCGCCGCAGTCGTCGGCGTGGTGGGCTCGGCCTGGATCGGTCGCCTCATCCGCCGCCGCATCTACGGACTCGAACCCGAGGAGATCCGCGCGATGCTCGAGACCCGCGAGGCGATGCTGCACGGGATCCGCGAGGGGCTCATCGCGGTCGACGACGCCGGACGGATCGTGCTCGTGAACGACGCCGCGGCCCGGCTGCTCGACCTCGAGGATCCGGAAGCCGTGCTCGGCGAACACGTGGAGTCGGCGCTCGATCGAGAGCTCGCCCGGTTCATCGCGTCAGGCGAGGATCGTGAGACCCCGGTGCTCTCCGGAGAGCGCATCCTGCTCGTGCACGGCGACCGGGTGCGGGTCGACGGTCGCGAGGTGGGGTCGATCGCGATCCTCCGCGACCGCACCGAACTCGAGACGATGCTGCGAGAGCTCGAGGGCGCCCAGGGCCTCGCCGACGGGCTGCGCGCCCAATCGCACGAGTTCTCGAACAAGCTGCACGTCGTGAGCGGCCTGCTCGAGCTCGGCCACGTCGAAGCCGCCGTCGCGTTCATCGAACGGGTCGGCAGCGGCGGGGCGCTCTCGGCGCTCGACGAACACGACGGCATCGGCGACGTCGAGACCGCCGCGCTCGTGCTCGCCAAGCGGAGTCGGGCGCAAGAGCTGGGGCTCGGCCTCGAACTCGATCCGGAGTCGCACCTCGACGCTGCCGGCGACGTCCTGCCGCGCACCGAGCTCCTGACCGTCGTCGGCAATCTGCTCGACAACGCCATCGAGGCGTGTGCGCTCGGCGGATCCATCACCCTCTCGATCCGCGACGACCTCGAGCCCGGCATCCTCGTGGTGCGAGTCGACGACGACGGACCCGGCGTGCCCGCCGGCCTCCGGAACCACATCTTCGAACCCGATGTGAGCGATAAGGCCGCCGCGCCCGGCAAGGCACGCCGCGGCATCGGGCTCACCATCGTGAAGCGGGTCGCCGCTCGCCTCGGTGGCTCGGCGGCGGTTCACGAGTCCCCCAGCGGAGGCGCTCGGTTCATCGTCCGCCTTCCGTGGAGGCCGGCCGCCCCCACCACGACGATCGAGCAGATCGGAGCGCGGCGATGAGCGGCATCCGGGCCGTCATCGTCGACGACGACTTCGCCGTCGCGCACGTGAATCGAGCGTTCGTCGACGCCCAGCCGGGATTCGTCGTCGTCGCCGAGGCGCACACCGGCGCCGAGGCGATCGCCGCGATCGAACTGCATCGACCGCAGCTCGTGTTGCTCGACGTCTACCTCCCCGACCTCGGCGGCCTCGACGTGCTGCGCCGGGTCCGTGCCGCCGGCGACGACGTCGAGGTCATCGCCGTGACCGCCGCACGTGACCTCGACACCGTGAGGAAGGCCCGGCTCCTCGGCGTGCGCCACTATCTCGTGAAGCCGTTCTCGGGTGCGAGCCTCGCTGAACGACTCGAAGAGGTGCGTCGCGGGATCGCCGCCGACCAGGCGGCGGCACCTCTCGCGACCCTCGACCAGCGCGGGGTCGACCAGTTCCTCGGCGCGGCATCCCGCCGCCACGCCGCCCTGCCGAAGGGACTCTCGCCCGTGAGCCTCGCCCGCGTCGCCGAGGGGCTCGCCGAGTGCGATGCGGATGTCTCGGCTGCCGAGCTCGCCGAATCGCTCGGCATGTCCCGCGTCAGCGCGAGGCGCTACCTCGAGCATCTCGTCGCGACCGGGGCAGCCGAGGTCGCGCCACGGTACGGTTCGGCGGGACGGCCCGAGCACCGGTACCGGGTACCGGCGTCGAAGACCCGCTGAGTCACCAGAGCCGAATTCTCAGAGTCGTCGGCATGCCGCCGACTCAGCTGCGCTCGACTCTCAACAGCACGGCATCGATCGCGGCGCGCACCGTCGCCGCGCGGATCTCGGCGCGATCGCCCGGGAGCTCGAGCGCGATCGACTCAACCTCCTCGCCGATCGCGATGCCGAGATACACCGTGCCGGCGCCCTTCCCGTCTTGCTCGGCCGGGCCCGCGACTCCCGTCGTCGCGACGCCGATGTCGGCGGCGCGGCCTTCGACGGCGAGGGCGGTGCGTATGCCGGTCGCCATCTGCCGCGCGACATCCGGGTGCACGGCACCCTCGCGGGCGAGGAGCTGGGGCGAGACCCCGAGCAGCGAGCGCTTGATCGCGGTGTCGTACGCGACGACGCCGCCGCTCACGACGAGCGAGGCGCCGGGGATGCGAGTGAGCTCGGCGACCACGAGACCGCCCGTGAGCGATTCGGCGACGGCGATGCGCAACTGCCGTCGCGTGAGCTCGGCGATGAGGCGAGCGGTCGGGTCGACGGACTCTGGATCGGCCTGCGGCATCCGCTCGCCCGCGGTCATCGCCCTGAGCGCGTCGAACGAGCCAGCACGACGGCGTCGCGGACGTAGAGCAGGCCCGACCACACCGTCAGAATCACGGCCGCGGTCATCAGGACGCCGTTCACCCAGTGCACCCAGTCGCCGAGGATCGTCCAGAGCGGCACGAGCGCGAACGAGATCGCGACCGACTGCACGATGGTCTTGAGCTTGCCGCCCGAGGATGCGGGCACGACATTGCCGTGTCGCAGCTCCACGAGGCGCCCACACGGTGATGCCGACTTCGCGCACGACGATGATCGCGGTCACCCACCACGGCAACTCGCCCAGGATGGACAGGCACACGAGGGCGCCGCTCGTGAGGAGTTTGTCTGCGATCGGGTCGAGGATCTTGCCGAGGTCGGTCACGATGCCGCGCGATCGCGCGAGCCAGCCGTCGACCCAGTCGGTGGAGATCGCGACGATGAACAGCACCGCACTCCACCAGCGCAACGGGCCGTCGGCGCCGTCATCGGCGAACAGCATCCAGAAGACGAGCGGCGCCATCAAGATGCGCACGACCGTGATCGCATTCGGGAGGTTCCAGTTCGCCGATCGCCCGGGGGTGCCGGCGGAAGAGGTCATACGCCCAAGGATAGCGGTCGGCTGTGGGCCGCCTTCCAGCGACCACGGCCCTGTGGAGAGCCCGCGGACGGCGAGCGGTCAATCGCGACCCGTGAGCCCCCAGGCGTCATCGTCGGACTCCGCCTCGACCTCGGGCAGGCCCTCGGCCGACCGGGCCACGGCATCGTCGTAGCGATCGTCTGGGGCGCCGTACGCCTCTTCGCGATAGCCGCCCCCGGCGCCGGACCCTGCGCCCTGTGAAGACGGAGCAGGAGCCGCCGCCGGCTCCTCGCCGCGCAGACGCGCGAGCACGCCCGGCAGCTGTTCGACCGTCACGAGCACGTCTCGAGCCTTCGATCCCTCGGAAGGGCCCACGATCTCGCGCGACTCCAGCAGGTCCATGAGACGGCCGGCCTTCGCGAAGCCCACGCGGAGCTTGCGCTGCAGCATCGACGTCGACCCGAACTGCGTCGAGACCACGAGCTCAGCTGCCGCGAGGAGGAGCTCGAGGTCGTCGCCGATGTCGGAGTCGATCTCCTTGCGCGCGGCGACGGCCGCGACATCGGGTCGGTAGTCGGGCCGCGCCTGCCGGGTGACGTGCTTGACGACCTTCTCGATCTCGGCCTCGGTCACCCAGGCGCCCTGCACGCGGATGGGCTTCGACGCGCCCATCGGCAGGAACAGTCCGTCGCCCTGGCCGATGAGCTTGTCGGCGCCGGGCTGGTCGAGGATGACGCGGGAGTCGGTGACGCTCGTCACCGCGAACGCGAGTCGCGACGGCACGTTGGCCTTGATGAGCCCCGTGACGACATCGACCGACGGCCGCTGCGTCGCGAGCACGAGGTGGATGCCCGAGGCGCGCGCGAGCTGGGTGATGCGCACGATCGAGTCCTCGACGTCGCGTGGGGCGACCATCATGAGGTCGGCGAGCTCGTCGACGACCACGAGGAGGTATGGGTAGGGCTTGAGCTTCCGCTCGCTGCCGGCCGGCAGCACGATCTCGTCGTTGACGACGGCCTTGTTGAAGTCGTCGATGTGGCGGAACCCGAACGACGCGAGGTCGTCGTAGCGCATGTCCATCTCCTTCACGACCCACTGCAGCGCTTCTGCCGCCTTCTTCGGGTTCGTGATGATGGGCGTGATGAGGTGCGGCACCCCGCCATAGGGTGCGAGCTCGACGCGCTTCGGGTCGATGAGCACCATCCGCACGTCGGCGGGCGTGGCGCGCATGAGGAGGCTCGTGATCATCGAGTTGACGAAGCTCGACTTTCCGGAGCCGGTGGAGCCCGCGACGAGGAGGTGCGGCATCTTCGCGAGGTTGGCGACGACATAGCCGCCGCCGACGTCTTTGCCGACGCCGATCGTCATCGGATGCTTCGCGTTCGCCGCCGCGCCGGAGCGCAGCACGTCGCCGAGCGTGACGATCTCACGGTCGGCGTTCGGGATCTCGACGCCGATGGCGCTCTTGCCGGGGATCGGCGAGAGGATGCGCACCTCGTTCGACGCGACCGAGTACGCGAGGTTCTTCGAGAGCGCCGTGACGCGCTCGACCTTGACGCCGGGGCCGAGCTCGATCTCGTATTGCGTGACGGTTGGCCCGCGTGAGAACCCGGTGACCTTCGCGTCGACCTGGAACTGGTCGAGCACTCCCGTGATCGAACGCACGACGTCGTCGTTCGCGGCCGACCGCGACTTGGCCGGCGCACCGGCCCCGAGGGTCGAGGCGGCGGGCAGATGGTAAGGACGATCGGGCTCGGATGCCGCGACGGGCGGGACCTCGGCCAATGCGCCGCCCCCGGCGTCGGCCGAGCCCGTGCCGCCGGCTTCGGCCTCGTCGAACACGGCGAGCGCAGAGGTCGCGCCGCCGTCGTCGCCACGGAGGCCCGTGCCGCCGCGCGGAACGTCGCCGGTGAAATGCTGCAAGGCGGATTCCGCGCGCTCGAGGTCGCCGAGCACCTCTGAGCCGTAGGACGCCGGTCCGCCCTCGCCCTCGAGCGGCGACTCGAAGCTCCCGGCAGCGGATCCCGCGCCGAACACCTCGGTGAGCTCGTCGATGGCAGGGGCCGCGAACGCCGGGTCTTCTTCACGATTGGAATCGTTGCGACGCCACCACGGCAGGAGTCCAGCGGGTTCGGCCCCGTCGGTGGAGGCGTCGATGCCGTCGAGCTCGGGCTGCGCCGACTCCCTGCGCTTGCGCCGCGAGGGCCGCTCGGCGGCATCCGCCTCGCCCGGCTCGGCCACCGGGGCCCCGAAGAGCCACACGTAGAGCTCGCGGAAGCGCGAGGGAATGCGGTTCGGCGGGGTCTTCGTGATGATGAGGAGTGCGAGCACGAGCAGGACGATGACGACGATCGTCGCGCCGATCGTAGTGATGAGCAGCGTGAGCGGCGCCGCGAGCATCCAGCCGAGGATGCCGCCGGCACGCGCGAGCACGGTCATGCCGTCGCGCGGTTCGGGCGCACCGCCGAAGAGATGGCAGAGCGCCGAGACGGTGAGCAGCAGCAACCCGAGCCCGATGCCGATGCGCGTGTTGTCGTGCACGGAACTGGGGTGTCGGAACAACCAGACGGCGAACAGCAGCATGATGACGGGCAGCGCGAACGCGACCCGGCCGAAGAGCCCGCCGAAGGTCCAGGAGTCGAGCGCCTGGGCCACCGGATCGTTGATGAAGAACCACTCGACGACGGCCCCCGCGATGGCGAGCACGATGATGAAGAACGGCAGGCCGTCGCGGCGTTCCTCTTTCTGGAGCGTCTCGGGGCCGAGCGCGCGGGCTGCACCACCGGCGACGTGCGCGAGGCCCATCCAGGCGCGAACGAGGATGCTCGGGCGCTCGGGCGTCGACGCCGCCTTCGCAGTGGCCCGCGCGCGGGTCGCCGGAAGCTTCTTCGTGGGCGCGGTGCGAGAGCCCGAGCCGCGGGCAGACGTGCCCGAAGCACGACCGTTCGACTTGGTGCTCGTAGCCATTCCCCCACGTTAAGGCCGACCGCCGACTCGCGTCGACAGGATGCCGCGAGTGTCTGCGATCGGGGTTCAGAACCGGATCGCGTCGATCACCCGAACGCGCACCGCGGCGAGCGCCGGCAGGAGCCCAGCGAGGGCGCCGACGGCGGTCGCCGACACGATGCCGATCACGGCCGCCTCGATCGGGAAGCCCGGCGTGTCATCGAGCTCGACCCCGCTGAGCAGGAGCGTCATCAGCGGGCTCTGCACGAGCGCGATCGAGACCGCGACACCCACGATTCCGGCGACGAACGTGCCGACCACGCTCTCCATGAGCACCGAGAAGAACACGCGGCTGCGCGTCGCGCCGAAGCTGCGCCGGATGCCGATCTCGCGGATTCTCGCGCGCACGGTGACGAGCGCGATGTTCAGGAGGCCGAGCGCCCCGAGCAGCAGGATCACGACGGCGATCCCAACGATGAGGAGCTTCAGGATGAGGAACGGGTCTTCAGACCACGCGCCGTAGTCGTTGCGCCAGCCCTCGGCGTAGCCGCCCTCGCCGACGGCGGCCGAGAGGTCTCGCTTCACGGCTTCGGTGAGCGGGTCGGCGAGCTCGTCGGGAACCCACATCTCGTAGGTGGGCGGCTGCTGCATCCCGGGCACGGTGGCCGGGGCGATCGCCGCGTAGGCGTCGTTCAGCACGAACGCGGTCGGCTCGGTGTCCCACTCCCCCTGCGATGGGGTGACTCCAGTGATGACCCCCGTCGCCGGCGCTTCCCCGAGCAGCTCGACGGTCGGGTGCGTCGAGACCGGCGGCCGGCCGAGCCGATCCCAGAAGACCTCGTTCACGATGAGCGCGGGTGCGAGGCGATCCGCGTCGCGCGGGCCGAACCACTCGCCGTCGAGGAGGCGCACACGATGCATCTGCCCGAAGGTCTGATCGACCGCCTGCACCTGTACGGCGGCCGCTCCGCCGGCGAACTGCACGGTGAGCGAGCCATAGGTGTTCCGACTGCCGTACGCGATGTCGTAGCGCTCGAGCACGCTCGCCCACGCCGCGTCGATCGTGGCGGCGTCGACGGCCTCGCCGCCCTCGCTGCCGACGTTGAACTGGATCGTCGCCGGGCGACCCGACTGTCGCTCGCTGACCTCGCGGTTCGCCTGCTCGGCGATCGCACCGGCGCCGACGACGGTCGTCAGTGCGCACACGGCGATCGCGACGCCGATGAGCGAGAGCAGCACCCGGCCCCGGTGGATGCGCAGCTCCTCGAGCGCCTCGACCACGGTGCTCACGGCGCCCGTGACGGCGCGCATCGGGCCGTTCACACGCTCACGCCGACGTCGGTGCCGACGTCGCCCACACCCACGCCGACCTCGCCGCCCACGCCGACCCCGGCGTCGGACGGCACGAGCCGCCCCGACTCGAGGCGGAAGTGCCGGGTCGACCGGCTCGCGATCGCTGGATCGTGGGTGATCGTGACGAGCGCGGCATCCGTCTGGCCTGCCACTTCCTCGATGAGGCCCATCACGGAGCCGCCGGTCTCGAGGTCGAGCGCCCCGGTCGGCTCGTCGGCGAGGATGAGACGCGGACGGCGCACGAGGGCGCGCGCGATCGCCACGCGCTGCTGCTCGCCGCCCGAGAGGCGCTCGGGCCGCGTGTGCAGCCGGTCGCCGAGCCCGACGAGGTCGAGGATCTCGCGTGCGATCCGCTCGCGACGCCAGAACTCGCGCCCGTTCGAGTAGAGCAGCGGGGTCTGCACGTTCTCGAGCGCCGTGCGGCCGGGCAGCAGGTTGAACTGCTGGAAGACGAAGCCGATCTCGCGTCCGCGCAGCCGATCTCTCGTGCTGCCGCGAAGCGCCCGTGTGTCGTGGCCGAGGAAGCGCAGCTCGCCCGCCGTCGGCGAGTCCATGAGGCCGAGCAGGTTCAGGAGCGTCGACTTGCCGGAGCCCGACCGGCCGACGATCGAGAGCCGGTCGCCCTCATGGACCGTGAGGTCGACGCCGGAGAGGATCGTGAGCGGCGGGCCGTCGGGCAGCTCGACCGTGCGGCCGACACCGGTGGCCTCGAGAAGCGCGGTCACGGCGCGCTGCAGACCATCGCGCCGTCGGGCATCGCCATGCACTCTTCCATGCCGGGTTGCGGTGCCACCTGGCCGGGGACGAATTCGAGCACCGAGTCGCCCTCGGCGAGCCCCTCGACGACCTCGACGTTCATGCCGTCGCTGAGTCCCAGCTTCACGGGCGCCTCGACGTGCGAGCCGTCGGTCGCGACGAGCCATACGATGCCCGAATCGGCGCCGCCCTCGACCGCCGTCGTCGGCACGACGAGCACGTCGTCGGCGGCGCCCGCCGAGATGGTGACTTGCGCCGACAGTCCCGGGAAGACCCGCACGTCGCCGGGCACACGGCATTGCACGGTGGTTCCGGATGCCGCGGCGCCGCCCGGTCCTGCCTCGCCGCCGTCGCCCGTGGGTCCGGAGCCCTGCCCGCTCAGGGCGGTCGTGATCGAGAGTCCCGTGCACAGGAACGGCGCGGGGCCGCCGGCGATCGTCACGAGCGCCTCGCTCGGCTGCGTGGTCAGTCGGTACTGCTGCTCGGGAGCGAGCGTGGCGGAGATGTTGAAGGTCGGCGGCGCCACCTGGCCCGAGATCTCGCCGATCGCGACGACCTGGCCGGGGATCACCGAGAGCGACGACAGCACGCCGTCGACCGGAGCGACGACCTTCTCGAACCGGTAGGTCGGCGTCGGCATCGTCACGAAGGGCATCCCATCGGGTCCGACGCTCTCGACCGGCGGTGCCGTAGGGTTCTCCACCTTGATGTCGAACACGACGTCGCCGGCGCGGACCGTGGCGCCCTGCTGCACGAACACCTCGTCGACCGCGCCGGCGCCGGTGGCCTTGACCGCCACCGCGGCATCCGCGTTCACGGTGCCGGTGAGCACCACGTCGTTCGCGATCGAGCCGCGTGCGACCTGCACCTGCGGCTCGGTGATGTTGCCCGTGGGCCGGGCGGAATCCTCGGCTTCGGCGCGATCGGGGAAGAATGCCAGCTTCACGAGGGCGACCGCGACGACGGCGACGAGCAGCGTCTTCAGGATCGGGAACACCCATCTGCGCCACACCGTCACGGACACTCCAATCGCCGACGAGCCACCAGACTATGGACTGCAGGCATCGTTGGGAACCGCTTTCAGGGGCGATTCGGGGTTTCCCCTGAGTGTTTCGCGTGTCCGCGCGGCTCGCGCCTTCGGCAGCGGTTGCGATCAGGCCAGCGAGCGCACCATCGTGTCCCTGCCGTTGCCGGATGCCACGACGATGAACCCTTCGGAGCGATAGAGCAGGTGCGCGAAGTTGCCGTGCTCGACGCTCAGGGTGAGCCGGGCGAATCCGGCCGAGCGCGCGGCATCCGTGAGCCCGCGGATGAGTGCGCGGCCGATGCCCTGTGCCCGCCAGAGCGGGCGGACGCCGATGATGAGCTCGGGTACGCCCGAGGCGACGAAGCCGTACGCCCGATCGGGTTCCGCGAAGAGCCGGTACCAGGCGGCGCCGATCGGCCGTTCGTCGGCGTCGAGCGCGACGATGCCGGCGTCGGCCGGTCGCTGCCAGCCCGCGATGTACCCGCGGTAGACGGGATCGGCGAGCACAGTCGGCCTCGGCCGGGGATTCCCCGTCCGCCAGTTCGCCGCCTCGACCACCATGTCGGCGAGGA
This sequence comes from Agromyces albus, assembly GCF_030815405.1. Lineage (NCBI taxonomy): Bacteria > Bacillati > Actinomycetota > Actinomycetes > Micrococcales > Microbacteriaceae > Agromyces > Agromyces albus. The sequence continues at coordinate 1,294,005 of NZ_JAUSWX010000001.1, read as the reverse complement.
AGGTGCCGTCGCTCGAGCTGGCCGGGCGGATCGAGAACTCCGCCATGCGCGGAGGCTACGCCTCACGTGTTTCGGCAGCGTTTCGCGATGCCCGACCGACCGCCGCGCCGACCGGCGCGGCCCCGCCGCGCGACCCGCCGCTACGCCTCGATGACGAGCGGCACGAGCATCGGGCGACGACGCAAGCGCCGGTTCACCCAGCCGCCCAGCACTCGGCGCACGACCTGCGAGAGGGCATGCGAGTCGCGCACGCCGCTGTGTGCGGCATCGGCGAGGGCGGCGATGATCTTCGGCTTGACGTCATCGAATACGGCGTCGTCTTCGGCGAAGCCGCGCGCGTGGATCTCGGGGCCGGTGATGACCCGGCCGGTCGAGGCGTCGACGACGACGATGACCGAGATGAAGCCCTCTTCGGCGAGGATGCGGCGGTCCTTCAGGTCGGCGTCGGTGATCTCGCCGACCGTGGAGCCGTCGACGTACACGAATCCGAGGTCGAGCTGGCCGGCCACTTTCACGACACCGTCGCGGAGGTCGTAGACCGAGCCGTTCTCGCCGATGAAGGTGTTCGCCGCGGGAATGCCCGTGTCGCGAGCGAGTTTCGCGTTCGCGAAGAGGTGCCGGAACTCGCCGTGGATCGGCAGCACGTTCTTGGGCTTCAGGATGTTGTAGCAGTAGAGCAACTCGCCGGCCGCGGCGTGGCCCGAGACGTGCACCTTGGCGTTGCCCTTGTGCACGACGTTCGCGCCGAGCTTCGTGAGCCCGTCGATCACGCGGTACACGGCGTTCTCGTTTCCGGGGATGAGGCTCGAGGCGAGGATGACCGTGTCGCCCTCACCGACCTCGATCTGATGTTCGCGGTTCGCCATGCGGGAGAGCACGGCCATCGGCTCGCCCTGCGATCCGGTCGACATGTAGACGATCTCGTCGTCGGGGACGTCGCCGGCCTTCTTGTAGTCGATGAGCACTCCCGGCGGCACCTTGAGGTAGCCGAGCTCGGCGGCGATCGTCATGTTGCGCACCATGCTGCGGCCGAGGAGCGCGACGCGACGGTCGTTCTCCCATGCGGCGTCGAGCACTTGCTGCACGCGGTGCACATGGCTCGAGAAGCTCGCCACGATGACCCGGCGCGGGGCCCGCGCGAAGACCTCGTCGAGCACGGGGCCGATGGAGCGCTCGAGCGGAGTGAAGCCCGGGACATCCGCATTCGTGGAATCGACCATGAACAGGTCGACGCCTTCTTGGCCGAGCCGCGCGAACTCGCGAAGGTCGGTGAGCCGGCCGTCGAGCGGCAGCTGGTCCATCTTGAAGTCGCCCGTGGCGAGCACGGTGCCCGCGGTCGTCTTGATCGCCACGGCGAGTGCGTCGGGGATCGAGTGGTTCACCGCGATGAACTCGAGACGGAACGGGCCGATCTGCTCGTGCTGGCCCTCTTTGACGTTCAGGGTGTACGGCTGGATGCGGTGCTCCTTGAGCTTCGCCTCCACGAGCGCGAGGGTGAGCGTCGAACCGATGAGGGGGATGTCGGCGCGCGCCTTCAGCAGGTAGGGCACGGCGCCGATGTGGTCTTCGTGACCGTGCGTGAGCACGACGCCCACGACGTCGTCGAGCCGCTCCTTCATGAACCCGAAGTCGGGCAGGATCAGGTCGACGCCCGGCTGGTGCTCTTCGGGGAAGAGCACGCCGCAGTCGACGATGAGGATCTTGCCGTCGATCTCGTAGCTCGTCATGTTCCGGCCGACCTCGCCGAGGCCCCCGATGGGGATGATGCGGAGCGTGCCGGGTTCGATCGGGGCAGGTTCGATGACGACGTCGGGCATAAGCCCTCCTTACGTTGCGGTGTTCAGTTCAGTGCGGCCGTACCGGCGGATGCCTCGGCTCGCGATCAGCGTGTGGTGCCCGCGACCTTCGGCAACGCGCCGCCGGCGGCGGCATTGCGGTCGGGGCGGAAGTTGTGGAAGTCGACGCCGGGGATGTCGCGGACGAGATCGATCTCGTCTTCGATCTGCGCGGCCTCCCACTCTTCGGGGCCGACGAGCGGAAGGCGCACGCGAGGACTGCCGATGCGACCGAGTCCGTGCAGGATGTACTTGGTCGCGACCGTGCCCGGAACGTGGGTCATCACGGCGCGCACGAGCGGCTCGAGCTTGCGGTGCGCTTCGGTCGCGGCGGCCAGGTCGCCGCGGTTCACGGCGTCGACGATCGTGCGGTACGGCCGCGCCGCGATGTTGGCGGTGACGCCGATGAGCCCGGTGGCGCCGATCGCGAGCTCGGGCAGCACGTTCGCGTCGTCGCCGCAGAAGTACATGAGGTCGGTCTGGTTCAGCACGCGGCTGACCTCGGAGAAGTCGCCCTTGGCATCTTTCATGGCCACGATGTTCGGGTGCTTCGAGGCGCGCAGGATCGTCTCGTACTTGATCGGCACGCCCGTGCGGCCGGGGATGTCGTAGAGGATGACCGGGAGGTCGGTGGCGTCGGCGACCATGCGGAAGTGCGTGAGGATGCCGGCCTGCGTGGGCTTGTTGTAGTACGGCGTGACGATCATGATGCCGTCGGCGCCGGCCTGCTCGCTGTGCTTGTAGAGCTCGATCGCGTGGGCCGTCTCGTTCGAGCCGCCGCCCGTGATGATCTTCGCGCGGCCGCCGGCGACCTCTTTGCCGACCTCGACCAGCCGGATCTTCTCGGGGTCGGTGAGCGTGGAGGTCTCGCCGGTCGTGCCCGTGACGACGATGCCGTCGGCGCCGTCGTTGATCACGTCGTCGATGTGCTTCTCGACCCCGGGCCAATCGACCTCGCCGTCAGCCGTGAACGGCGTGACGAGCGCGACGAGCACTTGTCCGAAGGGGTTGTCTGAAGTCACGCACTCCAGCGTATCGGTTCGAGCGGGCCCGGCGAGGCACGCCGTCAGCGGCGCTCGAACCTGAGGAAGCGGTACGCGAGGCCCGACGCCGAGACGTGCGCCCCATCGACGGGGTCGGCGGCGGTGAGTCGCCACGAGGTGTCGACCGAAGGCGCGACGGTGTCGCCGGCGACCACGGCGTCGAGGCGCGTGACCTCGAGCCGGTCGGCGACGCCGATCGTCTGCCGGTAGAGCTCTGCGCCTCCGATGATCCACACGAACTCGTCGTCGGCGCGGCCCTGCGCGGCGAGGTCGAGCGCTGCCTCGACGGATGCCGCGGCCTCGGCTCCCTCGAACACCGCGTCGGGCTTCCGCGTGACCACGAGGTTGCGCCGGCCTGGCAGCGGACGAAATCGCGGCGGCAGGGACTCCCACGTCTTGCGACCCATGATCACGGGCGCGCCGAGCGTCACCGCCTTGAAGTGGGCGAGATCTTCGGGCAGGTGCCAGGGCATGACGCCGCCCGCGCCGATCACGCCGTCGTCGGCCTCGGCCCAGATGAGCCCGATGCGGGCCACGACTCAGACCGCCACGGCGGCGCGGATCGCCGGGTGGTGCTGGTATCCCTCGACGACGAAGTCGTCGTACTCGTAGTCGAAGATCGAGTCGGGCGTGCGCGCGAAGCGGAGCCTCGGGGCGGGGAACGGTGCTCGAGTGAGCTGCTCGGTCACCTGCTCGACGTGGTTGTCGTAGATGTGGCAGTCGCCGCCCGTCCACACGAAGTCGCCGACCTCGAGGCCCGTCTGGGCCGCGATCATGTGAGTGAGCAGCGCATAGGACGCGATGTTGAAAGGCACGCCGAGGAAGAGATCGGCGCTGCGCTGGTAGAGCTGGCACGAGAGCTTTCCATCGGCCACGTAGAACTGGAACAGCGCGTGACACGGCGCGAGCGCCATGCGGGGGATGTCGGCGGGGTTCCACGCGGAGACGATGAGGCGGCGCGAGTCGGGATTCGTGCGGATCTGGTCGATGACCTGCGAGATCTGGTCGATGGTCTCGCCCGACGGCGTCGGCCAGGAGCGCCACTGCACGCCGTAGACGGGACCGAGCTCGCCCGCAGCATCCGCCCATTCGTCCCAGATGGTGACACCGTGATCGCGGAGCCAGCCGACGTTCGACTCGCCGCGCAGGAACCAGAGGAGCTCATAGGCGATCGACTTGAAGTGCACCCGCTTCGTGGTGACGAGCGGGAACCCCTGCGAGAGGTCGAAGCGGAGCTGGCGCCCGAACACGCTGCTGGTGCCGGTGCCCGTGCGATCGGTCTTGTGCGTGCCGTGCTCGAGCACGTCGCGCAGCAGGTCTTCGTATGGGGTGGGAGTCGTCTCGGCCATCGCCTCGATGCTAACCCCGCCCGGCGACAGCGGGCGGATGCCGCGGGCGTGCCGCGCACCGCGCGGATCGTGCGCACCGCTCGTGTCATCCTCTGTCACACGCGCCCTGGCACGCGCGGCCCGACGTAGCATCGCGACATGGACTGGCTTGCGGCGCTCATCACGGGCCTCGCCCTGCCCGCGGCCGCCACGGCGCTGGGGTTCGCGTGGAAGGCGCGCACCGGGCGGTTGCACGCCGTTCGTGCTGCCGGTGCCGCCGGCGCCCCGAGCGCACACGACGAGACCGTCGAGTCGCTCGAACTCGGGCGTGCAGCCCTCGGCTCCGCTGCCACGCTCGTGCAGTTCTCGACCGAGTACTGCAGCCGCTGCCCCTCGACCGCGCGGCAGCTCACGGGGCTCGCCGCCGAGTACCGCGGCGTGCGCCACGTCGAGGTCGACCTCACCCACCGGGGCGACCTCGCCGAGCGGTTCAACGTGTTGCAGACTCCGACCACCCTCATCCTCGACGCCGACGGCGTGCCGACCGCTCGCATCGGCGGCGTACCGCGTCTCGACGCGGTGCGCGACCACCTCGACTCACTCACCGGGAGAACTCGTGTCACATCCTGAACCCACCACAGGTATCGACCCGCGCGGCCCGCGCTTCACCGCCGCCGTCACGGCGACGCTCCTGCTCATCACGGCCGTGCTCGGCTTCGGCGGCGCGACCCTCGCGGCGTGGATCCTGCTCGCGGCGATCACGCTCGTGTTCGCGTGGAGCGCCGTCGCCGGGGTCCGGCGAAACCCGTTCTCGATCGTGTTCCGGCGATTCGTGCGCCCGCGACTCGCGCCGCCCACCGAGCTCGAGGACCCCCGCCCGCCGACCTTCGCGCAGGGCGTGGGCTTCGTGGTGACGGTCGCGGGCGTCGTGCTGGGCCTCTTCGGCGCGACCTACGCCGTGCCGATCGCCGCCTCCCTCGCGTTCATCGCGGCCTTCCTCAACGCCGTGTTCGGGTACTGCCTCGGATGCCAGATCTACCTGCTGCTCGTACGCGCTCGCGTCATCCCCCGCACCTGACATCCGCGGCATCCGCCCGGCTAGGCTGGAGCCCCGGATCGAGCAGGAGGACCCACATGGCTGTCACGAGTGAATCGACCACCGTCTGGACGGGAACGCTGAACGAGGGCTCAGGCACCGTCTCCCTCGACTCGTCGAAGACGGGCGAGTTCGCCGTCAACTGGAAGGCGAGATCCGAGGGGGTCTCGAACACGACGAACCCCGAAGAGCTCCTCGGCGCCGCCCACTCGGCGTGCTTCTCGATGGCGCTCTCGGGCGCGCTCACTCGCGCCGGACATCCGCCCGAGAGCATTCAGACGACGGCGGCCGTGACCTTCGAGGCCGGCCGCGGCGTGCTCGGCAGCCACTTGCTCGTGAGCGCCCGGGTGCCCGGCCTCACCGAGGAGGAGTTCGAGGCCTTCGCCGAGGACGCGAAGCAGAACTGCCCCATCTCGCAAGCACTCACGGGCATCCCGATCACGATCGAAGCCGAACTCGCCTGATCGATGCGGGTCCTCGTCGCCGGCGCGTCCGGCTTCATCGGAACCCCCCTCGTCGAACGACTGGGCGCCGATGGCCACGAAGTCGTGCGACTCGTACGACGCCGGGCGCACGGCGCGGATGAGGTGGCGTGGTCGCCGGCCGCGGGCATCATCGACTTCACCGTCATGGACCGCGTCGACGCGGTCGTGAATCTCTCGGGCGCCTCACTCGCCCGATTGCCATGGACGAAGGCGTACCGTGGCGAGCTCCTCGAGTCCCGCATCACCGCCACGCGCACCCTCACCGACGCGATGCGCAAGGCGCGCCGGCCGCCCGCCGTGTTCCTCAGCGCGTCGGCGTCGGGTTACTACGGCGACCGGCCCGGCGAGCTGCTGACCGAGTCGTCGGGTGCGGGCACCGGGTTCCTCGCCGAACTCGCCGGCCGCTGGGAGGCGACCGCCGCACTGGCTCCCGAAGAGACCCGCACGGTGATGTTCCGCAGCGGCATCGTGGTCGGCCGCGGCGGCGCGATGCGGCCGATCGGCACACTCACGCGACTCGGGGTGTCGGGCCGGCTCGGAACGGGCGGGCAGCATTGGCCCTGGATCGCGCTCGACGACGAGGTTGGCGCGCTCCTCCACTTGCTCGACTCGCAGCTCGCCGGACCGGTGAACCTCGTCGGTCCCACGCCCGCCACCGCCGACCGCGTGATGACGGCCATGGCCGAACGGATGCACCGCCCCTACTCGTTCGTCGTGCCCGAGCGCGTGCTCGAGCTCGCGCTCGGTGTCGCCGCCGACGAGCTGCTGCTGGCGAGCCAGAAGATGAGCGCACAGCGCCTCATCGACGATGGCTACCCCTTCCGGCGCCCGACCGTCGAGTCGGCGATCGACGCGATGCTCAGCGCTCCGCGCGCTCGAGTTCGATAGCACGCCGCACGGCCTGGCGCGCACGGCGGCGATCGCCGGCCGCATCGTACGCGAGGCCGAGTCGGAGCCAGGCGTGCCACGAGCCGGGCTCGAGGGCGACGGCCTCGCGGAACCGCGGGAACGCGGCATCCGCCGACGCCCGGTCTGGTCGCCCGCTCGGCAGGGCCGCGATGCCGAGGTCGAGGCCGCCCTCGGCCTCGAGCCGCCGCACGAGCGCCTGAGAGCGGATGCCGAACGCGAGTTCGCGCCACAACGCCCATGCGCCGATGAAGGGCAGCACCGCGAGCGCGATGCCCATCGCGACCGCGACGGGCTCGCCGGTGCCGATGAACTGCACCGCCCGCCAGCCCACGAGGGCGACGTAGAGGGCGAGCAGCACGGCCATGATGACCGCGCCGGTCTTCGCGGTCATCGAGGAGCGCCGGGCAGGCCGAGCTCGAGCAGCGCGTCGAGGCCGACGGTGACCCCGGTCGCCTCGGGGGCGCGGCGCAACGCGAGCAGGATGCCGGCCTCGTACGAGCTCGGTGACAGCGTGGAGTGGGTGATCGTGAGGGTCTCGCCCTGGCCGCCGAGCACGACCCGCTGCTCGGCCAGCAGTCCCGACATCCGGAGGCTGTGCACGGGCACCCCGGAGACGAGCTGGCCTCGAGCACGCTGATCGGCGTGCGGTGCCGCGACGGGCCCGTTGAGCCGGCGAGCCTCGCCGATGAGCTCGGCGGTGCGCACGGCGGTGCCCGAGGGAGAGTCGACCTTACCGGCGTGGTGCGCCTCGACGATCTCGATCGAGTCGAAGTACTCCGCAGCCAGGGCCGCGAAGGCGGTGCCGAGCACGCTGCCGATCGAGAAGTTCGGCACGAAGAGCACTGCGCCGGCCTCGGCGTGGCCGCGTACCAACGCCGTGATGTCGGCGATGCGGTCGTTCGACCAGCCGGACGTGCCGACGACGATCGGGATGCCGGCGCCCGTGGCGAACTCGACGATCTCAGCGCTCGCACCGGGATGCGTGACATCGAGTGCGACATCGGCGCCGAGCATCTCGTCGAGGCTTGATCGCGAGTTGAGGGCGGCGTGCAACTCGAGGTCGTCGGCCTCCTCGATGAGCCGGATCGCCAAACGTCCCATGTTGCCCGTGGCACCGGCCACGGCGACCCGTATCGTCACGTCGTTCACCCTAGCAAGGCGTGGTTCGCACGGCCGAATAGGCTGATCGCATGCTGCGATTCCGTGAGGCGGACGTGACCGATGCCGACGCGCACGCGCTGCTCGAGGCGTACTTCGCTGAACGCGCGGCGGGCTTCCCGCCCGAGCAGGGCGAGTACCGGCCGACGTGGCCCGACGCGGCGCAGTTCACCCCGCCCGCGGGGGTGTTCCTCGTCGCGATCGACGACAATGGCGAGGCCGTCGGCTGCGGCGGCGTTCGGCGAATCCAGCGATCGCCGATCGACGAGGTGCGCTTCGAGGTGAAGCACGTCTGGCTTGCGCCTGCCGGGCGCGGACACGGCGAGGGCCGTCGCCTGCTCGACGAGCTCGAGCGGCGGGCCGGCGAGCTCGGTGCCGAGGAGATCGTGCTCGACACGAACGCGAACCTCGAAGCTGCGGGCGGCCTCTACCGCTCGAGCGGCTACACCGAGATCGAGCCCTACAACGCGAACCCGAACGCGACGCACTGGTTCGGCAAACGACTCCCCCGCTGATCCGGCCGCGGCGGCCGGGGGCTGTCGGCGCTCAGAGCGAGTACGGCTCGGGCAGCCCGGTGCGCAGCTCGGGTGGCAGGTGCGCGAGGTCGTTGTGCGTCACGAGGCTCCACGGCCGGCCCGACTTCTGCGTGAGCACCGTGAGACCGCAATTGGCCTGGTTGATCGAGACCCAGCGCCACGCGGGCGCACCGAGCACCTCGCGCACGAACCACGCGATCACGAAGTTGTGGGTGATGAGCAAGTCGTGCCGATCCTCGCGATGCGAACGGAGGAACTCGACGACGGCGTCGGCCATCTGGGCGCTGCCGGCCTCGATCTCGGCCTCGGTCACCGACCCGAAGAAAGGGTCGTAGACCTTCGGGGTCTCGGGAGCCGGCCCCGATGGGACGCAATCGAACAGCAGCGCCGACGGCTCGGGATTCAGTGCCGGCATCTTCGCCGCGATGATCTTCGCCGTCTCCGCGGCCCGCTGCAGCGGAGAGTGCCACGCATTGTCGAACGGAATGCCGCCGAGGCGCTCGGCGAGAAGCTCGGCCTGGCGCCGGCCGCGCGGCGAGAGGGGTCCGTCGGGCATGCCGTGCTCAGCGTCGAGCTGTTCGCCATGGCGGACCAGGTAGAGATGGTGGGGCACTGGTATCGGTTCCTGTACTGCTCGTGGGTGTCGGGTCAGGCGACGTCGGTGCTCGGCGCGGCCGCTTCGACCGCACCACGAAGGGCCGACTCCTCGGTGGCGCCGACGGCGACCAGCGAGAACGGCCGGGCGGCGAGCTCGGCGGCGAGTTCCTGCACGTCGTCGGCGGTGACGAGTGCGATGCGCCGCAGGGCTTCGTCGAGGTCGGCGAACTCGCCGAGCGTGAGCTCGGAGCGGCCGAGCCGGGACATCCGCGTGTCGGAGTCTTCGAGGGCGAGCGCCGACGCGCCCGCGAGCTGGCCGGAGGCGCGCCGCAGCTCGTCGGCGGTCACGCCGTGCTCGGCGAGCCGATCAAGCTCGGTGCGCATGAGCGCCGCGACGGTGCTCGCCTTCGAAGGTGAGCACCCCGCGTACATGCCGAATAGCCCGGCGTCGGAGTAGCCGGGGGCGAACGAGTACACCGAGTAGGCGAGGCCGCGGCGCTCGCGCACCCGCTGGAAGAGTCGCGACGACATGCCCGAGCCGAAGATCGCGTTCAAGACGCTCATCGTCGGTCGTCGTTCGTCGGTGGCGACGATCCCGGGCACGCCGAGCAGGAGGTTGACCTGCTCGGTCGGCCTTTGGACGACGGTGAGCGGCCGAGCGACCTCGAGCACGGCCGGCCCGACGGGCCGCCGCTCGACCGGCGCGGCCTCGACGGCCAGATCCCAGCCGGCACCGGTGAGCGCTCGCTCGAGCTCGGTGACGAGCGCCTCATGGTCGACCGCGCCCGCGACCGTGACGACGAGGTCGCTCGGCCGGTAGTTGGCCCGGTAGTGCTCCCACACGGCATCGCGCACGGCGGCGCGGATCGTGTCGGGGTTGCCGCCGATCGGGCGGCCGAGCGGATGCGCGCCGAGCACGGCCTCGAAGAACCGCTCGTTCGCGACATCCGCCGGATCGTCGCCCGCCATCGAGAGCTCTTCGAGGATGACGCCGCGCTCGTTCTCGAACTCCTCAGCGTCGAGACGCGACGAGGTGAACATGTCGGCGAGCACGGCGACGGCCATCGGCAGGTCGCGATCCTGCACCTTCGCGTAGTAGCACGTGTACTCCTTGGCGGTGAGCGCGTTGTGCTCGCCGCCGACCGCGTCGAAGGAGATCGCGATGTCGAGCGCCGTGCGCGTCGTCGTGCCCTTGAAGAGCAGGTGCTCGAGGAAGTGGGTCGAGCCGTAGGTGGCCGGATGCCCCGACGCCGACGGCTGCTCGTCACGCGAGCCGACGGCGACCCAGAAGCCGATCGTGACGCTGCGGCTGCCGGGCACCTGTTCGCTCAGTACGCGGACCCCCGAGGGAAGCACGCTGCGACGCACTCGAGCATCGCCGGCCGCGTCGAACGAGAGTTCGGCCAAGCCGAGAGGGAGGTCGACGGCGCCGTTCACCCGTCCACCCTATGCCACCCGCGGCGGGACCGCTCGGTTGACTCGGCCTTCGGCCGGGGCGGGCGATGCCTCAGGCGGAGACGCGATCGAGTTCCACGAGCTCCGAGCGGTGCAGTTCGACGGATGCCGCGGCGATGAGTGCATCGACCTGCTCGGGCTTGCTCGCACTCGCCACCGGCGCGACCACCGTCGGCTTCGCGAGGAGCCACGCGATCGCGATCGTCGCGGGCTGGACACCGCGGGCGAAGGCGATCTCGTCGAGGGCGGCGAGCACGCGATGCCCGCGGCGCCCGAGGTGGCCGGCCTGGCGCGCGCCGCGCGCGTCATGGCGCACGTCGGAACGGCGTCGCACGGCGCCCCCGAGGAAGCCGTTCGCCAGGGCGAAGTACGGCAGCACGGCGAGCCCCTGAGCGTGGGCGACGAGTTCGGGCGCTCCCTCGAACGACCTGCGTTCCATGAGGTTGTACCCGGTCGTGAGGGCCTGGAAGCGAGGAAGTCCGTTCGCGGCGAGCACGCGAGCCTCGATGAGCCGCTCGGGCGGGAAGTCAGACGCCCCGATCGCCCCGACCTTGCCGGCGGCGATGAGCGCGTCGACGGAACCGAGGCTCTCCTCGAGTGGAACGGCCGGGTCGTCGCCGTGGAAGAACAGCAGGTCGATGCGGTCGGTGCCGAGTCGCGTGAGCGAGTCGTCGACCGCCGCCGTGATCTCATCGGGCGCGAGGCCGCGGTGATCGGGGTGTCGCCCGATCTTCGTCATGATGCGCATGCGGTCGCGGGTGCCGCGCGAGGCCATCCACTTGCCGATGATGGACTCGCTGCGGCCTGCGGCGTAGCTGTCGGCGGTGTCGATCAGGCTTCCGCCGACGCCGGCGAACCGATCGAGCACGTCGAACGAATCGTCGACGCCGAGCGTCCATCCGAAGGTGCTGCCGCCGAGCGCGAGCGGATGCTCCGTGATGCCGGTCTCGCCGATCGTCCGCTTCTGCGGCACCGTGATCGGACCCGAGAGGGGGTTCGTGGCGACGGATTCGGAGTGGAAGCCGGGGCTCGCGTCGGCCCTCGTCGTCGAGATCGGCCCGGTGTCCGTCGCGATCGCCCCGGTGCCGAGCATGACGTCGGCGACCGCTGCCCTCGCAGCGTTCGCCGATGGTGCGCGATTCGTGTGCCGTCGTGCCACGCGCTCCTCCTCCCCAGGATTGGTCCGAGGATATGTGCTCGGGGTATTCGATCCGCGCAAGGACGGGCGACCGTTACCGAATCGTTCACTCCTCAGGTGCCGGCGCGCCGCACGAGCGCCGCGGCCTGCCTGAGCACCGGGGCATCGACCATTCCGCCCCGGAACGCGAAGACGCCGGGCTCGTCGGCCGCCGCGGCGATGACGGCACGCGCCCACTCGAGGCTCTCGGCGTCGGGACGGTAGGCGGCGCGCACGATGTGCACCTGCCCCGGGTGCACGCACGCGGTCGCGGCGAATCCGAGCGCGGCGGCGTCTTCGGCTTCGGCGCGGAGCCCCGGCGAGTCGTCGAGCTCGAGGTGCACGGCGTCGATCGCGGCGATCCCGTGCGCTCCGGCCGCGAGCAGCACCTGGGACCTGGCGTGCGTCGCGACGTCGCGATAGTGACCATCGGCATGGCGGCTCGACGAGCCACCGAGGGAGGCGACGAGGTCTTCGGCCCCCCACATGAGCGCCGAGACGTTCGGGATCGCCGCGACCTCCGCCGCCGCGAGCACGCCACGAGCCGTCTCGCAGAGCGCGATGACCTCGACCTCGACGAGGTCGACGAGATCGGCGGTGCCCTCGCACTTGGCGAGCATGACCGTGGTGTACGGCGTCTCGGCGAGCGCGGCGAGGTCGGCCGCGAAATGCGGGCTCGACGCGGGGTTCACGCGCACGATGACGCGCTCGGGGTCGAGCGGCGTGCCCACGATCGCCGCACGGGCGGCGGCCTTCGCGTCGTCGGCGACCGCGTCCTCGAGGTCGAGGATCACGGCGTCGGCGCGATCGAGGGCCTTCGCATAGCGGTCGGGGCGATCGGCCGGGCAGAAGAGCAGCGCGGGGCCGAAGCGGAACGGCGGATGCGTCCATCCGTTCGCCTTCTCTCCCTCGGTCGTCGTCACGGCTCGCGTCGCAGCGGGTTGGCCCTCCCCTGCTTCGCGGAACCAGACGAGCACCGACCGGGTCGCCCTCGCGACCTCGACTCCGTGCTGGTTTCGACCGAGGTGCAGGAGGGTGACGACACCCTGGCCCGGCCGCGAGGCCGAAGGGCGGGTGTCGACGACGAGGCTCTCGCTGTAGAGGGTGTCGCCGTGGAAGAGGGGTGCCGGGAAGGCGACCTCGGTGAAGCCGAGATTCGCGACGATCGTGCCTTGCGTGAGCTGGGCGACGGATGCCCCGACGATCGTCGCGAGCGTGAACATCGAATTGACGAGCCGCTGCCCGAACGGCTGCGTCTCCGACCACGCCGCGTCGAGGTGCAGGGCCTGCGTGTTCATCGTGAGGGTCGTGAAGAGCACGTTGTCGGCTTCGGTGACCGTGCGGCCGGGCCGGTGCAGGTAGCGGGTCCCCGGTTCGAACTCCTCGAACCAGAGGCCGCGCTGCAGCACCTCGCGGTGCACCTCGGGCACCGCATCGGTGTCGTCGCTGGCGTGCATGTCGCTCCTTCGCGTGCTGGCCGTTCGCGGCATCCGCTCGGCGCCGTCAGGCGGTGAGGCCGAGTTCCCTGGTGATGATCATGAGCTGCACTTCGGTCGTGCCCTCGCCGATCTCGAGGATCTTCGAGTCGCGGTAGTGCCGGGCGACGGGATTCTCGTTCATGAACCCGTAGCCGCCGAAGATCTGCGTGGCATCGCGCGCGTTGTCCATCGCCGCCTCTCCAGAGACCATCTTGGCAATGGACGCCTCGAGTTTGAAGGGCTTGCCGGCCACGAGCTTGCGCGCTGCGTCGTGCCACGCGAGCCGCGCTTGGTGCACGCGCGCCTGCATCTTCGCGATCTTGAACGCGATGTGCTGGTTCGAGCCGATCGGGGTGCCGAACACCACGCGCGTCTTCGCGTAGCGCAGCGCCTCTTCGAGGCACCCCTGCGCGGCGCCGGTTGCGAGTGCCGCGAAGGCGACGCGGCCCTCGTCGAGGGTCTGCAGGAAGTTCGCGTAGCCGCGACCGCGAGCGCCGAGGAGGTTCGACTCCGGCACCCGCACGTCGGTGAGCGTGAGCGGATGCGTGTCGGAGGTGTGCCAGCCCACCTTGTCGTAGCTCTCCCCCACGGTGAAGCCCGGCGTGCCGTTCGGCACGATGATGCACGACAGCTCCTTCTTCACGCTGCCGTCGGGTGCCGTCTTCTCGCCCGTGACGGCGGTGATGGTGACGAACTTCGTGATGGGGGTGCCCGAGTTCGTGATGAACTGCTTCGAGCCGTTGACGACCCACTCGTCGCCGTCGAGCACGGCCGTCGTCTGGGTGGCTCCGGCATCCGAGCCCGCCTTCGCCTCGGTGAGGCCGAAGCCCGCGAGCGCGCGGCCGGCGACGAGGTCGGGCAGCAGCTCGGCGCGCTGCTCGTCGGTGCCGTTGCGGTAGATCGGCATCATGCCGAGGCCGACGCCCGCCTCGAGGGTCACGCCGATCGACTGGTCGACGCGGCCGAGCGCCTCGACGGCGAGGCAGAGCTGGAAGTAATCCTTGCCGCCGCCGCCGAGCTCCTCGGGGAACGGCAGGCCGAACAGGCCCATCTCGCCCATCTGGGCGATGATCTCCATCGGGAGACGCCGCTTCGTGTCGTACTCGTAGGCGGCGGGGGCGACGACGGTGTCGGCGAAGTCGGCGACGCGGTCGGAGAGCTCCTGCTCCTCGGGGCTCAGGTCGTACTGCATGCTGCTGCTCCTCATTCGTGGTGGGGTGTCTCGGGGTGCGGCTCGATGCGTGCCACGGCCTGATCGCGGGCGACGAGGTCGCCCATCGCCGCGGCGAGCCGCACGGTGCCGTCGAGGGTCGCGATGACGCGGTGCTCCATCTTCATGGCCTCGATGGCCACGACGGCGTCGCCCGCCTCGACGGCGTCGCCGTCTTCGACGAACACGGCCGTCACGGTGCCGGGCATCGGCGCGCGGAGCTCGGGGTCGGCGGCGAGCGCGCCTCGCTCGACGCCCGCGCGGCGCAGTTCCGCGTGGTCGCGCCGGTCGACTCGCAGGAACGCGGCCGTCTGACCGGCGCGGTGCACCCACACCGCTCCGTCGGCATCCTCGGCCACGATCGCCCGCTGTTCGCCCTGTTCGTCGGTGTGCACTGAGTCGACGGGCCGGGGCTCCCGTGGGTGGTCGCGCGGGGCGAGGAGCACCATCGGCGCGCGAACGACGCCCGGGCGCCAGCCGGTGGCCACGTGCCAGGCGGTGGGACCGTCGGTGGCGGCCTCGGCGCGCTCGAGTTCGTCACGTCGGGCGACCCAGCTCGCGGCGGGCTCGAGGAGCGCGGGCGACGGGTCGGACACGCTCGCCTCCGGCATCCGGTCGATGAGCCCCGTGTCGAGGTGGCCCTCGCGCACGGCGGGCTCGGCGAGCAGCCGTCGGAGGAAGCCGATGTTGGTGTCGACGCCGAGCACGACGGTGTCGGCGAGCGCGTGGTCGAGCCGCTCGATCGCCTGGGCGCGATCGACGCCGTGCGCGATGACCTTGGCGAGCATCGGGTCGTAGTGGGCGGTGACCTCCTGGCCCTCTCGCACACCACTATCGACGCGGATGCCGTCGCCCTCGGGCTCGCCCCAGACGAGCACCTCGCCCGTCGACGGGAGGAAGCCGCGGTGCGGCGACTCGGCGTAGAGCCTCGCCTCGATCGCGTGGCCGGTGAGGCGCACCTCGTGTTGCGCGAGCTCGAGCGGCTCCCCCGCAGCGATGCGCAGCTGCTGCTCGACGAGGTCGACGCCGGTGACGAGCTCGGTCACGGGGTGCTCGACCTGGAGGCGCGTGTTCATCTCGATGAAGAAGAACTCGTCGGGGGCGGCATCCGAGACCAGGAACTCGACGGTGCCGGCCCCGAGGTAGCCGACGCTCCGAGCCGCGTCGCACGCCGCCGCGCCGATGCGGCTGCGGGTCGTCTCGTCGAGCAGCGCGGACGGTGCCTCCTCGATGACCTTCTGGTGGCGGCGTTGCAGTGAGCACTCGCGCTCTCCGAGGTGGATCACGGAGCCCGCGGAATCGGCGAGCACCTGCACCTCGATGTGCCGGGGGCGCTCGATGAGCCGCTCGAGCAGCAGCGTGTCGTCGCCGAATGCCGCCGTCGCGACCCGCCGGGCAGCCGGGATCGCCGCAGCGAGCTCTGCCGCGTCTCTGGCCACCTGCATGCCCTTGCCGCCGCCGCCCGCCGACGGCTTCACGAGCAGCGGAAAGCCGACCGCCTCACCTGCCGTGAGCAGGGCCGCGTCATCAAGGGCCGCGTCGGCGACACCTGGCACGATGGGGACTCCGGATGCCTCGACGTGCCGCTTCGCGCTGATCTTGTCGCCCATGATCTCGAGGGCCTCGTCGCCGGGACCCACGAAGACGATGCCGGCGTCGCGGCAGGCACGGGCGAACCCCGCATGCTCGGAGAGGAACCCGTAGCCGGGATGCACGGCCTGTGCGCCGGTTGCGATGGCGGCTGCGACGATGCGGTCGGGGTCGAGATAGCTCTGCGCGGCCGGCGCCGGGCCGATGCGCACTGCTTCGTCGGCGAGTCGTACGTGCGGCGCATCTGCGTCGGCGTCGGAGTACACGGCGATCGCGCGGATCCCAAGGCGGCGCAACGTGCGGATGACGCGCACGGCGATCTCGCCGCGGTTCGCGACGAGCACTCGTTCGAACGGACGCGACGCCTGGGCCATGCTGTGCATCCGCCTCTCTGCGGGGATCGACGTGCGCCACCACCAGTTAACGCACACTAACTGGAATCGATGTTAGTGCTCGCTAACTGGAATGACAAGGGCAGGGGTGCGTGCCTGCAGAGTGACGAGTCGATTCAGCCGGCGGCCGGGCTCGCCACCGCGTCCGCGATACGCTCGACGCCGTACTCGAAGGCGTGCTCGACGTCGCCCCCGAGCCGGAAGGCGCCGGCGAGCTCCATGCTCACGAATCCGTTCAGCCAGGCCGTGAAGGTTCGCGCGGCCTGGAGGGCATCGCGCTCCCCCGCGAGCGCGGCGGCCACTCGTAGCACCGGTGCGCTCGAGGCTGCGAGCGACGCCTCGTCGAGACGCACCTCGGCGCCGAAGATGAGGCGGAAGCCCGCCGGCCGCTCGTGCGCGAAGGCGCGAGCGACGCCGGCGAGCTGCCGGAGCTCGGTTCGAGGATCGTCGGCCGCCCCGTTCACGGCCCCTTCGAGGCGCGTCGCGAGCTCGCGGAGCGTGGCATGGGCGATCAGGCGGATGAGCTCGTCACGGTTTCGCACCCGCTTGTAGAGCGAGGGCGCGCGAACCCCGACTCGCGCTGCGACGGCCTGCATGGTGAGCCCGTCGAGCCCGTCGGACTCGAGCAGGGCGCGCCCGGCGCTCACGATTCCGTCGAGCGAGGTGCGTTCCGGTGTCGGCATGGGTGCTCCGTTCCTCGATCCACTCTAGGCTATTGACCGTAGCCATGATAGCTATGTAGCATAGCCATCACTCCACGCTGAATCGAGAACACACCTGATGAAGATCGGCCCCTCCCTCCACCGCATCGGCAACGACATCGTCGCCGTCTATCTCGTCGACACGCCCGGCGGCGTCACCGTCATCGACGCCGGGATGGCCGGTCAGTGGAAGGAGCTGACCGCCGAACTCGCCGCGATGGGCCGCTCGCTCGACGATGTGCGCGGTGTCGTGCTCACCCATGGCGACAGCGACCACATCGGCTTCGCCGAACGCCTCCGCCGCGACCACGGCGTGCCGGTGTACGTGCACGAGGCCGACGCCGCCCGTGCGCGCGGCGAGGTCTCGACGAAGCCCGGGTGGGGCCACGTGAAGCTCGGTGCCACGACGCGATTCCTCTGGTACGCCATCACGAAGAACGGGTTGCGAACCACGCCGCTCGCCGCGGTCGTCGAGGTCCACGACGGCGACGTGCTCGAGCTGCCAGGGGCTCCGCGGGTGATCTCGATGCCCGGCCACTCGCCAGGCAGCATCGCGATCCACGTTCCCGTGGCCGACGCCGTCTTCGTCGGCGATGCGCTCACCACGCTTCACGTGCTGACGGGCGCCGACGGGCCGCAGCCTGCGCCGTTCACCGACGATCCCGATACCGCGATCGCCTCGCTTCGGCGCCTCCAGGACCTCGATGTCACGTGGGTGCTGCCCGGCCACGGCACGCCATGGAACGGCGGCGTCGAGGAAGCCGTACGCCGGGTCAGGCGCGCCG
This sequence comes from Agromyces albus, assembly GCF_030815405.1. Taxonomy (NCBI): domain Bacteria; kingdom Bacillati; phylum Actinomycetota; class Actinomycetes; order Micrococcales; family Microbacteriaceae; genus Agromyces; species Agromyces albus. The sequence goes on along the minus strand of NZ_JAUSWX010000001.1, from coordinate 1,276,230 downwards.
CAGCGGCGTCGGGATCGTGAGCCGCGTCACATCCTGAAGAGGCCGAACGCGGGCTCGGGCAGTGGCGTGCGGCTCGCGAGCTCGAGCGCGAGGGCGAGCACTGTGCGGGTGTCGGCGGGGTCGATGATGCCGTCGTCCCAGAGCCTCGCCGTCGAATGGTACGGACTGCCCTGCGTCTCGTACTGGTCGCGGATGGGCGCCATGAACTCCTCGGCCGTGGCATCCGTCCACTCCTCGCCGCGCACCGCGAGCTGGTCGCGCTTCACGGTCGAGAGCACGGATGCCGCCTGCTCGCCGCCCATCACCGAGATGCGCGCGTTCGGCCACATCCACAGGAACCGCGGCGAGTAGGCCCGGCCGCACATCGAGTAGTTGCCGGCTCCGAACGAGCCGCCGATCACGACGGTGAGCTTGGGAACCCGCGTCGTGGCGACCGCGGTGACCATTTTCGCGCCGTGCTTGGCGATGCCGCCCGCCTCGGCATCGCGGCCGACCATGAAGCCCGAGATGTTCTGCAGGAAGAGCAACGGGATGCCGCGCTGGTCGCAGAGCTCGATGAAGTGCGCGCCCTTCATGGCCGACTCGCTGAAGAGCACGCCGTTGTTCGCGACGATGCCGACCGGGTGGCCGTCGAGGTGCGCGAACCCGGTCACGAGCGTGTCGCCGTACTCGGGCTTGAACTCGGTGAACTCGCTCGCGTCGACGAGCCTCGCGATGACCTCTCGCACGTCGTACGGCTGCTGCACGTCGACCGGGACCGCCGCAGTGAGCCCCGCCGGGTCGACCGCGGGCGGCCTGGACTCGCGCACGCTCCACGCCCGGGCCGCGGGCGCCGGGAGCGTCGCGATCATGTCGCGCACGAGTTCGAGCGCATGCTCGTCGTCGTCGGCGAGATGATCGGTGACGCCCGAGACCCGCGAGTGCAGGTCGCCGCCGCCGAGCTCCTCGGGTGTCACGACCTCGCCGATCGCGGCCTTCACGAGCGGGGGTCCACCGAGGAAGATCGTGCCCTGATTGCGCACGATGACGCTCTCGTCGCTCATCGCCGGCACGTAGGCGCCGCCCGCGGTGCACGAGCCGAGCACCGCGGCGAGTTGCGGGATGCGGAGGGAGGAGAGCTGCGCCTGGTTGAAGAAGATGCGGCCGAAGTGCTCGCGGTCGGGGAACACCTCGTCTTGCAGCGGCAGGAACGCGCCGCCCGAGTCGACGAGGTAGGCGCACGGCAAGCGGTGCTCCTTCGCCACCTCCTGCGCACGCAAGTGCTTCTTCACGGTCATCGGGTAGTACGTGCCGCCCTTGACGGTCGCGTCGTTGCACACGACCATGACGGCGCGGCCGTGCACGAGGCCGACGCCCGTGATGATGCCGGCACCCGGCGAGTCGCCGCCGTAGAGGCCGTCGGCCGCGAGCGGTGAGAGCTCGAGGAAGGGGCTGCCCTCGTCGAGGAGGCGATCGACCCGGTCGCGCGGAAGCAGCTTTCCGCGAGCGACGTGCCGTTCGCGGGAGGATTCGGGGCCGCCGAGTGCAGCGACGGCGAGCTTCTCACGCAGCTCACGCACGAGGCCGGCGTGATCGTCGGCGTTGCGCCGAGCGGACTCGCTCGTGGGCTCGATGCCCGTATTGAGAATCAAATCCGCTCCGCCTGTCTCCGTCGATGACGTGCCCCTTGTGGCCGGCACGCCATTTCGGTTAGTGTGCACTAACTCGATTCCCGATGTTAGCGAGCACTCACCGCAATGGCAAGCACCCTCGAACCGTACGACGCGGTGGCCCACGCCGAGCTGCCCCGCACCGAGCGGAGCCGCCAGAAGGCCGATCGGCGCGCGGCGATCCTCGCCGCCGCGGCGATCCTCTTCGCCGAGCGGGGCTACGCGGGCGTCACGATCGAAGACCTCGGCGCCGCCGTCGGCGTGAGCGGACCGGCCGTGTACCGGCACTTCCCCGGCAAGGCCGCGGTGCTCGCCGCGATCCTCCAGGGGGCGAGCCAGTCGCTCCTCGACGGGGCCGAGCGCGTGCTCGGCGAGGCGCCCGACGCCGCTGACGCGCTCCGCTCGCTCATTCGTTTCCACGTCGAGTTCGCGCTCCGCGAGGCCGATGTCATCGTCGTGCAGGACCGCGAGCTCGAGCAGCTCGACCGTGGCGCCCGGCACGAGGTGCGGCTCCTCCAGCGCCGCTATGTCGAGCACTGGGTCGACACCCTCTCCAGACTCCGGCCCGATCGGGCCGAGACGGAGCTCAGGTTCCGGGCACACGCCGCCTTCGGACTCCTGAACTCCACTCCGCACAGCGCCCGCATCCCTGGGCGCCGACCGGCCGACGGCACCATCCGCGGCATCCTGGAGGAGATGGCATGGGCGAGCCTCATGTCGTGACCCTGCGCGCGACCCGCGCCGGGGATCTCGATGCACTGTTCGTGTTCGGGCAGCACGAGGAGGCGGTACGCATGGCCGCGTTCACCGCTCCCGACCCGACGGATCGCGCGATGTTCGACGCGCACTGGCGACGCCTCATCGACGATCCCGGCGTCGACGCGCGCACCATTCGCGCCGACGGAGCGATCGTGGGCAGCGCCGCCCGCTGGTTCGAGGACGGCACGCCCGAGATCACCGTCTGGATCGACCCCGAACACTGGGGTGAGGGCATCGCCACGCGGGCGATCCGGCTCTTCCTCGAAGCGCTCGGCGAGCGGCCGGTGCGAGCTCGCGTCGCGGCCGACAATGCGGGTTCGATCGCCGTGCTCGAGAAGCTCGGATTCCGCCACGTCGGCAACGAGGTGGGCTTCGCGAACGCACGCGGCACCGAGGTCGAGGAACGGATCTACCGGCTCGACTGAACCGAGGGCCGACGGACTCGACGGCGCCGGCACGCAGTGCTACTCGGTCGTTGCGCCGAGCTGATCGGCGATCTCCCCGATGCGGAGCGCCAGTTCGACGTCGCGTGGAGTGACTCCGCCGACGTCGTGCGAGGTCAGTGCGAACTCGACGCGCCCCCACCCCAGCCGCACGTCGGGGTGGTGGTTCAACTCGTCGGCCACCACGGCGACCGCATCGAGCAGTCGCACCGCGCTGCGGAAGTCCGCCGTCGTGAACGCACCGACGAGGTGATTCTGGGCGTGCCGGAACGCGGTGCCGTCGAGATCTTCGGTCGTGTCCGTCGGCGAGAGGATGCTGGGTCCGTCCATGCATCCATCCTCCCGCCGATCGGCGGCTCACGCCATGGTGAGCGCGAGACCCGGCTCGCGCAGGATCGATCCGATGTCGGCGAGGAACCGGGAGCCCTGCGCCCCGTCGACGAGCCGGTGGTCGAACGAAAGGCTCAGCGTCATGATCTCGCGCAGCGCGACCTCGCCGCGGTGTTCCCACGGTTGCCGGCGCACGGCGCCCATCGCGAGGATCGCAGCCTCCCCCGGGTTCAGGATCGGCGTGCCCGCATCGATGCCGAACACCCCGATGTTCGTGATCGAGATCGTGCCGCCACTGAGGTCTGCCGGACCGGTGCGGCCCGCGCGGGCGGTCTCGGCGAGGGCGGTGACGGCGTCGGCGAGCTCGATGAGGGTCATCCGCTCGGCGCCCTTGATGTTCGGAACGACGAGTCCCCGCTCGGTCGCCGCCGCGATGCCCAGGTTGACGGCACTGAACTGCACGATCTCCTGCGCCTGCTCATCCCAGCGCGCATTGACCTCGGGCGTGCGACGAGCGGCGATGCAGAGCGCCTTCGCGACGACGGCGAGCGGCGTGACCTTGTGTCCTGCGAATGCGCGGTCGTCACGGATGCCTCGGAGCAGCTCCATCGTGCCCGTCACGTCGACCGTGAGGAATTCGGTGACGTGCGGTGCCGTGAAGGCGCTCCGCACCATCGCGGCCGCGGTGTGCTTGCGGACGCCCCGGATGGGGATCCTCGTCTCCGCCGGCCGAGCCGATGCGGCGTCCTGCGGCGCTTCGGTGGGCGGCGAGGAGGGGTGGCCGCCGGATGCCGCGAGCTCGACGTCGGCACGCGTGATCAGCCCGCGCTCCCCCGTACCCGTCACCCGCTCGAGCTCGATGCCGAGGTCGCGGGCGAGCTTGCGCACCGGCGGCGTGGACCGCGGACGCTCCGCCCGCCGCGTCTCCGACGCGATGACCTCGACCGGCGCAGCACCGATGGCGGCGTGGCCGGTGTCGGGCACCGACGGCACGAGATCGTCGACGAGCGCCGCGCGGCGGGGGCGGCGCTTGGGCCCGCCCTCATCGCGTGCCCCGTAGCCGACGAGGTTCGGCTCGGGAGCGGCATCCGACTCGCGTTCGGCCGGCGCGGCGGCGGTCGCGGCGGTCGCTGCCTCGGCCGTGCCGTCGGCCTGAGCCGCGGCGGCCTCGTCGACCGGTTCGGAGGCCGTGCCGTCGCCCGTGTCGCACGAGAACAGCGGCGCGCCGACGTTCACCGTCTCGCCCTCGGCCGCGTGCAGCGCGGTCACCGTGCCGGTGAACGGCGACGGCAGCTCGACGACCGCCTTGGCGGTCTCGATGTCGGCGATGATCTGGTTGAGCTCGACGTGGTCGCCGACGGCGACCCGCCAGGCGACGATCTCGGACTCCGTGAGTCCCTCGCCGAGGTCGGGCAGCGCGAAGTCCCGGATCATCGCGCTCACGCCTCGACGCCGCTCAGCGAGTTGGGTCGGCCGAGCGCACGATCGACCCCGTCGAGGATGCGGTCGAGGTCGGGCAGGTGGTGCCGCTCGAGCTTCGCGGGCGGATACGGGATGTCATGACCGGTGACGCGCACCGGCGCCGCCTCGAGGAACTCGAAGCACCGCTCGGTGATACTCGCCGCAAGCTCGGCGCCGACCCCGCCCTGCTGGCCCGCCTCGTGCGTGATGACGAGCCGGCCGGTGCGGCGAACGGATGCCTCGATCGTGGCGTAGTCGACGGGCGCGAGCGAGCGCAGGTCGATGACCTCGATCGACACGCCGTCCTCCTCGGCCGCGATCGCCGCGTCGCGCGCGGTCTGCACAAGCGCCCCGTACGCGACGAGGGTGACGTCATCGCCCGGCGTGACGACCGTCGCGACCCCCATGGGGCGCGCGTCGGCGAGGCTCGCCTGCTCGTCGACCTCGCCCTTCACGTGGTAGCGCCGTTTCGGCTCGAAGAACAGCACCGGGTCGTCACTCGCGATCGCCTGCCGGATCATGATGAACGCGTCGGCCGGGTTCGAGCACGCAATCACCCGGAGGCCGGCGGTGTGCGCGAAGTACGCCTCGGGCGACTCCGAGTGATGCTCGGCGGCACCGATGCCGCCACCGAACGGCACCCGGATCGTGATCGGCATCCGCACCGTGCCGCGTGAGCGATAGTGCAGCTTCGCCACTTGCGCCACGATCTGGTCGAAGGCGGGATAGATGAACCCGTCGAACTGGATCTCGATGACCGGGCGGAAGCCGCGATAGGCGAGTCCGACGGCAGTGCCGACGATCCCCGCTTCAGAGAGCGGCGAGTCGACGACGCGCGTCGGGCCGAACTCGGCCTTCAAGCCATCGGTCACGCGGAACACTCCGCCGAGCGTGCCGATGTCCTCCCCGATCAGCACGACCTTCTCGTCGTCGGCGAGGGCACGCCGGAGCCCGGCGTTCAAGGACTTGGCCAGGGTGAGTGTGGTCATCGAGCGCCGCCTTCCGTGCCGGTGCCGGCATCGCCGGCGGGCGCGGCATCCGTCTCCTCGAAGGTCGCGAGGTAGCGCACGTAATGAGCGCGCTGCCGTTCGAGATGGCTGTTCGGCTCGGCGTAGACGTGGTCGAAGACGCTGAGGGGCTCGGGATCGGCGATCGCGATGCACGCGCTGCGGAGCTCGGCAGCCGCCCGGTCGGCCTCGACCGCGACCTCGCGCTCGAGCCCGGCGGAGTCGACGCCGGAGGCCTCGAGCAGGGCGAGCACGCGCGTGAGGGGATCGCGCTCGCGCCATTCGGCGAGCTCGACCTCGGTGCGGTAGCGCGTGGGGTCGTCGGCAGTCGTGTGCGGACCGATTCGGTAGGTCACGGCCTCGATGAACGTCGGCCCCTCTCCTCGCCGGGCGCGATCGAGTGCGATCCTCGTCGCGGCGAGCACGGCGAGCACGTCGTTGCCGTCGACCCTGATGCCGGGCATGCCGAAGCCGTCGGCGCGGCGAGCGAGCGGTTGCTTCGACTGGAGCCCCACGGGCTCGGAGATCGCCCACTGGTTGTTCTGGCAGAAGAACACGACCGGCGCGTTGAAGCTCGCCGCGAAGACGAGCGCCTCGTTCACGTCGCCCTCGCTCGTGGCGCCGTCGCCGAAGTAGGCGATGGCCGCGGCATCCGACCCCTCCCAGGCGGCGCCCATCGCCCAGCCCGTGGCGTGCAGCGACTGTGCGCCGATGATGATCTGCGGAACGGCGATGCCGCGCTCGAACGGGTTCCAGCCCGACGCGGCGGTGCCTCGCCACACCGTGAGCAGTTCGGCGGGGCCGACGCCGCGACACCACGCGACGCCGTGCTCGCGATAGCTCGTGAAGGCGAAGTCGTCGTCGCGCATCGCGCGCGCCGAGCCGATCTGGGCGGCCTCCTGGCCCGCGAGGGGCGGCCAGAGACCGAGTTCGCCCTGGCGTTGGAGCGCGGTGGCCTCGGTGTCGAGGCGTCGCACGATGACCATGTCGCGGTAGAGCCGGCCGAGGGCCGCGGTGTCGATGTCGCTCACCCACGGGTCGAAGTCGGCGTCGGCCCGGCGCTCGCCGGTGGGCGTGACGAGCTGCACGAATTCGTCGGGCCGCGTGAGGAGCCCGGTTGCGTCTCGGTCGGATGGGTTCATCGTCGATCCTCGCTGTCGGCGGGCTCGCTTCGTGGGATGCCCGAACCCGGCCACTCTGCCGGTTACTTCGATGCTACGTCCGCCGATCACACAGCTCAAGCATCAGCTCGCAGATTGAGCACATTGCCAATACGGACCCCGGATGTCGGTGCTATCGTGTGGCAACATGAGCGATTACGACGCAGTCGACCGGGCGCTCCTCGCTGCGCTCTCCGCCGACCCACGGGCCACCGTCGTCGCGCTCGCCGACCGGCTCGGCCTCTCGCGCAACACGGTGCAGGCGCGGATGTCGCGGCTCGAGGCATCCGGCGCATTCCTCTCGTTCGAGCGAAGCATCGACCCCGCGCCGCTCGGCTTCCCGCTCGAGGCGTTCATCTCGGTGCACGTGCGCCAGAAGCGCCTGAGAGAAGTCGTCGACGACATCGCCCGCATTCCCGAGGTGATCCAGGCGCACGGGCTCAGCGGGTCGATCGACCTGCTCGTTCGCGTGATCTGCCGCGACGCGCACGACCTGTTCCGCATCGACGGCGAGATCCTCGCGATCGACGGCGTCGAGCGCACCGAGACCTCGCTCGCGATGGGCGAGCTGATCCCGTATCGCCTGGGCCCGTTGCTCGAGCGCGAGGTGTGAGGCGCTCGTCAGGCAAAACGCCGATGCGCGCGGCGTGCTCCAGCGAAGAGACACCCCGCGATCACCCCGCACCACAGCGGAACGCCGACGAAGAACACGAGCATGAGCACGATCCACGCGACCTCGCCGACCGCCGACTCATCGCCGAGGGGCAACGACAGCAGCGGACCGACGAGCGAGAGGATCAGGACGATCGGCACAGGTGCGAGCACGAAGACCCACCCCGGCAGCATCCGTCGCCGAACGGCGATGATCATGATGCCGGCAATCCACACGGCGATCGCGAGCCGCGCTCCCGCACCTGCACCCTGGACGCCGACGAGATGCATCACGAGGTAGCCGGTGCGCCCCCACTCGACGTTCAGCTCGGCCGAGGTGGGAGAGCGTACCGGGGCTCGATACGCGCAATGCCCCAGTGAGCGTCAGGAGTCCCGCCCCGAGGTACGCCACGACCGCGATCGAGCGGATGCCGGAGGTCGTGCCGCCCGGCGTCTGCCGGGTGAGCAGCACCTCCAATGCCGCGGCCGCGACGACGAGGGCGCCGGCGACGAAAAGCACGGCAATACCCGACAGCACGACGACGACGCCCGAGCGTTCGACGAACTCGAGGCTCCCCGCGGGATCGTCGGTGTCGGCATAACGGTCCCCTCGAGTGAACTCGAGGAGTGGCGCGGCAAACCATGCCGGGATGAGCACGAGCAGGGCGGTCGCGGCGACCAGGCTCGGGCCACGGACCGACTCCGCACCGGCGGGCATAGCCGCAATGTATCACCGGTCACGTGGCGGGCACGCGATTGGAACGACCGGGATGACCCATGAACGACGGATGCCCGCCCTGCCGAAGCAGGACGGGCATCCGTTGCGAACGATTCGACTACGCGTCGACGCCCTCAGCGGGGTCGAGCGCGTGCTCGGCCTCGGCGCCGCGGCCGTCGGTGTCGGCGTCTTCGGCCACCACCGGGGCGAGCGAGAGCTTTCCGCGGTCGTCGATCTTCGTGATCTCGACGAGGATCTTCTGGCCCACGCCGAGCACGTCTTCGACGTTCTCGACGCGCTTGCCGCCGGCGAGCTTGCGCACCTCGGAGATGTGCAGCAGTCCGTCTTTTCCGGGCAGCAGCGAGACGAACGCGCCGAAGGCGGCGATCTTCACGACGGTGCCGAGGAACTGCTCGCCGACCTCGGGGTTGGTCGGGTTGGCGATCGCATTGACCTGGGCGCGGGCGGCCTCGGCCGAGGGGCCGTCGGTCGCGCCGATGTAGACGGTGCCGTCTTCCTCGATGGAGATGTCGGCGCCGGTCTCGTCTTGGATCGCGTTGATCGTCTTGCCCTTCGGGCCGATCAGCTCGCCGATCTTGTCGACGGGGATCTGCACCGAGATCACGCGAGGCGCCGTGGCGGCCATCTCGTCGGGACCGTCGATCGCGGCGTTGAGCACGGCGAGGATCGTCGTGCGGGCGTCTTTCGCCTGCGTGAGCGCGCCGGCCAGCACGGATGCCGGGATGCCGTCGAGCTTCGTGTCGAGCTGGATCGCCGTGACGAACTCCGCAGTGCCCGCGACCTTGAAGTCCATGTCGCCGAGCGCGTCTTCGGCACCGAGGATGTCGGTGAGCGCCGCGTAGCGGGTCTCCCCGTTCACGGTGTCGGAGATGAGGCCCATCGCGATGCCCGCGACCGGGGCGCGCAGCGGCACACCGGCGTTGAGGAGCGAGAGGGTCGAGGCGCAGACCGACCCCATCGACGTGGAGCCGTTGGAGCTGAGCGCCTCTGAGACCTGGCGGATCGCGTAGGGGAACTCCTCGCGCGTGGGCAGCACGGGCATGAGCGCGCGCTCGGCGAGTGCGCCGTGCCCGATCTCACGACGTTTCGGCGAACCGACACGACCCGTCTCACCCGTCGAGTACGGCGGGAAGTTGTAGTTGTGCATGTAGCGCTTCTTCGTGACCGGGCTCAGCGAGTCGATCTGCTGCTCGAGCTTCAGCATGTTGAGCGTCGTCACGCCGAGGATCTGCGTCTCTCCACGCTGGAAGATCGCCGAACCGTGCACGCGAGGCACGACCTGCACCTCAGCGTCGAGCGGGCGGATGTCGGCGAGGCCGCGACCATCGATGCGCACGCCCTCTTCGAGGACCCGCGAGCGCACGACGTGCTTCGTTACCGACTTGTACGCGGCGGAGACCTCGTCGTTCGCGGACTCGGGCAGCTCGCCGTTCGCGACCTTGGCGGCGACCTCGGCCTTGACGCGCGACTTCAGCGCGTCGTCGGCGTCTTGACGCTCGGACTTGCCGGCGATCTGGTAGATGCCCTTGAGCTCCTCGAGGGCGATCGCCTCGACGACCTCCTTCGTGCCGGCCTGGTAGGGCGGGAACGTCGGGTAGTCGGCGGTCGGCTTGGCCGCGGTGGCCGCGACACTCTGCTGCGCTTCGACGAGCTGCTTGATGAACGGCTTCGACGCCTCGATGCCCTGGGCGATGACGCCCTCGTCGGGCTTGACCGCACCGGCCTGGATGAGGTTCCAGGCGTTGTCGGTGGCCTCGGCCTCGATCATCATGATCGCGACATCCTGCGAGCCATCGGCCTCGGTGACCACGCGACCGGCGACGACCATGCTGAACACGGCGTCTTCGATCTGCGAGTACTTCGGGAACGCGACCCACTGGCCGTCGATCAGCGCGACGCGAACGCCGCCGACCGGGCCGGAGAAGGGCAGCCCCGAGAGCTGCGTCGAGAGGGATGCCGCGTTGATGGCGAGCACGTCGTAGAACTCGTCGGGCTCGATCGCAAGCACCGTGACGACGACCTGGACCTCATTGCGGAGGCCCTCGACGAACGAGGGGCGCAGGGGGCGGTCGATCAGGCGGCAGGTGAGGATCGCCTCGGTCGAGGGGCGGCCCTCACGACGGAAGAACGAGCCCGGGATGCGACCCGCGGCGTACATGCGCTCTTCGACGTCGATCGTGAGCGGGAAGAAGTCGAAGTGCTCCTTCGGCTGCTTGGAGACCGAGGTCGCCGAGAGCAGCATGGTCTCTTCGTCGATGTAGGCAGCGGCGGAACCCTGCGCCTGCTGGGCGAGACGGCCGGTCTCGAAGCGGATCGTGCGGGTGCCGAACTTGCCATTGTCGATGACGGCTTCGGCGAACGTGATTTCAGGACCTTCCAAGAGGTCTTCTCCTTTGTTTTACGTCGCTCCCCGTGTGGGCGCGACTCATACTCGGGAGCAGGGAACAGGCAGTACGAAAAACATCAGGTCGATGCGCTCACGCTGGCCACCAGTAGAAGTCCACCATCCGCGTCGGTTGGTGATCCACCACAGGGGACCAGCTTCCTGCCGGCCTGCTCCGTCGGTGCTCGATATTCAGTTGTGCGCCTGCATCCGAGCGGATGCGGCACCGCTTCGCGGCACCTCAGACGACGGCAACCCATCGGGTGACCGCTCCAACTCTAGCAGAGGAGGGTATTCCCGCCGTCGCGAGTCGGGACGCGGATGTCCGGCGCCGCGGCATCCGTGAAGCGGCTCGTGAAGTATTTCCATGGCAGACTCGAAGGCATGACTTCCGACGAGCAGACCAACACCGGCGCCTCCGAGGAGACGAAGCGCAAGTTCCGCGAGGCCCTCGATCGCAAGAAGAAGGCGGCCGAGAAGCGGTCCGGCGAATCGCACCTCGACGGTGGCTCAGCGGTGCAGAACACCCACGGCCCCGCTGAGAAGCAGCGCGAGTTCCGTCGCAAGAGCGGCTGAGCGGCCGGCTCACCGCGACACCGGCCCGCGCCGCGAGCGCGTATTCTGCCTCGCCTGCACCGCGACGGGCGTGATCGCCTCACGCTTGGGCGATCTCCCGTCGCCCGCCGTGCGCCCGGCCAGCCGCCGGAGCGCCCATGGCACGGCATGGCGGCGCAGCCATTCGAGGTCGCCGAGCTCTTGCGCCGGTGACTCGTCGGCGTCGTGCATCGCGAGTTCGAGGGCGCCGAGCTCGACCGCGTCGGGCACTCCGAGCACGCGTGCCGCGGCATACGCGAGACCGCGATGCCCCGCGGCGTTCAAGTGCACGCGGTCCTCGGACCAACGCGGGCGCTCGACGAGCTCGGGATGAGCGTCGACGTCGAGCAGCATCGCACCGTGCTCGTGTGCGACCTCGCGAAGCCGCGTGTTGAACGCCGCGAATCGTGCCTCGAAGAGGCGGGCGGCCGGCCGCCGCGGCATAAAGGCGGTGACGACAAGCACGTCGCATCCCGTCGCACGCAGTGCCTTGATGCCGGAGCCGAGACGATCGGCGAGGCGACGGGCATCGGCACGGCGCCCGACGAGGTCGTTGCCGCCGACGAGCACCGTCACGAGATCGGCGTCGAGCGCCGCCGCGATCGGTACCTGGCGATCGACGACATCGGCGACTTTGCGGCTTCGCACCGCGAGGTTGGCATAGTCGACGCGCTCGGCCGGGCTCGAGAGCGCGAGCAGCATTGCGAGCCGGTCGGCCCAGCCGCGGAACTCCCCCTCCGGCATCCGCGACGTGTCGCACAGTCCCTCGGTGAGCGAGTCGCCGACGGCCACGTACCGGCGCCAGCGCGGCGCAGCGGTCGGTACGGATGCCGCTCCGCCATCCTGCGCCCATTCGCTCGCCGCGACCGGGGTCGCCGCCGCCTTCGGGCGGGCCGGATGTTCGACCGGCCGGACGGCCGAGCGACCGGCCGAGTGCAACCGCCTCGCCTCGCCGTAGTGGCCGATGAGCTCGTCGCCGAGCCTGTCCCAGCCCCGACCGGCGACGGCACGGCGGGCCTCCACGCCGAACGCCCGGCGCTTCGCATCGTCACCGGTCAGGTCGCGCACGCGCTCGCGGAGCTCTTCGAGGTCGCCCGGCCGGTAGAGCCATCCGTTCACGCTGTTCTGCACGAGGTCGAGCGGCCCTCCGCGCCCGGTGGCGACGACCGGGACACCGCTCGCGAGCGCCTCCTGGATCGTCTGGCAGAAGGTCTCGCTCTCCCCCGGGTGTACGAAGACGTCGATGCTCGCCATGGCCTCGGCGAGCGCATCCCCTCCGAGGAACCCCGTGAACCGCGCAGCGGGCAGCATCCGCTCGAGTGCCGGCCTCGACGGACCGTCGCCGATGATGACGAGGCGGGTGCCGTCGAGGTCGGCGATCGCGCGGAGATCCTCCACTTGCTTCTCGGCGGCCAGTCGGCCGACGTAGCCGACGACGACCTCTCCACCGGGTGCGACGTCGCGTCGCCAGGCCTCGCTTCGGCGCGACGGAGCGAATCGTTCGGTGTCGACACCGCGGCGCCACAGTCGCAAGCTGTCGACGCCGAGACCGCCGAGGCGATCGAGCGCCGACGACGACGGCGCGAGCGTGAGCGTCGCCCTGCGGTGCAGGCGCCCGAGATGCCGAGTGAGCGCAGGGGCCGCGCCCGGCACGCCGTACCGTTCGGCGTACGAGGGGATGTCGGTCTGGTACACCGCGATCGTGGGGATACCCACCGCCTCGGCAGCGGCGAGCCCGCGCCAGCCGAGCACGAACGGCGACGCGAGGTGCATGACGTCGGCGCCGAAGTCGCGGATGACCGACGCGAGCCGAGGCACGCTCGCGAGGGTGACGCGCACGTCGGGATAGCTCGGCAACGGCATCGACGGCAGGAGCACGGTGCGGGCACCGAAGAGGGGCTCGTCGATCGGGCCGGAGCGCGGCGCGATGACGAGGGCCTCGTGGCCGCGTCGCTCGAGATGGCGCAGCGCCTGCAACAGCGAGTGCGTCACCCCGTTCATGTGCGGGAGGAACGATTCTGCGAGGAGGACGACCTTCACGCTTCCAGCGTGAGCGCACGACGGGATCGCCGCTCGCCGATTCGGGCGTGAGCGCCGAGGGTTCACCGAGCCGTCGGTTGCCGTTCGTCGGCCCGTCGACGGCGCGTCAGCGGGCGACCGCCGGCGGATGCCGTGGGCAGAGGTCGCTCGCTTTCGTCGACGGTCGGGCGGATGATGGGGGACGTACGCATGCACGTTTCATTCAAGGAGGAATGCCATGTCATCCGTCGCACGTGTCACCACCATCACGGTCCGATCCGATACGAGCTTCGAAGACGCCGTCGCGGCGGGCGTCGCCCGTGCCTCGCAGACGCTGCGCCACGTCAGCGGTGCGTGGATCAAGGAGCAGAAGGTCGAAGCGAAAGAGGGGAAGATCACCGCTTGGTCGGTGACGCTCGAGGTCACCTTCGTGCTCGACGACTGAGTCAGCGCGCAGCGAGCGATATGCCGGCACGTCGCCGGTTGTTCACCCAGTTCCGCTAGAACGGCCGGGTGGATGCTGCGTGGATCATCGGTCTCGCGGCCTCGCCGTGGCTGCTTCCGGCGCTGTTCGCGCTCGTCGTGGGCGACGCGTTCCTCGTCGTGCTGCCGAGCGAGACCGCCGTCGTCGCGCTGGGCGCGCTGGCCGCGACGACCGGCGATCCGGCGGTCGGCGCCACCATCGCGGTCGCTGCCGCCGGCGCGGTCGTCGGCGACGGGCTCTGCTACCTCATGGGCCGCCGCATCGGCGTCGACCGCTGGCGCTGGCAGCGCCGGGCACGAGTGGCCGCGGCGATCGACCGTGCGATGCTCGGCGTGCATCGTCGAACCGCGGTGCTCGTGTTCACGGCCAGGTACGTGCCGTTCGCAAGGATCGCGGTGAACATCGCGGCCGGCGCGGGTCGCGTGCCGCTCCGGCGGTACCTGCCGCTCTCCTTGGCAGCCGGTGTCGCGTGGGCGGGCTACAACGTCACCATCGGGGCCGTCGTGGGAAGCGCGCTCCCCGAGAGCCCGCTCCTCGCGGTGGTGATCTCGATCCCCATCGCGATCCTGCTCGGCCTCGTCGTCGACCGCGTGGTCGCTGGGTTCGGCGCCCGGATGGCTCCGCGCCCTGACGATGATCGCGGGCCGTAGGGAGCAACGATGCGGTGAGCTGGCGCCTGCACCCGACCGGCGCGCAGCGAGAAGCGGGAAGGGCACGCCCTTCCCGCTTCTCACTCCTTTCGATCTAGAATGTGCCCGGGATGTCGCGCTTCACGTTGTTGGTCGTGTCTGTGATCGAGACGTTCGTCCATTCGACCAGGAACGTTGTCGCGGTCTGTCCGGGCGGGCAGCTCAGCACCTCGGACGCTGTAGGTGCACTGAGCGTGATCGACGCAGTGATTTGGCCGTTCTTCCCCGAGCTGAACGTGTCAGTCTCGGTAACGTCCTGTTCGATGTGGGTCTTCTTCGGATCGCTCGGCCTGTTGCCGCCCTTGTTGACGCATCCGTAGTCCGCGTTGAGCGTCGCCTTGGCTTCGTAGACGATTTCCTGATTTGCCCCGAGCCCGGCCTCCTTGAACTTGACTGTCAGCGTCGCGCCCGTCGCGGACGCAGATGCCGAGACGAAGTGCGGGCTAGCGGCCAGAGCGGGACTTGCAGCGACGAGTGTGAGTGCGGCCGCCGTGGCGAGCACGGCGAGTGTTCGACGAATGGACATGAGTGTTTCCTTCGGGTTGCCAATTGTCAGTGCGGCCGGTGACCGGCCGACGGCACCACGAACACCCCCGTCTACACGCAGGCCGAACGAGTCTTCGGGCGGCATCCGCAGGCTCCCGACCGCGTCTCCGTCGGCCACGGTACTCGCGCCGCCAAAGAGCGGGAAGACCCAATATGACGTTTCCTCACATTAGCTGCGATCGCGCCAGCCGGTTTCGAAGAAGTTTGCGACCGTGCCATACGCCTGTGTCGTCTCGGCATCCTCGCTGTGGCCGGGTTCCTGCTCGACGCCGGCTACGGCGCGTCGCAGGGCGGTTCGGCCCCGCTGTGGACGCTCGGGCTCCTCCGCTTTAGGGCGCGCGACCTCGTGCAGGACTGAAGCAGAGATGCTCCCGGCAGCCTCGTCGTGCTGCCGGGAGCACCGCGCGTTCTACGCCGCCGCTATTCCCCCGCGAGGCCGCCGATGAGGTTCCCGAACGGGCGCTCGAGGGCGAACGGATCCCGTACCTTCGACGAGCGGTCGCTCGCGGCGACAAGCGCCGCGAGCTCGCGGGCCGCGCGGTCGATGCGATCGGGCAGTGTCTTCACGCTGTCGGCCGAGTCGCCCCAGTCCCCCGTCGCGGCGAAGACGCCGGTCGGCGCCACGACCGCGTGCAGGTAGGTGAACATCGGACGCAGCGCGTAGTCGAGCGCGAGCGAGTGGCGCGGCGTGCCGGCGGTCGCCCCGATGACGACCGGGAGATCGACGAGGGTGTCGGAGCCGACGACGTCGAAGAACGACTTGAAGAGGCCCGAGTAGCTCGTCGTGAAGATCGGCGTGACGGCGATGAGACCGTCGGCCCCGGTGACCGCGTCGATGACCGCCTCGAGCCTCGGACTCGGGAAGCCCGTCAGCAGGTGGTTCGTGATGTCGGTGGCGACGTCGCGCAGCTCGAAGGTCTCGACGATCGCCTCGACGTCTTGGGCGGCGAGCTTCGAGACCGTGGCGTCGGCGAGCTTGTCGGCGAGCATGCGCGTGGAGGAAGGCTGGCTGAGGCCTGCCGAGACGACGGCGATGGTTCGCGTGGTCATGGTCAAGCCCCCTTCACGGCTGCGGCGCCGAAGGCGGCACCCTGGGGCGCGGCGGCCGTGACCGATGCGGCGGCGTTGCGCGCCGCGACGAGCGAGGCGTGGGTCGGGGCATCCGGAACCGTGGCGGGCCGATCCTTCGCGAATTCGCGGCGCAGCACCGGCACGACCTCCTCGCCGAGCAGGTCGAGCTGCTCGAGCACCGTCTTCAGTGGGAGTCCGGCGTGATCCATGAGGAAGAGCTGGCGCTGGTAGTCGCCCACGTAGTCGCGGAAGCCGAGCGTCTTGTCGATGACCTCCTGCGGGCTGCCGACCGTGAGCGGGGTCTGCGAGGTGAACTCCTCGAGGCTCGGCCCATGCCCGTACACCGGCGCGTTGTCGAAGTACGGGCGGAATTCCCGCACTGCGTCTTGCGAGTTCTTGCGCATGAACACCTGTCCGCCGAGTCCGACGATCGCCTGTTCGGCGGTGCCGTGCTCGTAGTGCTCGAAGCGCTGGCGGTAGAGGGCGATCATGCGCTGGGTGTGGGATGCCGGCCAGAAGATGTGGTTCGCGAAGAACCCATCGCCGTAATAGGCGGCCTGCTCCGCGATCTCGGGGCTGCGGATCGAGCCGTGCCAGACGAACGGCGGCACGTCGTCGAGCGGGCGCGGCGTCGACTGGAAGCCCTGGAGCGGCGTACGGAACTGGCCCTCCCAGTCGACGAAGTCCTCACGCCACAAGCGGTGCAGGAGGCTGTAGTTCTCGAGCGCGAGGTTGATGCCCTGGCGGATGTCCTTGCCGAACCACGGGTATACGGGACCGGTGTTGCCACGGCCGAGCATGAGGTCGATGCGACCGTCGGCGACATGCTGCAGCATCGCGAAGTCCTCGGCGATCTTCACCGGGTCGTTGGTCGTGATCAGGGTCGTCGCGGTCGACAGCTGCAGGGTCGAGGTCTGCGCGGCGATGTAGGCGAGCGTCGTCGTGGGCGAGGAGGACCAGAACGGCGGGTTGTGGTGCTCGCCGAGGGCGAAGACATCGAGGCCGACCTCCTCCGCGTGCTTCGCGATGGCCAGGGTCGCCTTGATGCGCTCATTCTCGGTCGGAGTTCGACCCGTCGTGGGGTCTTGGGTGATGTCGCTGACGGTGAAGATTCCGAACTGCATCTCGCCCTCCTGGGCTCTCATTTCTCTTTCATGCATTCGCATGTAATTATCCGAACGGATGTCTCGCCCGAACTATTCCCGCGTCCGTCACGCCAGTTCCAGAACCGCCTCGGCTGCCTCCGCGAGCGCGACGCCGTACCCGCGACCGTGTCCGGCCGCGTGCACCGCGAGCGGATGCAGCTGATGCAGCGGAACGCGCTCACGCCATCCCGGCCGGAGCGGCGCGGCACGGTCGTACGCCGCGAGCACGTCGCCGAGGAACGGGCAGCCGAACAGCGCGAGCATCGCGAGGTCGGTCTCGCGGTGGCCGCCGTGCGCCGCGGGATCGATGAGCACCACTCTGTCGGCCGACCACAGCACGTTGCCGTTCCAGAGGTCGCCGTGGACTCGGGCCGGCGGCTCGTCGTCGTCGAACGCACCGGCCGCGATCGCCTCGGCCGCCAGCCGGACGAGCCGGCCCTCCGCGGCGGTCGTGTTCCCGACCTCCTCGGCGATCTGGAGATAGGGCAGCACGCGGTCACGCGCGTAGAAGGCGCCCCACGTGGGCTCCTCTGCCGCGGGCAACCGGCGACGGCCGATGAAGAGCGGTCCGGTCCATCCGTCGGGCGGTGCGCCGAACGCGGCAGCCCCAGCTGCATGCGTCCGGGCGAGGGCTGCACCGAACGCCACGGCGGCCCCGCGGTTCGGAGCTGCCTGTTCGACCCGCTCGAGCTCGATCCGGCCCGGTGAGACCGCCACGACCTCGACCGTGCGTGCGCCGCCGGCCGCGGCGAGCCATCCCAAGCCGGCCGCCTCGGCTTCGAAGAAGCCTTCGGGGGCGTCGTCGCGTCGCTTGACGAGGGTCTGCATACGCCCAGAATACGGAGGGCGGGGGTACCGTCTCCGGCGCCCCCGCCCCGCTTCCGATCAGGCCGACTCAGTCGAGGTCGGTCGGCTCGTGGTCGTGGTCGTGTTCGAGACCGCCGCCACCAGCACTCCACGTCATCTCGGGTCCGGCGGGCGCCGGGAGCACGAGACCGTCGGGCACGGGCACGCCCGGCACGCCGTTGACGGATTCCGTCGAGTACGCGTACGCCAGCACGGCGAGCGCGATCGCGTCGACGTTCACGTCGAGCGCTTCGAGGTTGACGTTGGCGATAGTGTCGCACGCCTGGTGATAGCACGGGTCGAACGAAACCCCGGCCGTGCCGCCCCAGACCGCCTGCTGCTCGGCGCTCTTCACGACCTCGGCACCGGTGAACAGGCCGCCGGCTGGGATGCCGGCGTTGATGAACGCCTGGTAGTCGCTGCGGCCGCTGAACTCGGCGTCGTCGTAGGGCAGGCCCACGCTCGTGAAGTAGCTCTCGAACAGGTCCTCGATCTGCACCGAGCCCTCGGGCACGACCACCGGGGCCTCGAAGCCCGACTCGTCACCGTCGTAGATCATGTAGATGAAGTTCGGCGAGGCCACCATGTCGAAGTTCAGGTAGAGCGCGATGCGGTCGCGTTCCTCCTGGCTCAGCTCGGCGACGTACTCGCGCGATCCGATCAGGCCGCTCTCCTCGGCACCCCACCATGCGAGGCGCACCGTGTTCTGCGGCTTGACCTTCGACATCTGCTCGGCGATCTCGAGGAGGGCCCCCGAACCACTGCCGTTGTCGTTGATGCCCGGACCGGCCTGCACCGAGTCGAGGTGCGCACCGGCCATCACGACGTTCTCGTCGTTCACGCCGGGGAGCTCCGCGATGACGTTCTTCTGCGGACGCGACTCCGGCTGCGGCACCATGACGCGGGCGGTGGACCCGGCCGCGGAGAGTGCGACGCCCTGCGCGAAGCTCGCGCCGACGACGGGGATCGCGACGATGTCGTTGCCGCCGAGCGTTCCGGTGACCAGACCCTCGCGGTCGGGGCTGTTGCCCTGGTTGAAGATGACCACTGCCTCGGCGCCGGCTGCCTCTGCGTTGAGTGCCTTGACCGAGAAGTTGCAGAAGCCACGCTGGATGAGAGCGATGTCGGCCGTGCCCGAGAAGTCGAGCCCGGTGAAGTCGGCTGCCTCGCAGCCACTGGTCGTCGCCCGGTCGCCCTCGAGGTTGATGTCGACGGGAATCACCGTGCCGACGAGCTCACCGTAGCCGGTGCCCGTGAACGGGCCGGTCGCGTAGGTCTCGTTGACCGGCGTGAGCTGTTCGAGCTCCGACGGCCCCACGAAGGTGAACGGGAACTCGTCGATCGACACGTTCCACCCGGCAGCTTCGAGCGTCTCGACGATGTAGTCGACGCTCGCCTCGTAGCCGGGCAGTCCGGCCGCGCGAGTGCCATCGTGGTCGTCGGCGATCGCCTGCAGCGCGTCGAGGTGCTCGACCACTCCGTCGGCGTCGACACACTGGAGCAGCTTCGCCACGGTGTTGTTCGTGCGGTTGTCGCACTTCCCGGCCGGCGCGGCGAAGGCCGCCCCTGCGGGCACGAGTGCGATCGTGAATGCCGCAGCCGTCGCGATCGCGACGGCTCTGGCACGCTTGGAAAGTGGTGCAGATGGGTACATCGTCTTCCTTCCACTCTGGGCGCCGTCCATGTTGACGCCCGACATTGCCAGAGCCTAGGGGCAAGGTCGGCGCGAGCGACAGACCTCCCACCGTCTCGGCGCGTCACGACGCAGGATTCGTGCGTGACTGCGACCACCCGTGGCTAGACTCGCCGTGATGGGCACCATTTCGGTCATAGTTCCGAGTTACAACGACGCGGGATTCCTCGCCGAGTGCCTCGAAGCGCTCGCCCGGCAGTCCCGCCCCGCCGACGAGGTCATCGTGGTCGACAACGGATCGACGGATGCCACGGCCGCCGTCGCCAGTGCCGCCGGCGCCCGGCTCGTCCACGAGCCGTTGCGGGGCATCTGGCCCGCGACGGCTGCGGGATTCGACGCAGCATCCGGCGACCTCCTCGCCCGACTCGACGCGGACTCGCTGCCTGCGGCCGACTGGATCGCCGAGATCGAGCGGCGGATGGCGGCGGATGACCGGCCGACGGCCGTCACGGACTCGGGCCGGTTCTACGGCGGCAATATCGTCGTGCGCTGGATCGCCCGCAACATCTACCTCGGCGGCTACTTCACGGTCATCGGCGTGCTGCTCGGGCATCCACCGCTGTTCGGATCGAACGACGCGATCCGCGCGGATGCCTGGGCGGAGCTGCGCGACATCGTGCACCGCGATCGCGGCGACCTGCACGACGACCTCGACCTGTCGTGGTGGCTGCAGCCGGGCATGACCGTCGTGCGCGATCGCCGGCTCATCGTCGGCGTCTCGTCGCGGCCGTTCGACACCGTCGCGCAGCTCGCCCGGCGCCTTCGCATGGCGTTCCATACGATCGCGCTGGAGTGGCGTGAGTGGCCGCCGCTCGAGCGACGGGCCGACCGTCGGACCCATCGGACCCAGAAGAGAACGCCCAGCACCCACTGAGCGCGTGAGGCGCTACGGCGGGCTGTCGCTCGCCTCGAAGAGCGAGAGCATGTCGCGCGCCAATTGGTGCGGCGCCGTCTCGCACGGGCTGTGACCGGTGGCATAGATCGCGAGGGTCGCGTTGAGCTCGCGGGCTGAGCGCTTGTGCAGCTCGCGCGGCCACAAGTCGTGCTCGCCGACGGCGACGAGTTTCGGCACAGTTGCGAGGGCGATCCGGGCCCTGAGGTCGGGAGTGTCCATCATGAGCGCGATGATGTCGTCGACGCTGTCGCGCCGCGTGAGTGCGAAGCGCTCGCGTACGAAGGAGAGCCGGCTGGCCGGCACCCGGTTGAGGTTGTTGCGGATGCCCCACAGCATGAGGGCCGCTCCCTGTCGCGGCGACGTGAAGGCGCTGATCGGTCCGATGCGCTTGACCCCGCGGAATGCCTGGCCGGGTTCGGGTGGTGCGCTGAGCAGCGTGAGACTCGCGAAGCGGTCGGGTCGTTCGAGCAGCGCGAGCTCGGCGAGCGTGCCCGCGAAGCTGTAGCCGAGCACGTGGGCGTGCCCGATGCCGTCGTCGAGCACGGCGAGCAGGTCGTCGAGGAAGAGCCGCTCGTCGTACCTCGCCCGGGGCGGATCGAGATTCCACGGGCCGGCGTGTGCCGACTCGTACTGGCCGGCGAGGTCGAACGACTCCACCCGGAAACCGGCCGCGGCGAAGAGCGGGAACATGAGCACGAAGTCCTCTTTCGACCCCGTGGCGCCCGGCACGAGCACGACTCGTGGCGCGTCGGAAGGACCGAGGGCAACGCGGGCGAGCTGGCCGCTCGGGGCTTCGAACCGGGTGAACTCCGTGCCGGGCGGGAACGCCCGCCAGTCGACGTCGTGGATGACCGCGTCAAGGAGGAACGCCTCGTCGACGGCGACGGCTGCCGCTGTGGCGCCGTTCGCCTCGGTGGCGGCGCGGCGACGGAACGACCCGAGCACCCCTCCGAATGCGACCACGCGTTCACGATATCGAACCCGGTGACGTGACACCTGAAGCGCGCGCACGCCGTTCACAGCGAATACCGGGCGGACGGACAGATCTGGACCCTAGGCTGGAGCGATGGCTACCGTTGCACTCACTCTGGACACCTTCGAGAAGACCATCCTCCAAGAGGGCACGGTATTCGTCGACTTCTGGGCCGGGTGGTGCGGCCCGTGCATGCAGTTCGCGCCGAACTACGAGGCCGCATCCGAAGCGAATCCCGACCTCGTCTTCGCGAAGGTCGACACCGAAGACCAGCAGCAGCTCGCAGCCGCGATGAACATCACGTCGATTCCCACGATCATGGCCTTCAAAGACGGCATCGGCGTGTTCGCCCAGGCCGGTGCGCTCCCCCGGCCGATGCTCGACGAGCTCGTCTCGCAAGTGCGCGCGCTCGACATGGACGAGGTGCGCTCCGATCTCGCGCGCCGAGAGGCCGAGGCGGCCGGCGCCGAGCGCGCGGAGGCCTGAGCGCCGACGTCATGAGCTCGCGAGGTCCGACGGCGATCGGATGCCGCCGCGCTCGCGGATCCGTCAGAACGGCGCCGTGCCGTCCTCGAGGTGCGGCAGGCCGCTGAGGTCGAGCTCGACGCCGTAGGGGCGTGACGCACCCGTCACGAGCGCGGGCACGCGCACGTACTCGCCCCGGGCACGGAACCCGTCGAGCAACTCGACCCAGCGCTCCTCGGCGCCGCTGCCGAGGAACCCAGCGTGCCGTGGGCGGTTGCCGCCCACGAGCTGCACGCCGATGCGATACCGGCGAGAGAGCCAGCGGCTCGCGCGCGGCACGAGCACGGCCTGCTGCTCGGCACCGCCGTGGAGGCGGGCGAGCTCGATCGACGGCTGGTGCCGCTCGACGTCGGCAACGGGCACGACGGTGCGCACCTTCCGGTCGACGTGCGGCGCGTCGACGAGCGTGATCCCCTCGAGGCTCGTCAGGTCGCCCCATTGGTCGGGGTTCGCCGGACGGCTGCTGCGCACGAGCGACCTGACGAGCAGGGCCGCAGCGGCTGCGGTCAGCGCGACGAGTGGCCAGAAGGCCCACGGCGTGGCATCCGGCCGCACGACCGTCGTCGCGAGGAGCAGCACCAACAGCACGAGGAACGGGAACGGCTCCCACGCGAGCAACGGCTTCGAACGCGGAGCAGGAATCGACTTCGTCATCAGCGGAAATCCTCGCCGTGCGTCGCCGTCGTGCTGCCCTGCGCTGTCGTCATGCCTCAACGCTATGGCAGGCGATGCGGCTGTGACGCCCATCGACGAGCGCGCAGGTCACACCGTCTGCCCGGCGTGCTCGCCTTCGCCGATCTCCTCGATCGTCTTCGCGATGAACGCCGGCAGGTCGTCGGGCCCGCGGCTCGTCACGAGACCCTGGTCGACGACGACCTCCTCATCGCTCCAGTTCGCGCCGGCGTTGACGAGGTCGGTCTTCAGGCTCCGGTAGGAGGTGACGCTGCGACCTCGCGCCACTCCCGCCTCGGCGAGGAGCCACGGCGCGTGGCAGATCGCGGCGACGGGCTTGTGCTGCTCGAAGAAGGAGCGCACGAAGGCGACGGATGCCTCGTCCATGCGCAGGTGGTCGGCGTTCACGACTCCGCCGGGGAGCACGAGCGCGTCGAACGTCTCGGCATCGGCATCGGCGACGGTCAGGTCGACGTCGAAGGTGTCGCCCTTCTCACGGTGGTTGAACCCGAGCACCGTGCCCGCCGTCGGCGCGACGAGGCTCACGATCGCGCCGGCAGCGCGCAGCGCGTTCCAGGGCTCGGTGAACTCGACCTGCTCGACCCCGTCGGTCATGAGGAACGCGACCTTCTTGCCTGCGATCTGCTCGGCCATGGGATCTCCTTCGTTCTCAGCGGACGTTCCACGCTACGAATCAGGTGATCGGGCCGACAACGGGTTGACACGAGTGGTGGGGCACTACGGAACGTCGCCCTGCCGGGGGCTGCCGGCGGCGACAGCGCCGGGAACCCGCACGAGGTCGAGATCGGGGGCGGGCGTCGGCTGGTCGGGCGTGCGGCGCTCGAGACGCACGAGCACGATGCCCGCGAGGATGAGCAGCCCGCCGATCGCCTGCACCGGCCCGATCGCCTCGCCGATGAGCACCCAGGAGACGATCGCGGCGAACACGACCTCCGAGAGGCCGAGGAAGGACGAGAGCCGGGTGCCGAGCATGCGGATCGCCTGGATTCCGGCGGCGTAGGCGAATGCGGTCGAGATCGCGCCGACCATGAGCACCGGCAGCCACCACGGGGCGACACCGCCGAAGAACTCGATGTCGGTGAATTCGGCCTCGAAGGGCACGAGTCCCGTGAGCGCCGCGGCGCCGAGCACGAGGCATCCGATCACGCATCCGGCAGCGGCGAGGGCGATCGGTGGCACGCCGGTGTCGCTGCGCTCGCCGAGCAGATAGTAGACGGCGACGCCGATCATCGCGATGCCGGCGATCACGACGCCGAAGGGATCGAGGGCGCCACCGGCCGGACCGATCACGAGCACGAGACCGGCGATCGCGACGACCGACCCGGCGAGCACGACGAACTGGGGTACACGACGACTGGTGACCCACGCGAAGGCCACGAGTGCAACCGGGGCGAGGTACTCGATGAGCAGTGCGGTGCTCACGGGAATGCGGGCGATCGCGGTATAGAAGGCGAGCTGAACGCCGGCGATGGCGATCACGGAGTAGATCAGCACCGTCCACTTCGCGCGCCAGAGCGGCCGCAGGTCGAATCGCAGCGCGAAGAGGCCCGGCACCGCAAGCAGCGCGGCCGCGACGGTGATGCGGAAGAACACGGCCGCGCCTGGTGACCATCCCGACTCGAGCAGGGGCTTGACGATCGCGCCGCCCGCTCCGAAGGCGAGGCCGGACGCGAGCCCGAGCAGGATTCCGATCCCGATCCTGCGTGACCCGTGCATCTGGTGCCCTTCCGTCGTTGCGCGGAGCCGGGTCAAATGCTCCCGTCATGCCCGAAACCCGTTATGCTCATGACGATAGTGGAACCGCGCGTCAGGAGTCAAATGATTTTCACCCATGACACCGAGGTGGCCCTCGGCTTCGTCGCCGCCCTCACCGAGACGTCGCCCGAGGCATCCGATTCGGGCGAAGACGAGCTGGCGACACCAGGACAACTCGACGCTCTGCTCGACGCGTGGGACTACTCCGGCCGCAGGGACGGCGACGAGCGCGAGCTCGCCGAGGTGCGCGACGCCCGCACCCGACTTCGAGCGATCTGGCTGCAGGACCGCGACGATGCGGCCGTCTCGGTCAACGAACTGCTCGCCGAGGCGCGCGCACTCCCCCGCCTCGTGCGTCACGACGGTGCGGACTGGCACATCCACGCGACCGAGACCGAAGCCCCTCTCGCCCGCCGGATCCTCGTCGAGGCAGCCATGGCGCTCGTCGATGTCATCCGTGCCGACCAGATGGAACGGCTTCGCGTGTGCGACGCCGATGATTGCGAGGGCCTCTACGTGGACCTCTCGAAGAACACCTCGCGCCGGTTCTGCAGCACGCGTTGCGGCAATCGCATGGCCGTTCGCGCGTACCGGGCGCGGGCGAGCTGATCAAGGTGAAACGAAAACGGGCCGCCGCCCGAAGGCGACGACCCGTTCCGAAGAAGTTCGCGGTATCAGCGAAAGCCGCGCAGAATGCGCTTAGCGGCGCAGACCGAGACGCTCGATGAGCTTGCGGTAGCGGTTGATGTCCACATCGGCGAGGTAGCCGAGCAGACGACGACGCTGACCGACGAGGAGGAGCAGGCCACGACGCGAGTGGTGGTCGTGCTTGTGCTCCTTCAGGTGCTCGGTGAGGTCTTTGATTCGCTTCGTGAGGAGCGCGATCTGAACCTCAGGGGATCCAGTGTCACCGGGGTGCGTCGCGTACTCTTCGATGATCGCCTTCTTGACATCAGCTTCAAGTGCCATAGATGGGATCCCCTTTCTCTCGTTGCGCGCTGCCCGTGGCCTGATGCCTGGGCTCTCTTTATGCGCGGCCGTTCTGACGGCAACCTGAAGAGTCTACCAGAGCGGATGACTGAGGGCCGACCTCGTGTTCGGGTCACAGCACTTGTCCTCCACAGGTGGGCTCTGGCAGCAGTTATCCACAGGTAATTCGCCATCTGATCAGCCATTCGGTTGTCGTTGGAATGTCGGTGGGTGGTGGTTGGGTTGTCTCATGACCACCTCTTCGGCGCCCTCACCGCAGGCGGCGCTTGATGCTGAGTTGTCGCGGATCGTGGAGCTCGATCGGGTGATCCGGGCGGCGCAGGCCGAGCAGTTCCGGCGCATCGAGTCGGCGCGGACGCTTGCCGCTGAGGTCGAGGGGGTGACGGATGCCTCCCCGTTCGTCGATCGGGAGCTCGCGACGCGCGCGTTCGTCGCCGAGCTCGGAACGGCCCTGGTGGTGCACGAGGCCACGGCGGGGCGGCTGATCGCCGACGCGCGCCTGTTGACCGGCCGGTTCCCGGCGACGCTTGCTGCACTTGCGGGCGGGGTGATCTGCGTGGGCCGGGTGCGGTCGTTGCTCGAGATCGTGAGCACCATCCCCGCCGAGCGGGCCGGGCAGTTCGAGGCGGCCGCGCTCGAGCGGGCACCGCAGGAGACGCCGTCGGCGTTCCGCCGCCGGATCCGCCGACTCCGCGAGCGGATCCACCCCGAGCCGCTCGCCGACCGGCAGCGCCGTGCCCGAGACGAGCGGCGGGTGTGTTTCGAACCGGCCGAAGACGGCATGGGCTGGCTCAGCCTGTTCCTCGAGGCCGAGCGCGGCATCGCGATCATGGCCCACCTCGACGCCCTCGCCGACGCACAACAGCGCGCCGATGCCGCAGGCAGGGCACCCGCCTCTGGCCCTGGCCCCGGCTCCGCTTCCGATTCCGATCCCGGGGCATCCGATCCGCGCACCCGCGCCCAGCTCAGCCTCGACCTCGCCGCCGACCTGCTCCTGGGCCGCGCCACAACAGACGCACCGCCGCTCGGGGTGGTCACCCCGAAGATCTACGTCACCGTCCCGGCGCTCACCCTCCTCGGCCACACCGACCAGCCCGCCGAACTCGACGGACACGGCCCGATCGACGACGACACCGCCCGCCGGCTCGCCGCACACGCACCCTCATTCCACCGCATCCTCACCCACCCCGAGACCGGCGCATACCTCTCCTACGGCCGCACCACCTACCGGGTCCCCGCCGACCTCGCCGGCTACCTCCGGATCCGCGACGGCAGCTGCCGCTTCCCGGGCTGTTCCCGCCACGCCAACCGCGCCGACCTCGACCACACCACCGACTGGGCCACCGGCGGACCCACCCGCCACGACAACCTCGCCCACCTCTGCCGAAAACACCACCGCCTCAAACACCACACCAGCTGGAAAATGACCCAAATACCCGGCGGCGACATCCGCTGGACCTCACCAGCCGGCCGCGAACACCACACCACCCCCACCCACCCATTCGCGCCGATAAGCGGATCACCCTCCGGCGCGCCAGCAAGCCCACCTGCAATCGAGTCACGCGAGCGGCAGTTCGCCCGGTGACAAAGCTCGCGCACCCAGGCAGACTGGCCACCATGGGCTTCACGATGAAGCGCGTGTACGAGCCGCCCGACGCATCCGACGGCTACCGGGTGCTCGTCGACCGGCTGTGGCCGCGCGGCGTGCGCAAGGAACGCGCCGAGCTCGACGAGTGGGTCAAGGATGTCGCCCCGTCCCCCGGGCTCCGCACGGAGTGGCATCAGAACCGCGAACGGTTCGACGAGTTCGCCGAGCGGTATCGCGAAGAGCTCGATGCCAACCCCGCTGCCGAAGCGCTCCTCGCCACGGGCCGCGAGCAGAAGCGCGTGACCCTGCTGTTCGGCGCTCGCGACGAGCAGGTCAACCACGCGGCCGTGCTGCTTGCGTGGCTTGCGGCGCACGGGGCATCCGTCGAAGCCTGACTCGGCCTTGTGCGCCTCGCGGGGTCGGCGTAGCGTGCCGAATTACCCGAGGAAGCGAGATTCACCATGACAATGACCAGTCGAACTCGATCCACCGCTCTGGCGATCGCAGCCATCGCCGCCCTCGCCTTCACCGGCGCCGGAGCCGCCGCCGCCGCACCACCCGATTCTCCTCAGATCCCCCTCAACACCGGCCAGGAGGCGCCGGCACCCACCGTCGGCAGCGCACACGGCACCTTCTCCTACGAGATCGAGGGCGACCAGCTGTGCTGGGAGCTCTCCGTGACCGGGCTTTCTTCAGGCGCGGTCGCCGCGCACATCCACATCGGGGAACGCAACGCTCCTGGACCCGTGGTCGTGCCGCTGACCGTCGACGTGGGCGAGACGAGCTTTGAAACCTCCGGCTGCGCAACGCCCGATGCCGACCTGCTCGCCGCCATCGAAGAGGACCCGCGCGCCTACTACGTCAACGTGCACACGACGACGAACTCTCCCGGGGAGATCCGCGGGCAGCTGAAGTAGGCGCAGCGACCTCCACGCCCCCTGTTATCGGGCTTCTGCTGCCACTCTGATCGGGCATATGCTCAGATCGGATCGGCGGCCATGGCAGCAGACGACGACATCGATGCGCGTTCCGAGCTCGAATCGCGGGTGTACTCGCGGTCCGGCTCTGATGAGCCGCGCATCGCGCGCTACGACCACGCGTCAGACCGAGTGCTGGAGCTCACCGAGAGCGAGTGGCAGCTGCTCGAGATCGAACGCGAGCGCGCCGGCAGGAAAGAGGCACCCTCGCCCGCTCCGGAGGGCGCACTGCCCTTCGCCGAGCCGCCTGAGCTGCCCATCGGGGGTGTCCCGTCACCGCAGCGGCGTCGATTGACGCCGCTGTCGGCCGGCGTGATCGGGGTCATCGTCGGCGCCGCGTTGTGCGCCACCTGGATCGGACTCGGCGAGGCGGTCAACCGGCCACCGGGGTTCGACATCACGATCACCCCCACGCCGACGGCCGATCCCGACTCGGCACTGCCGGCCGGTGCGGCGCTCGACTTCTTCCGCGACCCTCGGCGGGGTAACGGCATGCTCCCCGGCGAAGGGTTCGTCCCGGGCTGGCTGAACTCGAGGTTCGAGAGATCAGACGTCGCTCGCATCATCGGTCCCGACGGGCCCGCGGCCGGCCTCACGGTCTACGCAGCGGTTGTGGCGAGTCCTGCGAACTCGGACAATCCCGAGCTCTCGAGAAACGGCCTCACCTGTCTCATCGTCGAACTTGAAACGACCGGCATGGTGTTGAACTGCGCCTCGCTGGAACGCGTGCTCGAGCGGGGCATGACGATGCACGCAGCAATCCCCAGGGGTGTCGGAACCCGTCTCGATCAGGATGGCGACGGCGTCATGGGAAGGGCATCGGAGACCGACGTGCTCACCGTGGAATGGCGACCGGACGGAAGCTTCGTCGTAACACGGCACGCGCAATGAGGCGCATCGCCCGCGAGGCGCATGATCCCGAGGCCGTCACGGCGGCGCGAGCAGGAAGATCGGCGGCACCCCGGTGTGCGCGTACACGATGACGAGGAACACCACGAGATCGAACAACAGGTGCACCGTGATCACGAACGAGAGCGACTTCGTGAGCGTGAACGTGTAGCCCTGCAGCAGCGCGAACGGGATCGTCAGGAGCGGTCCCCAGCTCTGGTAGCCGAGCTCCCAGAGGAATGACACGAACACGATCGACTGCAGCAGGTTCGCCTGCCACACCGGGAAGTGCCGGCGGAGCAGGGCGAACACCGTGCAGACGAAGAACAGCTCGTCCCAGATGCCCACGGCGTTCACGCCCACGAACAACCGGGCGATCTCGTCGGGCAGCGTCACCGTCGGCCAGTTCGTGTAGACGCCAGAGGTGATGAAGTAGAACGGCAGGATCAGCCAGCCGAGCACCGCGATCAGCACCAGGTACGACCATTGCACCGGCGACCAGCGATGGCCGGTGCGCCAGGGGAACCGGATGACGCGGTCGCCGAACACGAATCGCGAGATCACGAACGGCACGACGACCGCGAGGGAGAGTACGACGCCCATCAGGAGCATGTTCCAGTAGCTGATGTCGGCCGCGACCGAGATCGTGGAGACGATCACCTGGCCGAGCGCGACGAGGGCGAGGTCTGGCAGGAGCCGGCTCGTGCGCCCCGAGCTGTCGGCGAGCCATGCGCCCGCGAGGCCGAGCGCGAGCATCGCGTAGCCCACGACCGGGACTTCGACGCCGAAGAGGAACACCGCAGCGGCGCACACGATCGCGGCCGGCACGAGGCCGATCGGATGGGTTCGCACCTCGGGCTGAGCGACGACAGCGGCAACTTGCACGAGCCCAGCTTCGCAACCCGGATGCCTCGCGGCAAGTCGACACGGGCGCCGAGCGGATGTCGGGCGTGCGCCTCACGCCTCTGGCGGATGTCGGCGCGCCGAGCGAAACCGGCATCCCGCCTGTCGGCGGCGCATGCCACGATCGAATCATGACGCGGACGCACAGGCCCTACCCCTACTCGACACCGCACCAGGCGATCGTGCCGCCATACCTGCTCGCCCGCATCGCGGCGATCGACGATCCCCGCTTCGACGTCGCGGCCGACGCCGCCCGCCGGTCGCTGCTCCGAGACGCACCCATGCGCGAGTGGCGGCGCGAGGGCGAGCCCCCATCGTTCATCGCGCATGAGCGACCGGCGCGCGACGAGAGGCCCGCCGCCCTGCCGGGCATGGCGCCCTCGCCCGATCGCCGCATCTCCGACGCCGAGAACGCCGAGCGGCTGCCCGGGCGCCTCGTGCGTCGCGAGGGCCAGCCGATCGCGGGCGATCCGGCCGTCGACGCCGCGTACGACGGCCTCGGCGAGACCTTCGAGCTCTTCGCCCGCGTGTTCGGTCGCGACTCCATCGACGGCGCGGGCATTCCCCTCGAAGCCACCGTGCACTTCGGCGACCGCTACGACAACGCCTTCTGGGACGGCGAGCGCATGGTCTTCGGAGACGGCGACGGCGAGGTCTTCCGGGGATTCACGAACTCGCTCAGCGTCATCGGCCACGAACTCACCCATGGCGTCACCGAGCGCACGGCGAAGCTTCGCTACCAGGGTCAGTCGGGAGCGCTCAACGAGCACATCTCCGATGTGTTCGGTGCACTCGTGGAGCAATACGCCATGGGGCAGGATGCCGCGTCGGCGACCTGGCTCATCGGCGAGGGCGTGTTCACCGACCTCGTCGAGGGGCGCGCCATCCGTTCGATGAAAGAGCCCGGCACGGCGTACGACGACGACGTGCTCGGTCGCGACCCGCAGCCCGACCATTTCGACCGGTACATCGAGACCGACGACGACAACGGCGGCGTGCACCTGAACTCCGGCATTCCCAATCGCGCGTTCGCCCTCGCGGCAATCGAACTGGGCGGGTTCGCCTGGGAGCACGTCGGGCGCATCTGGTACGACGTGCTCACGTCGGGCAGGCTCCGCCCAGACGACGGATTCCACACGTTCGCCGCCGAGACGGTGCGCGCAGCGGATGAGCGCTTCGGCACCGACTCCCCCGAGTCGCGCGCCGTGACGAGCGGCTGGAGCGCGGTCGGCATCGAGGAGCTCCCCTCGCCGGATCCGGCTCCGGAGCGCGCCGCGAGCGACGCCGGGAGTACGATGCCGACATGGACGTCATCGTCTCGCGGAGCGGGGGCATTGCCGGACTTCGACTGACGTGGGAAGTCCACGTCGAGGAGCAGCCCGACCCCGACGAGTGGTACGTGCTCATCCGCGAGATCCCGTGGAGCAAGCCGCCGCCGGCGCCGCCCGAGCCCGACCGCTTCATCTACCGCATCCGCTGCGAGCCGCATGAGGCGACGCTCGCCGAGCGTCAGCTCACCGGACCATGGCGTGAGCTCGTCGAACGAGTGCAGGAGCGAACGGAACCCGAGCGGAGTCCGCGCAGAACCGGGCCGCGGCGTCCCGCGCGATGAGCCGTACGGCCGCGAGCGCGTCGCCATGACCGGCCGGGCATGACGAAGGCCGGCAGGCTCATACCCACCGGCCTTCGAGGTCAGGCGATCGTGCTCAGCTGACGCCGAGCAGGTCGATCACGAAGATCAGGGTCTTTCCCGAGAGCTGGTGGCCGCCGCCGGCCGGGCCGTAGGCCTGGTGCGGGGGAACCGTGAGCTTGCGTCGACCGCCGACCTTCATGCCGGGGATCCCCTCCTGCCATCCGGCGATGAGCGCCTGCAGCGGGAAGTTGATCGACTGCCCGCGGCTCCACGATGAGTCGAACTCATCGCCCGACTCGTACTCGACGCCGAGGTAGTGCACGTCGACGGTCGAGCCGGGCGTCGCCTCGGCGCCGTCGCCCACGACGATGTCCTCGACCACGAGTTCGGTGGGAGCCGGGCCCTCGGGGAAGTCGATTTCGGGCTTGCTGTTCGTATCGGTCATGCATCCAGCCAAACAGATCGAGGGGTGCGGGGCAAACGCGGACGACCGTCCATTCCCCTCTTGCGCTCCGTGCGAACACGTTGCACGCTGGTATTCGAGAACTCGTCGTCCTGTAGCGCTGTCGGCAGTGCCACACCACAGGGCGGCGAGTTTCCTCGTGTGCGAGGGGTGATCGCGACATCCGATTCAGCGCAGCAGTGCCGCCCGATCGAGTGCGACGGCGTCGAGCAGCAGACGCTCGTCGGTGACGTGCCGCACGTCGCCGCGGCCGGAGACGAGCACGTGCCGATTGAACGCGAGGTGCGTGGCATCGGCGATGAGCCGCCGTATGAGGGCGGTTCGCGGCGGCGTCAGCGAACGCGCCCACGCCCTGGCGCGCCGGCGGCCGGCCGGGGTCGCGAGCATCTCGACCTCGGCGGCGCTGAACCATCCGACGGCGGCGTATTCGCCGAGACGAGCGCGCGTCACGCGCATCTCCTGGCGGCGAAGGAAGAACGTGAGCAGCACCGCGCCGATGAAGATCGGCACCTGCACGGTGAAGTAGAGCCCGATCGCGTCGTCGGCGAAGGTGAGCGATCCGTTCCAGAGGGCGTGCAGGAGCACGGCTGCGCCGAGCCCGAGCAGGAACCAGCCCACGACCCCTGCTCCTCCGCCGCGTCGGGCGCCGATGCCGATGAGGAGCCCGGTGCACACGGTGAACAGCACGTGCGCGAACGGGGAGAAGAGTCCGCGCACCACGAACACCGCGCCGAGCTCGCCGACACCGCCCTCGGCGAGTGCCGCCCCGAAGTAGAGGATGTTCTCGGTGAAGGCGAAGCCCGCTGCGACCGTGGCCGCGTACACGAGTCCGTCGACCGGCCCGTCGAAGTGCGAGCGCGAGAACGCGTAGAGGAGAAGCACGCCGACGCCCTTCGCGGTCTCCTCGACGATCGGCGCCTGAACCACGGCGGCCATCGCCTCGTTCGGGCTGCCACCCGGCCCGGCGAATGCGAGGAGGAGCTGCACGCCGAGGTCGACGATGAGCGCGACGGCGACCGACACCGCAGCGCCCCAGAGGAATGCGAACCAGAGCGCCCATCGCGGCTCGGGTTCCCAGCGGTCGACCCATCGCACCGTGAGCAACACGATCGCGAGCGGGATGAGCGCGAGGAGCGAGGCGATCGCGAGGGCCGACACGCCGAGGGCGACCGCGAGATAGGCGAGCACGAGCAGGCCGGCGACGACGCCGAGCAGGATGCCGACGATCGCGAACGCGACACCGCCGCTGCGGGCCTGCGGCGGCGGCGTGGCCCAGAGCGGTGGCGACGGGGTCGGATTCTGCGCCGGCCTCGGATGCTGGGCCGGCTTCGGATTCTGGGCTGGCCTCGGATTCTGGGCTGGCACGGGTGCGTGGCTCACCCGGGCAGCCTATCGACCGGGCGGCGCGGATGCCTCGAACATCACACCCGGGTTCAGGATGCCCCTCGGGTCGAACAACGCCTTGATGCCCCGCTGCAGTTCGAACGAGTCCTCGCCGAGCTCGTCGGCGAGCCAGCGTCGCTTGAGGATGCCGACGCCGTGCTCACCCGTGAGCGTGCCGCCGAGCGCCACGGCGGCGCGGAACAGCTCGTCGGCCGCGGCCCACACGTGCTCGGGCACCTCGTCGCCCGTGAACACGAAGTTCGGGTGGAGATTGCCGTCGCCCGCGTGGGCGATGGTTGGAATCTCGAGGCCGTGCCGCGCCCCGATCTCCTCGATCGCGCGGAACATCTCGGGCAAGCGGGAGCGCGGCACCGCGACGTCTTCGATGAGCACCTGCCCGGTCGCCGCGAAGGCCGGATGCACCGCGCGGCGGATGTCGAGGAGCCGCTCGCCGGTTGCGGCATCCGTCGACATCGTGACCCGGCCACCGGCCTCGGCGAAGACCGCGGCGATCGCCGCCGCCTCGACGGCCGCCCCCGCTGTGTCGCTCTGGGCGAGCAGGAACGTCTCACCTTGTGCGATCGACTCGAGCGGCGTGCCGGCGAGCGCCGCCGCGCCGAGGAACGTCGCGACGCGGGCGAGGCCCGCCGCGTCGATGAGCTCGAGCACGGCCGGCCGGATGCGCGCGGCCGTGACGCCGGCCGAGGCGCGCGCTGCGGCTTCGACGTCGGGGAACGCCGCGGCGACCGTGACGACGTCGCCGTCGATGAGCGGCCGAAGCCGCACGGTGGCCTCGACGATGACGCCGAGCGTGCCCTCCGAGCCCGTGAACAGGGCCGTGAGATCGTAGCCAGTGACGCCCTTGACTGTGCGGTGGCCGGTGCGGAGCAACCGCCCGTCGGCGAGCACCACGGCGAGGCCGAGCACCGCCTCGCGCGTGACGCCGTACTTCGCGCACAGCAGCCCGCCGGCGTTCGTGGCGATGTTGCCGCCGATCGAGGAGATCGCGCGGCTCGCAGGATCTGGCGCGAACCAGAGGCCGAGCGGGGCGAGCACGTCGTTGAGGTCGCCGTTGAGCACACCCGGCTCGACGACGGCGAGCTCGTCGGCCTGGGAGACCTCGAGGATGCGATTCATGCGCGACAGGTCGAGCACGATCGCACCCGGGCTCGCGATCGCGCCGCCCGCGAGGCCCGTTCCGGCGCCGCGCGGCACGACGGGCGTTCCGGTCGAGTGGGCGATGCGCATCACGGCCTGCACCTCGGAGAGGGATGCCGCGTGCACGACGGCGATCGGCGGCGTGGCGCTGCGCCAGCCGGAGCGATCCTCGCGCGTCGCCTCGAGCGCTGCGGCGTCGGTGGAGACGGATGCCCCGAGGGCGTCGTGCAGCAGGGAGATGACGGCATGCGGCATCCCTCCACACTAGCGGCGGCGCCGATGTCCGATTTCCGCCGGTCGATGTCGTCGGGTCGTGCGAGGCTGGGGTCATGACCTCGACGATCAGCGCACCCG
The DNA here is from genome assembly GCF_030815405.1 of Agromyces albus. Taxonomy (NCBI): domain Bacteria; kingdom Bacillati; phylum Actinomycetota; class Actinomycetes; order Micrococcales; family Microbacteriaceae; genus Agromyces; species Agromyces albus. The sequence goes on along the minus strand of NZ_JAUSWX010000001.1, from coordinate 1,241,383 downwards.
AGCGGCCCTCGACTGAAGCGGCCTCGAGCGCCACGCAAGCCGGCCGGAGGCGCGTCGACCCGCTCGCCGACCCGGTGTTCGCCGAGCGGTACCGCGCGATGCAGGCGCGCGATGCGCGCTTCGACGGGCAGTTCATCACGGGCGTGCACTCGACCGGCATCTACTGCCGGCCGAGCTGCCCCGCCGTGCTGCCGAAGGCCACGAACGTGAGCTTCTACCTCACGGCGGCGGCAGCCCACGAGGCGGGCCTGCGGGCGTGCAAGCGCTGCCTGCCCGACGCGGTCCCCGGCTCCCCCCAGTGGGACCTGCGCGACGACCTCGCCGCCCGGGCGATGCGCCTCATCGCCGACGGCGTCGTCGAGCGCGAGGGCGTGCCCGGCTTGGCCGCCCGGCTCGGCTATACGAGTCGTCACCTCACCCGCGTGCTCACCGCAGAGCTCGGCGCCGGCCCGCTGGCCCTCGCCCGCGCACACCGCGCGCAGACCGCTCGAGCCCTGCTCACCTCCACCGCACTGCCCGCTGCCGATGTCGCGTTCGCCTCGGGTTTCGGCAGCATTCGCCAGTTCAACGACACGATTCGAGCGGTGTACGAGCGCAGCCCGCTCGAGCTGCGGCTCGCAGCACGCGTGCGCCAGCGCCAGCGCGAGCGCGACCGCGGCTCCGAGCGGCAGCAGCTCGACACCGAGCGGCTCGACATCGAGCAGCTCGACACCGAGGCGGGAGTCGTGCACCTGCGGCTGCCGGCCCGGCCGCCGTTCGACGCCGCGGGCGTCTTCGAGTGGCTCGCCGCTCGCGCCGTCGATGGCGTCGAGGTGGCGGGCCCCGATCGGTTCGAACGCACGCTGCGCCTGCCCGGCGGGCCTGCGCTCGTGCGCTTCGCCGCGACCGGGGGCGACGCCGTGCCCGCGATCGACGTCGAGGCGAAGCTCTCGAGCCTCGCCGACCTGCCGCCGCTCGTCGCGCGAGTGCGCCGCTTGTTCGATCTCGATGCCGATGCGGTCGCGATCGACGCCGCCCTCGCGGCCGACCCGGCGCTCGCCGCATCGGTCGCCGCGACTCCCGGCATGCGAGTGCCCGGATGCCTCGACCCGCACGAGCTGGTCTTCCGTGCCCTCATCGGGCAGCAGGTCTCGGTGAAGTCCGCCCGCACCACCCTCTCGCGAGTGGCCGCCGAGCTCGGCGAGCGCGTCGCCTCGACCGCAGCGGGCGTGCTCTTCCCGACGGCGGCGGCGATCGCCGAAAGCGGTGCAGAGGTGCTCCGCGGGCCGGCCACGCGCGTGCGCACGATTCTCGACGTCGCCCGCCGGCTCGACTCGGGCGAGCTCGTCGTGGCGCCCGAGCGCGAGCGCGACGAGTTGCAGGCCGACCTCCTGGCGGTGCCGGGCATCGGCCCATGGACGGCCGGCTACCTCGCGATGCGGGTCACTCGAGCGCCCGACGTGCTGCTCACCGGCGACCTCGCGCTGCGCAACGGCGCCGCCCGGCTCGGGCTCCCGTCGACACCCTCCGCTCTCGAGGCGATCGGCGCGCCCTGGGCCCCGTGGCGCAGCTATGCGAGCATGCATCTCTGGCGCGCCGCCGGCGCAAAGATCTGATGTCTGGCCTGATGCGAGGTACTATGCCCGCATGGCGGTCACCGACGAAGCGATCCTGCGCATCAAAGAGATGATCCTCGCCGGCGAGCTCGCTCCCGGCGACCGGCTCCCTCCCGAGAAGGAGCTGAGCGAGCGCCTCGGCCTGTCGCGCTCGTCGCTCCGCGAAGCCGTCAAGGCACTCGAGGTCATCCGCGTGCTCGACGTGCGGCGCGGCGACGGCACCTATGTCACGAGCCTCGAGCCGCGACTGCTGCTCGAGGCCATGTCGTTCGTCGTCGACCTGCACGACGACCAATCGGTGCTCGAGATCTTCGCCGTGCGTCGCATCCTCGAGCCCGCGGCATCCGCCCTGGCCGCTCGCAACGCCGACGAAGACGACCTCGCTCGCCTTCGCGAGGTGATCGAGAGCGTCGACCACGCGACCGACGTCGAAGGTCTCGTCGCCCACGACCTCGAGTTCCACCGCGGCATCGCGGATGCCACCGGCAACAGTTACCTCGCGGGTCTCATCGACTCCCTGTCGAGCCACACCGTGCGAGCGCGCATCTGGCGCGGCATCACACAGGAGGACGCGGTCGGCCGCACTCTCGCAGAGCACCACGCCATCCTCGAGGCGATCACCACGGGCGACGGCGAGCTCGCCTCGGCGCTCACGGTCGCCCACGTGAGCGGTGTGGAGCAGTGGCTCCGCTCGGCGCTCTGAGCATCCGCACGGAGGGTACCGGCATGACAGAGGGGGTGCCGGCCTGAGCGTCACCCCCTCCGCGACATCCGGTCCTACTCGTAGAGCACGGCCTGGATTTCAGGGTCTTCGATGTTGGTCTCGTCGTACCAGAAGAAGCCCGTGTCGATGCTCTTCGGCAGTTCCTTGCCGTCGAGCGCCTCGACCGCGGCCTTCACGGTCTCGTAGCCGATGCCGACCGGGTTCTGCGTGATCGCGCCGGCCATCAGGCCGCTGGTGATCGCATCGATCTGCGCCTGGCCCGAGTCGAAGCCGATGACGGTGAGCTGGCCCTCGAGACCGAGCTCGGTGACGGCGTTGACGACGCCGATCGCCGAACCCTCGTTGGAGCCGTAGATGCCCTTCAGGTCGGGGTTCGCCTGCAGGATCGCCTTGGCGAGGTCGGTGGACTTCAGCTGGTCGCCGCCGCCGTACTGGATGTCGACGATCTCGATGTCGGGTGCGTTCTCCTCGATGTACTCGACGAAACCGTCACGACGATCGACGCCCGTGACCGAGGTCTGGTCGTGCACGACGAGCGCGATCTTGCCCGTGCCTCCGACGAGCTCGACCATGTGCTTGGCGGCCTCTGCCGCAGCGGCCTTGTTGTCGGTCGCGGCGGTCGTCACGGGGATGTCGCTGTCCACACCCGAGTCGAACGCGATGACGGGGATGCCGGCATCCTGTGCCTGCTGCAGGTAGGGACCGGCCGCCTGGCTGTCGAGCGCGGCGAAGCCGATCGCGTCGGGACCCTTGTCGAGTGCCGTCTGCAGCTGCTGCAACTGCTGGTCGACGTCGGCCTCGGTGTCAGGGCCCTCAAAGGTGATCTCGACGTCGAACTCCTCGGCAGCCTGCTCGGCGCCTTCCTTGACGGCCTGCCAGAACTGGTGCTGGAAGCCCTTCGAGACGAGGGCGATGTACGGCTTGTCGCCGTCGCCGCCGCCGGCACCGTCGCCGCCGTCGCCGCCACCGGCGCAGCCGCTGAGAACGAGCGCAGCGGTGACGAGCCCCGCCGCGACGCCGAATGAACGCTTTCGCATGATCGAACTCCTTTGTTGTGTGTTGGTGCAATCGTTCCGGCCCGCGAGGGCCGGACGTCTAGGCGTTCTTCCGCCGGAGGATGTCGAGGTAGACGGCGATGAGGATGACGGCGCCGACCGCGACCGACTGCCACTCCTGCGGGATCGACATGATGCGCAGGCCGTTCGTGAGCACCGCCATGATGAGCGCGCCGATGACGGTGCCGACGATCGAGCCCTTGCCGCCCTGCAACGAGGTGCCGCCGATCACGACCGCGGCGATCGCCTCGAGCTCGTAGCCCATGCCCAGTGCGGGCTGAGCCGACGACAGACGGGAGGCGAGCAGCACGCCGGCGAGTCCGGTGAAGAGGCCAGCGAAGGTGTAGATCGCGATCTTCCACTTCGTCACGTTCACGCCAGAGAGCTCCGTGGCCTCCTCGTTCGATCCGATGGAGAACGTGTAGCGCCCGAGGAGCGTCTTCTTCAAGATGACGCCCGCGACGATCGCGACGATGATGAAGATGAGCACGCCGTTCGGGAACCGGATGCCGGGAATGAGCGACCCCGTCGCGAGCCGCACGAAGTCGGGCGTCTCCTTGAAGTAGATCGGCGCCGTGCCCGAGATGACGAGCGAGAGCCCAGCGGCGACGAGCATCATCGCGAGTGTCGCGATGAACGGTGGGATCTTGAGCACCGCGACGTTGACGCCGTTGATCAAGCCGAGCAGGCCGCCGAACAGGATCGCGAGGATGACGCCGAGCCACAGCGGCATTCCCAGGTAGGTGAGGAACACGCCCGTCATCACCGCGGACAGCGTCATGCCGGTGCCGATCGACAGGTCGATGCCGCCGGTGATGATGACGAACGTCGTGCCGAGGGCCAGCAGGCCGACCACGGTCGCGGCGAGCAGGATGCCGGTCACATTCGCCCACGTGAGGAATCGGTCGTTGGCGATCGAGAAGAACACGACGATCGCGATGAGGCTCGCGAAGGCGAGGAGCTGCTGGATCTGGCCGCGGAGCCGAGCGCGCACGGCGCTCGTCGCAGCATCCTTGGTTGCTGGTTGTTGTGGGGCCGTCGTGGTCAATTCAACTCACCGTTCCTTCAGCGCTGAAGCGCGTTGCGTAGTCCATGACGATCTCCTGGGTCGCCTCGGCGTTGTCGAGCACCGCGTTGAGCCGCCCTTCGCACATGACCGCGATGCGGTGGCTCATCCGAAGCACCTCGGGAAGCTCGGAGGAGATCATGATGATCGACTTGCCCTGTCTCGCGAGCTCCTCGAGGAGCGCGTAGATCTCGTCTTTCGCGCCGACGTCGATGCCGCGAGTGGGCTCATCGAAGATGAGGATGTCGCAGTCCTTCGCGAGCCACTTGGCGATGACGACCTTCTGCTGGTTGCCGCCCGAGAGGTTCTTCACGAGCTGGTTCGCCGAGGGCGTCTTGATGCGGAGCCGCCCGATGAATTCGCGTGCAGTGCGGATGATCGCGCCGTCTCGCATGAACCCGGCCTTCGAGGTGAACGCCGGCAGGGTGCTCAGCACGATGTTCGTGGCGACATCCTGTTCGAGCACGACGCCGAGTCGCTTGCGGTCTTCGGAGAGATAGCCGATGCCGAGCCGGGCGGCCTCCGCCGGATTTCCGATCTGCACTTCGCGACCGTCGACCGTGATGCGCCCGGACTCGATGGGATCGGCGCCGACGATGGCCCTCGCGAGCTCGGTGCGGCCGGCGCCCATGAGTCCCGCGAAACCGAGGATCTCGCCGCGGTGCAACTCGAATCCGACGTTCTTCAACAGCTTCTTCGTGGAGAGCCCCGCGACGCTGAGCACGACGTCGGGCGAGCGCTGCACCTGCCCCGGGCGCTGCTCACCCGTGATCGTGCGGCCGACCATGAGGGAGATGACCTCGCCGACGGTCGAGGTCGCCGTCTCGAGGGTGTCGATGTAGCGGCCGTCTCGCAGCACGGTGATGCGGTCGGAGATGCGGGCGAGCTCGTCCATGCGGTGCGAGATGTAGATCACGCCGGTGTCGGGCGTGCGGAATCGCTGAATGAGCTCGAAGAGCACTTCGACCTCGGCGTCGTTGAGGGCCGCCGTCGGCTCATCCATGATGAGCACCTTCGCGTTGAACGACAGGGCCTTGGCGATCTCGACCATCTGCTGGCGCGCCACCGTGAGGTGCTCGACGCGCTCGGCCGGATCGATCGTGAGCCCGAGCCGGTCGAACAGCTCCTGTGCGCTGCGATTGAGCGCCCGGTCGTCGAGGAACACGCCGCCCGAGCGCGGTTCACGCCCGATGAAGATGTTCTGCGCTACCGTGAGGTCGGGCATGAGGTTGAACTCCTGGTGGATGATCGCGATGCCGAGCTCCTGCGCATGGCGGGGGCCTTCGATCGAGAACTCCTCGCCGTTCAGGCGGAACGTGCCGGCGTCGGGCGTGTAGATGCCCGCGAGCAGCTTCATGAGGGTCGACTTGCCCGCACCGTTCTCGCCGACGAGAGCGAGCACCTCGCCGCGCCGCAGCTCGAGTCGCACATCGTCGAGGGCCTGCACTCCCGGGAAGCCCTTGCTGACGCCCGAGAGGTCGAGCAGCGCCGTCGTCGTGGTGGTTGCCGGGATCATCGCGCCGCTCCTCGGGACTCGTAGGCGTTCACGACGCCCTTGCGGAGGATGAGGTTGCCGTAGGGCCGCAACTCCCCTGTGCGCACGACGAGCTGTGCGCCGATGGCCCGTTCGTAGAACTCGAAGCGCTCGAGCTCGTCGACGCGGTCGGGCGTGGCATCCGCAGCGGTCACGAGCTCGTGCTGCACCGGCAGTATCTCGCCGCCCTCTGCCTCCATCAGCAGCACGGACGCGCCTTCGTAGCCGTCGAGCGGCACGACCGTGCGGATGGCCGCGACGACCTCAGCGGCCGCGAGTGCCGGCGTTTCGACGACGACCTCGCCGACCCGGTGCGCCGGGAAGTTCGCGTCGGCGACGACGAGTTCATCGCCGTGGCCGAGTCGATCGAGCGCGGCGAGCAGCTCGCCGTGGAGGATCGGGTGGATTCCACTCAACACGTGTGCCTCTCTTCATTGAGATTCAGATACGACCAGTCAACGACCTGAAATCGATTTCGTCAAGCCGTGGATCAATCAAGCTGTGGAGCAATTGCGAGTGTACTACTCATCGGATGTTTAGTGGATAGTCAACGGCAATTGAGTCTGTTTCGTGTCTTTGCGGCCACAGAGGTCGGACTATTTGCGAGCGATAGACCGAGTCCGCCGTGCCGCCGAGCACGGCAGCTCGCTCGGTTTCGCCCAGTTCAGACAAACAATCGCGCATCACCTCCCACGTCGTCTGGTACCCGCCGTGCGGCACGGTCATCGGCCAATCACCGCCGTACATCAGACGGTCGGCTCCGAAGGCGTCGAGCCCGATCTCCCACAGCGGGCGCACGGTCTCGGGGCCGAACGGCGCACCGGGAAGGTGCAGTCCCGAGAACTTGGCGATCGTGTTGGGAACGGCCGCTGCCCGCCCCAATGCCCGACGCCACGCGTCGAAGTCTGGTCTGCCCACCGGCGGCTTGGCGAGATGGTCGATCACGACGGTCAGCTCGGGAATGGCCCGGGCGACGCGCGCAGCGGCATCGAGATGCCGTGGCCACGCATCGGGAACGTCGAGCGCGAGCCCTCTCGACGCCACTTCGCGCAGCGATGCCCGGACCTCGGGGAGGTCGAGGAAGTCGTCACGGGGGTCATCGTGCACGAGGTGACGGATGCCGCGGAGGGCCGGCTCTCCCACGAGCGCGTCGAGCGCCGCGCGCGCCGCTTCGGGGTGGTCGAGCGGAATCCATCCGACGACTCCGGCGATCCAGTCGTGTTCGCGGGCCACCCCGAGCAGGAACCACGTGTCGGCGAGCGAGTCCTCGGCTTGCACGAGGATGGCCGCGTCGATGCCGGCGACGTCGAGCTCGAGGCGCGCCTCAGCGGCGCTGAAGTCGCGATCGAGCGGGCCGCCGCGCGGAATCCACTCGTATCGGCCGGCGGCACGGCTCCAGAGGTGCACGTGCGCGTCGATCGTGCGCGTCGCCCCGCTCACGGGATCAGCCCCGCAGACCTCAAGCCGTCCCAGAAGCCGGCTGGGAGGGCGGCGTGCACGCGTGCGATGTTCTGGCGGATGTCGGCCGCTCGCGCGGAACCGGCGACGACCGAGCGCACCGCGGGGTGCTGCAGCGGATACTGCATCGCGGCCTCGGGCAGCGAGACGCCGGCCGCGCGACACGCGTCGGCGAGTCGCCGGGCATGGCCCAGCACGTCGTCGGGAACCGGGCCGTAGTTGTAGCGCGCGTTCTCGTCGGGGGTATCGGTGGCGAGGAGCCCCGAATTGAACACCGCGGCGACGACCACGCCGACGCCGCGCCGCTCGCAGAGTGGGAGGAGCTCGTCGAGCGCGGGCTGCTCGAGGAGCGTGTAGCGGCCGGCGATCATCACGAGGTCGACGTCGCCCTCGCGCACGGCCCGCGCCGCGGCATCCGCGTCGTTCGTGCCGATGCCTATGGCGCCGACGACGCCCTCGTCGCGGAGCCTCACGAGCGCCGGCAGCCCCTCGGCGATGCCGCGATCGAGGTCGTAGACGTCGGGGTCGTGGAGGTAGGCGATGTCGATGCGGTCGAGGCCGAGCCGCTCGAGCGATTCCTCGATACTGCGGCGAACACCCGATTCGCTCGGGTCGAAGCGGCGCACGGTGGTGTTCGGCACGGCGAAGTCGAACGCGAGGTCGTCGCCGCCGTTGAAGTCGGGATTCGGGTCGAGCATGCGGCCGACCTTCGTGGAGATCACGTACTCCTCACGCGGGCGCGAGCGGAGGAAGGTGCCGAGGCGGTGCTCGGAGAGGCCGAGGCCGTAGTGGGGCGCGGTGTCGAAGTACCGGATGCCGCCGTGCCACGCCGCTTCGAGCGCGGCATCCGACTGCTCATCGGTCACTTCGCGGTAGAGGTTGCCGATCGACGCGGCGCCGTAGCCGAGCGGACCGAGGCGCTCGGCGGTCACCACGCCCGCGTTCATACGGGCACTGCGCGGTGACGACCGCGCCAGGTGTAGTCGTCGACGGATGCCGCGAGCATCTCGGTGCCGGCGCCCGGAGCGGTCGGCGCGAGGTAACGGCCTCGCTCGATCACGACGGGCGTGACGAAGTGCTCGTGGAGGTGGTCGACGAACTCGATCATGCGGCCCTCCATCGTGCCCGAAAGCGCGACGTAGTCGAACATCGACAGGTGCTGCACGGCTTCGCAGAGGCCGACGCCGCCCGCGTGCGGGCACACCGGCACGCCGAACTTCGCCGCGAGCAGCAGGTTGGCGATGTTCTCGTTGACGCCTCCGACGCGAGTGGCGTCGATCTGCATGACGTCCATGCCGCCCGCTTGCAGCAGTTGCTTGAAGACGATGCGGTTCTGCACGTGCTCGCCGGTCGCGACCCGGATCGGGGCGATGCCGCGGGCGATCGCGGCGTGTCCGAGGACGTCGTCGGGACTCGTCGGCTCCTCGACCCAGGCGGGGTCGAACTCGGCGAGGGCGCGGATCCACTCGATCGCCGGGCCCACGTCCCAGCGCTGGTTGGCGTCGATCGCGATCGGGTAGTCCGGACCGACGGCGGCGCGGGCGATGCCGAGCCGGCGCACGTCGTCGGCGAGGTTCGCGCCGACCTTGAGCTTGATCTGCGGGAATCCGTCGGCCACGGCCTCGCGACAGAGCCGGTCGAGCTTCTCGTCGGAGTACCCGAGCCAACCGGGCGTGGTGGTGTACGCCGGATACCCCGTCGCGAGGAGTTCGGCGGCGCGCTCGGCGCGCCCGGGCTCGGAGGCGCGAAACAGCTCGAGCGCCTCATCGGGCGTGATCGCGTCGCTGAGGTAGCGGAAGTCGACGAGGCTCACGAGCTCTTCGGACGTGAGGCTCGCGAGCAGCTGCCAGAGCGGCAGCCCCGCGCGCTTCGCCTTCAGGTCCCAGAGCGCGTTGACGACCGCGCCGATCGCCATGTGCATGACGCCCTTCTCGGGCCCGAGCCAGCGCAACTGCGAGTCGTGGGTGAGCAGGCGCCAGGTCGCGCCCATGTCGGCGAGGGCGGCTTCGACGTCGAGTCCGCGCACGTGTTCGCGCAACGCCTCGATGGCGGCGACCTGCACGTCGTTGCCCCGGCCGATTGTGAACACGAACGCGTGGCCCTCATGCCCGTCTGCGGCATCCGTTCGAATGGTGACGTACGCGGCCGAGTAGTCGGGATCGGGGTTCATCGCATCGGAGCCGTCGAGCTCGAGGGAAGTCGGGAAGCGGATGTCTCGGGTGTCAACGCTGACGATTGTGTTCATGGCGTCCTTTCGTGGCGCACCCGAGCATAAACATCCGATGTCTAAATGTCAACTGGGCGGAAATGTGGCAGAATACCCCTGACTACCACCCCGCCCTGCGTCGAGACTTCCGATGTTCGTGTGGCGGCCCCCAATCGAGAGGACCAGTATGAGATTCGCCCGGCTCGGACCCGTCGGCATCGAGATCCCCGTCGTGTTCGATGGTGATCGCGCGCTCGACCTGCGCCCGATCACGCTCGACCTCGACGGCCCCTTCCTCTCCGGCGGCGGCATCGAGCGCACGCGCTCGGCACTCGCCACAGGCGCCCTCCCCGAACTCGCGGAGGCCGCCTCCCTGCGCATCGGCGCCCCGATCACGCGCCCGTCGGCCGTGTACTGCATCGGCATGAACTACGCGGCGCACGCTGCGGAATCGGGTTCGGCACCGCCCGAGCAGCTCGTGATGTTCATGAAGTCGCCGAACACCGTCGTCGGTCCGTTCGACGACGTGCCGATCCCCCGCGGAAGCGAGAAGACCGATTGGGAGGTCGAACTCGGCGTCGTCATCGGCCGGCGGGCGAGCTACCTCGCCGCTCCCGCCGAGGCTGCAGCGCACATCGCCGGGTACGTCATCGCGAACGATCTCTCCGAGCGCGACTGGCAGCTCACCCAGTCGGGCGGGCAGTGGAGCAAGGGGAAGAGCGCCCCCGGATTCTGCCCCACGGGCCCCTGGCTCGTCACGGGCGATGAGGTCGACGCATCCGACGTGCGACTCCAGAGCTTCGTCAATGGAGAACCGCGACAGGACTCGCGAACGAGCGATCTCATCTTCGGAATCGACACGATCGTCTGGCAGCTCAGCCAGTTCCTGGCACTCGAACCGGGCGACCTCGTGCTCACCGGGACGCCCGAGGGCGTCGCGCTCTCAGGACGATTCCGCTATCTCGCCGTCGACGACGTCGTCGAGCTCGAGATCGAGAGCCTCGGCCGCCAACGCCAGCGCTACGTCGCAGCCTGAACCGGCCGGCATCCTCCTCATCTGAAGGGACCACCAATGGGAACCGAATTCTCCGGCCTCGTCGCCGTCGTCACGGGCGGGGCGTCGGGCATCGGCGCGGCGATCGCGCGGCGCCTGCGCGACGGCGGCGCTCGCGTCGCCGTCTTCGACCTGCGCCCCGACGATGCTGAGCACGCCGACCTCGCCGTCGCGGTCGACGTCGCCGACGACGCGAGCGTTCGCGCGGGCATCGAACAGGTCGCGGCCTCGCTCGGGCGCATCGACATCGTCGTGAACAACGCGGGCATCGGCGCACAGGGCACGATCGAGGCGAACGCCGACGACGAGTGGCACCGCGTGCTCGACATCAACGTGCTCGGCATGGTGCGCGTCGCGCGCGCCGCGCTGCCGTACCTGCGCCGTTCGCCCGCCGCGGCGATCGTGAACACCTCGTCGATCGCGGCCACGGCGGGCCTGCCGGAACGGGCGCTCTACAGCGCGAGCAAGGGTGCGGTCGCGGCGCTCACCCGCGCCATGGCCGCCGACCACCTGCGCGAGGGAATCCGGGTGAATGCCGTGAACCCGGGCACCGCCGACACTCCATGGATCGGGCGCCTGCTCGCCTCCGCGGCCGATCCGGCCGCCGAACGAGCGGCGCTCGAGGCGAGGCAGCCGCACGGCCGCCTGGTCTCGGCCGACGAGGTCGCCGAGGCGGTCGCGTACCTCGCCGGGCCCGGCGCGGGTTCGACGACCGGCATCGCGCTCGCCGTCGACGGCGGCATGCAGGAGCTGCGTCTCCGGCCCGCGGCACGCTGAATCGTCGCGGATCCCCTGCGATTGTCGAAGCCAGGGCGCCTCGAGGCCCGTTCATTGTGCGTCTCGCACAACCGAGCGCCGAGGGCGGCCGATAGCCTAGACGAGTGAGATTCGCACACCTCAGAGTCGAAGGCCAGACGACCCCTCGGCTCGCGGTGGTGGTGAACGACGCGGCACTCTTCCTCGATGAGGTCATGAGCACGCCGCCGCGCGACCTCCAAGACCTCATCGAACGCGGCCACGATGGCCTCGCCGAGGTACGCGAGGTCGTCGACATCGCACTGGCCGCCGACGCCGAAGCCGGCCTCGTGCCCGTCGCCGACCTGCGTCACTCGTCGGCGGTGCTTCGGCCCGCGCAGGTCGTCGCGATCGGAGCGAACTACGCGGCGCATGCCTCGGAACTGAAGCTCCGCTCCGAAACCGCCATGACGATCTTCTCGCTCTGGCCGAACTCGCTCAGCGGCCACGGCGCCACCACCTCCTGGCCCGAAGACCTCACGACCCAGGTCGACTACGAGGCGGAGCTCGGCGTCATCATGGGCAGGCCGGCCCGCAACGTCCACGTGCACGACGCCCTCGACTACGTGTGGGGCTACACCGTCGTGAACGACATCACGGCTCGCGACCTGCAGTTCAGCGAGGCGCAATGGTCGCGGTGCAAGTCGTTCGACGGGTTCACGCCGACGGGGCCCGTCGTCGTGACCGCCGACGAGATCGCCGACCCGCAAGACCTCTGGCTCACCACGAACGTCGACGGCCGGATGCTGCAAGACGCCTCGACGAGCGAGATGGTGCGCAGCGTCGCCGACATCATCGCTTACCTCTCGCGGTCGGCGACCATTCCGCCCGGCACGCTCATCTCCACGGGCAGCCCCGGCGGCGCCGGCTATTCGCGCAACCCGCAGGTCTTCCTCCACGACGGCGCGACGGTCACCGTCTCCATCGGCGGCATCGGTTCACTGACCACCCACTGCCGCGTGGTGTAGCCGGGCGGGTGGCGCGCGATGCCACCACCCGCCGGTCGGCTACTCCGACGGCTCGCCCTGCACGTCCACCACGGGGATCGCCTGCGTGATCGTGTGCATGCCCGAGAGCCGCGACGGCGCGAGCTGCCGTTCGACGTCGGGCCGAGTCATGAGTCCGGATTCGACGACGAGATCGGCGACCGGCCGGCCCGATCGCAGCGCCTCTTTGGCGATCGACGACGCTGCCGAGTAGCCGATGAACGGGATGAGTGCGGTGATGACGCCCACGCTCGAGGCCACCATCGCGTCGAGGCGCTCGACGTTCGCCGTGATGCCGTCGACGCAATTGACGCGAAGCGTCCAGCAGGCCTGGCGCATCCAGGTGATCGACTGCAGCAGGGAGTGCGCGATGACAGGCTCGAACGCATTGAGCTGCAGCTGGCCGCTCTCGGCCGCCATGGTGACCGTGACATCCGCCCCCGCGACGGCGTAGGCGACCTGGCTGACCGCCTCGGGGATGACCGGGTTCACCTTTCCCGGCATGATGCTCGACCCCGCCTGCTTCGGAGGAAGGTTGATCTCGCCGAAGCCTGCCTGCGGGCCCGACGAGAGCAGTCGCAGATCGTTGCAGATCTTCGAGAGCTTGATCGCACTGCGCTTGAGCGCGCTCGAGAACGTCATGAACACGCCGGTGTCACTGGTCGCCTCGATGAGGTCGGGCGCGGGCTCGAGGTGGAGCCCGGTGATCGCGCGGAGATGGCGAACGACCGCTTCGGCATAGCCCGGGTCGGCGGTGATGCCGGTGCCGATGGCGGTCGCGCCGAGGTTCACCTCCAGCAGCAGCTTGATCGTCTCGCGGAGACGCTCGATGTCCTCGCCGAGCGTCGTCGCGAACCCATGGAACTCCTGGCCGAGCGTCATCGGCACCGCATCCTGCAGCTGCGTGCGGCCGACCTTCAAGATCTCGTGGAACTCGCGGCCCTTGCGCCCGAATGCGATCCGCAGCTTGTCGAGTTCCGTGAGCATCGTCGTGAGCGAGAAGGTCATGGCCAGCTTGACCGCCGTGGGGTACGTGTCGTTCGTGGACTGGCTGCGGTTCACGTCGTCGATGGGGTGCAGGATGTCGTAGCGACCCTTCGGGTATCCCGCGATCTCGAGGGCGAGGTTCACGATGACCTCGTTCGCGTTCATGTTGGTCGACGTGCCGGCGCCGCCCTGGATCACCCCGACCACGAACTGGTCGTGGTGCTCGCCGTCGATGATGCGCTGGCACGCCTCGTCGATCCAGGCGGCCTTCTGCGCGGTGAGCACGCCGACCTCGCGGTTCGCGCGGGCGGCTGCCTGCTTCACCGACGCGAGCGCGACGACGAGCTCGGGATAGACGGAGATCGGCCGCTTCGTGATCGGGAAGTTCTCGAGGGCGCGCATCGTGTGCACGCCCCAGTAGGCATCGGCCGGCACCTCGACGCTCCCGAGCGAATCGGTCTCGGTTCGCGTCGGCACGTCTCGATCGGGAAGGTGCATGCTCGCCTCCATGGCCTCGACGTTCTCCGGGGTGGACGGGTGTGCGGTCGGTGTCGACACAGGGCTCCATTGCCTCTCGTTGCGCTTCATTGCGCTCGGTCACTTCTGACATCGAGCCTATCGCCCGGGCGCACGCGACGTTCGATCGCCGGCCGCAGCCTTCCTGCGCCACGCTCTCGCTCGGCGCACGATTTGTGCCACGGATGACGCGGGCGCTGGGAACGCGTAATCGGTTTCGTGCTCTCCAGCCGCCAAAGCAACGGTCTCGGCACACAATTGCCCACACGCTTGACGAAATCGATTTCATGCCCTTTACTGGTCGCTATTCACTCGCCGACGAGAGGGAGCACGTGCCTGATGTGCGAAAGCGGATGGTTGCGACAGCGGTGCTCATGGCGAGCGCCGCATTCCTCGTCGCCTGCGCGAACGATGTCGGAGCGATGACGGGCGGCGCGGCGGATGCCGAGTTCGTGATCACTGGCGTCGCCGGCGTCGAGCGGATCAGCCAGCTCACCGGCCCCGACTCCGCGAACGACACGGGGAGCGCCATGGTCGCCGGCACCGACCTCGGATCGATGTTCGAGGCCGACGGCCGCACCTGGTTCGTCTTCGGCGACACGTTCGGCGAACGACCCGGCGATGCCTTCGGCGGCACCGGCGGAATCTGGCGTTCGAACGTGCTGGCCCACTCGACCGACGACGATCCGAGCGACGGCATCTCGCTCGACGGGTTCGTCACCGACGACCTCGGCTGGGCGACCGAGGCGTTGCCGTCGAAGAAGGTCGACGGCGACGAGATGACCGTCATCCCGACGTATGGCTTCGAGGCGAACGGCGACCTCTACCTGCACTCGATGTCGGTGCGCCGCTGGGGTGAGCCCGGCGAGTGGGAGACGAATCACGCTGGGCTCGCGCGCTCCGACGACGACGGCACGACCTGGCGGTCGCTCGACGACATGGTGTGGCCCGGTGGCGGAGGATTCCAGCAGGTGAGCGTCGCGCACGTCGGTGACGATCTCTACTTCTGGGGCATCCCAGCCGGGCGGCTCGGCAGCGTGCAACTCATGAAGGTGGCCGAGCGCGAGGTCGAGACGGCGAGCGCCTACCGGTACTTCTCGGGCACCGACGCCGCAGGTCGACCTTTCTGGTCGGATGCCGCGGAAGACGCCGCCACCGTCATCGACCGCGCCACCGGCGAGCTGTCGGTGCAGTGGAACCCGGGCCTCGAGCGGTGGGTGATGACGACGATGATCGACAACTCCGACGCCGCGCTCTACGAGGGCATCACCCCATGGGGCCCATGGAGCGAACCCACGACGCTCATCACGCAATCGGAGCTGCCCGGACTCTACGCGCCCTTCCTCTCCCCCCGGTTCATCTCCGACGACGGCCGCACGATGTACTTCACGCTCTCGCAGTGGGGCCCCTACAACGTCTTCTGGTACAAGCTCGACCTCGCCACAGCCGGCTAGGTCACCCACGAGGCCCGACAGGGTCTCCGTTCAAGGAGGAACACATGCACAAGAGTCGAAAGCGCTGGGCAGCACCGGCCGCCGTGCTCACCGCCGCTGTACTCGCCCTCACCGGGTGCGGTGCGAACAGCGCGCCGGCGACGGAGGACGGCAAGTCCGTCGTCACCTTCTGGCAGCAGAAGTTCGAGGACTACCAGCAGGCCTGGTTCAAGGAGCAGGTCGAGGAGTACAACGCCTCGCAAGACGACGTGGTCGTCAAGCTCCAGGTCGTGCCCGCCGACACGTGGGACCAGAAGCTCAAGGCCGCGCAAGCCGCGGGAAAGCAACCCGACGTACGCACGACGAGCTACGGCAACATCAAGCCGGGCGTCGCGAACGGCCACTTCGCCGAGCTCGGTGAGCTCATGGACGCCGAGGCGTTCGACGACATCCAGCCGAACGTGCAGGACTTCGTCACCTCGGAGGGCGGCTACTACGCCTACCCGCTGCTCGTGGAGCCGTCGACGGTGCTGTTCTACCGCACCGACCTCTTCGAGGCGGCCGGGCTCGACCCGGACACTCCCCCGACCTCGTGGGCCGAGCTCGTCGAGGCGTCGCGCGCGCTCACCAAGGACGGCGTCTACGGCATGAACATCGGCCAGGTCGCGCTCGACCTCGCCTGGTCGAGCTGGGGCCTCCAGTACAACGCCGCCGGCGACCTGCCGATCGCCGAGGACTGGTCGGAGGCGAACGCCACCGACCCCGCCTACCTCGAGCTCGCCGACTTCTACGGCACGCTCTACCAGGAGAAGCTCATGCCGCAGGAGGCGACGTATCCGTACGCGGATTGCTCGTTCTACGGCGAGGGCACGGTCGCGATGAGCGCGTGCGGTTCATGGGCGATCGGACAGCTCTCCGGCAACCCCGACTGGAAGGAGGTGCTCGCGAACACCGCGGTCGCCGCCTTCCCCTCGGCCGACGGCGACCAGACGACGCCCACCTCGACGCTCGGCGGCTGGACCCTCACGGTCGACGCCAAGTCGAAGGCGAAGGAGGGGGCCGCCGACTTCATCTCGTGGCTCGTCGCTGGAGAGCCGGAGCGCATGGTCGACTTCTTCAAGGCGAGCGGGTACTCGAAGTACCCCGCCCGCATCAGCGTGGGCGAGGCGCTTGCCGCCGACCCCGAGGCATCCGGCAACCCGTTCCTGACCGTCGTCTCGGAGACGATCCTCCCGTATGCCAAGGCGGAGCCCGCCTACCCGTGGGACATCAGCGTCGCCTTCGGCACCGCGCTCGAGAAGGCCATGAAGGGCGGTGATGCGGCCGCCGCGTTCGAGGAGGCGCAGGTCGCCATCGACGGCGTGATCGAGAAGCAGAAGCTCGCCGGCACCAACCCCCAGTAGTCCTCGCAGTCCGGCCGGCGGCATCCGTTCACGAGACGGATGCCGCCGCCCCGGCCCGAACGGAGCACCGATATGACCTCCCTGCAGACCCTTCGCGACACCGTCGTGACCGCCGAGGCGAGCGCCGTCGTCAACCTGACGCGGCGCCGACGCGGTTCCCACCTCCGTGACAACCGCACCGCCTACCTGATGCTCGCGCCGATGGTGGTGCTGCTCGCCATCTTCGTCTTCTGGCCGCTCGTGTACTCGATCTACCTCAGCGCCTTCGAGGTCAGCTTCTACGAGGAGCCGGTGTTCGTCGGCATGCAGTTCTACCAGTACGTGCTCGAGAGCCCGGGGTTCTGGAACGCGATCGGCGTCGGCCTCCGGTTCGCGCTCATCGTCGTTCCACTGCAGATGATCTTCGGCTTCGTCATCGCGAGCGTCATCAAGGGCCTCGGCCGGCGGCTCGCCGGATTCATGAAGACGACCGTGTACGTGCCGACCGTGGTGTCGGCGGTCATCGCATCGATCGTCTTCGTCTTCATGTACCGCGCCGACGGCGGCCTCATCAACTGGCTGCTCAGCCTCGTCGGCACGGGGCCGTTCGCCTTCATCTCGGATCCGCTCCTCGCCCTGCCCGCGATCGCGGTGCCGGCGATCTGGCTCGTCACGGGTATCACGGCACTCATCATGCTCGCCGGCATGCTCGACATCCCCGAGAGCTACTACGAGGCGGCAGAACTCGAAGGTGCTCGATTCCTCCAGAAGACCTTCTACATCACGATCCCGCTCATGAAGAACGTGCTGCTCTTCCTGCTCGTCACGGGATTCGTCGGCGCGCTCCAGCAGTTCGAGCTGCCGCTCGTCATGACCCAGGGCGGCCCCGTGAACGCGACGATGACGCCGAACCTCTTCATCTTCAACCAGTTCAAAGACCCGACCCCGTACGCAACGAGCTTCTCGATCACCGCCGCGCTCCTGCTGTTCGTCGTGCTCGGCACGATCAGCGCGCTCATCTTCCGGCTCGTGAAGTCCGACAAGGCGATCGACGGATAAGGAACCGCCATGACCTCCACTCCCCTCTTCCGCGCCGCGCGGCTCGCGCTCGTCGCGCTCATCGCGATCTCCGCCCTCCTCCCGCTGGCCTGGATGCTCATCGCCGGCTTCAAGGGCAAGAACGAGGTGCTCCGCTCGCCCTTCCAGTTCTTCCCCGAGATCTGGATCGTCGACAACTACGCGAGCATCCTGCAGGACCCGCAGTTCCTGATGGCGATGGGCGTCACGTTCCTCGGCGCCGTCATCTTCACAGTGCTGAGCCTCACCGTGAACTCGTTCGCGGCCTACGCGTTCGCGCGCCTCGACTTCCGTGGCAAGCGCTTCTGGTGGCTGTACTGCATCACGCCGATGTTCATCCCGGCGATGGCGATCCTGCTCACGTCGTTCGTCGTGGTCTCGAACCTCGGCATGCTGAACACGCTCGCCGTGCTCATCATCCCCGGAGTCGCCGCGGCCGCCCAGATGTTCTTCATCCGGCAGTTCTACCTGAACATGCCCGTCGCGATCGAGGAGGCCGCGCTCATCGACGGTGCGAGCCGCTGGAAGATCTTCACGACGATCTTCCTGCCGCAGTCGCAGGGGCCGTTCGTGGTCGTCGGCGTCGCGTCGTACCTCGCGTACTGGAACGCCTATGTCTGGCCGATCCTCACGATCCAGGACCCGAACCTGTTCCAGATCATGCAGTACCTCGGCAACTTCCGCTCCGACCGAGGCAACGAGTGGGGACTGCTCATGGCCGGCTCGACCCTCGCCGCACTGCCGACGATCGCGCTCCTGCTCGTGTTCCAGCGCTACATCGTGAACGGCGTGCGCCTCGCTGGCATGAAGTAGGAGTGGTAATGCGGATGCCCCGGGGCGGGCGCCCCGGGGCATCCGTCGTCGTCGTGCTCAGCCCTGCGGGGCCCGCGGCGGCTCGGAGCCGAGGTCGGGAACGGGCGCGCTGCCGAGGTGGATCTCCATCGCATCGGCGTCGGGCGCGGGCGGACGGTTCGCGACCGGCCGGTCGAGGTAGAAGACGGCGGTCGAGGCGATGTCGTCCTGGAGGGGCAGGTAGCGCCAGCCGCTGCGCCAGCCGAGCGCCTGCACATCGACCTTCGACATCCGCTCGTGGAAGACGATGGGGTCGGGCAGGTGCCAGCGGTACATCCCGAAGCGCTGCTGGCTCACGTAGAGTCCGTCGGGTCTGATCACCTGCGGCATGCCGAGGTAGGGCGTGGTGAATTCGGTGTACCCGCGGCCCGGTACGTCGAAGTTCCAGGCGCCGCCGAAGTAGTCCTCAGTGCCGGTGCCGCAGATGGTCGGGTACTCTTCGTCGGCGTCGAGGTAGAACTTGAGCTCGCCCTCGCCCCACCAGCCGTTGCTGTTCACACCCCAGGCGAGATAGGTGCCGACGTAGTGGCCGCGCCCTTCGATGCCCTCGAGGATCGTGTGGGTCGCCGCGTGCGCGAGCACGTTGCTGCGGCGCCACTGCGCGTGGAAGTAGCCATCGTCGGCGACGTCGCCGCCCTGCTCGTACGTCACCTGGTAGTACACGACGACGTCGACGACCGAGGTGTTCTCGATCGTGAGTCGTGCGCCGGTGCGAAACGGCATCGGCCAGTAGGAGTTGAAGCCGCCGAAGGGGTTGGCGGCGATCACCTGCGAGGAGACCTGCGCGAACTCGCCCCAGCCATGGCAGAAGAAGTCGCCATAGGGCACTTCGACGGCCGGTTCCTCTGCGCCGTCCCAGTAGGCCCGCAGCACGAGCGTGCGCCAGTTGTCCTTGTGGGTGGTGATCCAGATGTGCGTGATCCTGCCGGCGCCCCCGATGCGCGCGAGGTCGAAGGTCTGGCCCGCCTTCACGACGACACTCGGCGAGACCTTCCAGCCGACGCCGAGGTCGCGCGAGGCAGCGGCGCCGGTTCCGTCGACGGCGCGGCCGCCACCGCCGATCGCGCCGTCGAAGTTCTCAGGGCTGATCGAGCGGGTCTGCGCCCGGCGGAGGCCGGCGATGTTGGAGTGGTGCACAGTGGGTCTCTCTCCGCGCAGCGGAGGGAGGAGCTTTCGACGACACCGTCCTGCTGCACTGTTGGAATCGATTTCAGGCAAGTAGTGTTCACTGTAGGGATCGCGTCCGAGACTGTCAACAGACCGGCGTCCCGTTCGATTGGAGGAGTTGTGGCCACCATCTACGAGGTCGCAAAGCTCGCCGGCGTTTCGCCCGCGACGGTCTCGCGCGTCTTCAACAGCAACAACGTGTCGGAGGAGAAGGCCGTCCTCGTGCGCGCGGCCGCGGCCCAGCTCGCCTACACGCCGAACCGCACGGCGCGCACCCTCCGGCGTCGGCACAGCGAGATCATCGCACTCATCATCCCCGACATCGAGAACCCGTTCTTCACCTCGCTCGCCCGGGGCGTCGAGGATGCCGCCCGCTCAGCCGGGTTCTCCGTCGTGCTCTGCAACTCCGACGAGGACGTCGCGAAGGAAGCGCAGTACATCGACATCGCGGTGCTCGAGAATATGGCCGGCATCATCATCGCGGCGGCGAGCGACGACAGCGACCTGCATCCGCTGCTCTCCCGGTCCCGACCCGTCGTCGCCGTCGACCGCGGCCCGCACGGACTCGACATCGATGCGGTCATGGTCGACAACCGTGCCGGCGGCATGGCCGCCACGAGCGCCCTCGTCACGCACGGCTTCAAGCGGATCGGCTGCATCACAGGCCCGAGTGACGTCGAGACGGCGCAGCACCGAGCCGACGGATGGCGCGACGCCGTGCGCTCGGCCGGCCTCACGCCCGACGAGGCGCTCCTCGAGCACGCGAACTACCGCGTCGACGGCGGGCGCGCGGCGATGCAGCGACTCCTGGCGCTGCCCGAGCCGCCCGACGCCGTCTTCGTTGCGAACAACCTCATGAGCGTTGGCGCCCTCCAGGTGCTCTACGGCGCCGGGAGCTCGCCCGAGACGTTCGGCTTCGCCGCGTTCGGCGACCTTCCGTTCGCCGCCCTCGCTCCCGCGGGCATGACCGTCGTGCACGTGCCCGCGCGCGCCATGGGCAGAACCGCCGCAACGATGCTGCTCGACCGCATCAACGGCGACGACCGGCCGCCGCGCACGGTCGTGCTGCGCAACGAGGTGTCGACCAATCCCGAGAACGCCCTCGCGCACGTGCGGTGACGCCGCGCACGCGGAACGCGATCAGGCAACCTGCTTGCGCGTGAAATCGATTTCTGCAACGCTGTCCTCTATCCGGATCGAGGAGGATCGCGAATGGCCGTACGGGCAGTGCTGGGAGTCGACATCGCCAGATGGACCCATGAACACGACCGAGAACGAGTAGGAAGAGAACCATGATGCAGTACACCCTTCCGGCCAGGCGCCATCCGCGCACCGCCGCGCCCGGCACCGTCTACACCGTGGCATCCGGCGACCTCAGGCTGAGTGCCAACACGAAGTGCTGGCCGACGCAGGAGCACCTCGAAGCCGACTTCGCCGCGGCGGTCGAACGACTCGGCTGGTCGGTCGAACGCGGTCACGGCGTCGACGAGCTCACCGGGCACGGCTTCATCGACAGCCAGCGCGCCGGCATCGAGGTCTTCAAGACACTCCCGCCCGAAGCGCCGCTCGTCGTCGTCGAAGCGGTCTGGCAGTACAGCCACCACGTGCTCGCGGGCCTTCGCACGCACCGCGGCCCGATCCTCGTCGTCGCGAACTGGGCGGGCGACTTCCCAGGCCTCGTCGGGCTCCTGAACCTCACCGCGAGCCTCACGAAGGCAGGGGTCGAGCACTCCGCGCTCTGGAGCACGGACTTCACCGACGACTGGGCGGTCGACAAGCTCGGCGAATGGCTCGAGACCGGGCGCATCGAGCACGACCTGAGCCACGTGCGCGATCTCC